>JAYTOT010000254.1:0-21577 GCA_043747645.1 Pseudomonadota bacterium | reverse complement strand
TTCCATTGTATCATCGCAACTATTATATGATGTTTTCGTCATTCGCAAAAGCTTCATGGTTTCTTGAATCTCGGGCTGATGCTTTGGAATTGCCAAGTATCGACATTGCTGTTCGAGAACTTCCCATGCCATTTGTGCCTGCAATTCCCAGAGTGGTCGTAATCGCAACTTCGGCACAAGCGCAGCAATTGTGGTTTGGTCGAACTTATTCTAGCCTAATCAATTTTGAGCGTTTAGAGAGTGTGCTAGAAAATTCCCGGTTAACCTTTAACAAGTATTTGCACCCAATAGCATGAGAAAACTTTTTCTACTCATGCTTTCTTTATTTGTTGCTGCAACTTCAGCTGGTGCGGGTCTTTTGTATTCATTTCACAAAAGGTCCGAAATTTCTGACACAATTAAAATTGAAGTTTCAAAAATAATTTTTCAACAACTCCAAACTCTCACTGGGGGAATCCGGCAGGACCTCTTAGCCAACAACACTCGAGGGGCGCGCATACTGCTAGAAAGTGCGAGCAAAGATTCAGGGTTCGATAGTTTTCAAATTTTCAAGGGTGACGCGATTGCAGAGTCCTCCGATGCGTTTGGGGAACAAAAAACAGATTTGGAAATTAAAACCAGTGTGCCCATTTTTTTCGGCAGTTCCGAGGGCCCTAAATGGGGCAGAGTAGACTTCTATTCCCGTCAAGATTCTGTAAAAATAATTGTTTCTAAACTCAATTCACTTCAGCTTCAAAGTTCTGTTTTGGTCTCTCTAATTACTGTATTTTCTCTACTTATTTGCTTTGGAATTTTATTATTTTCAGCCACAATTCTTTCAAATATCATTAGAGAATTTTTGAAAAAAGAGGAACTCGGTAATGTTGGCAAATTTACTCAATTTGTATGGTCTCCGCTTTTGTCAATGCTGGGTGAAACTGCTAATAAATCGGCAAAAATACGAGCAGATCTAGAAAATAATCGCAAACAAGCAGCAATTGCCCGCGTGTCGCAAAGTATTGCTCACGATATTCGAACTCCAGTTGCAACCATCGAACAAGTTTTGCATGCTTGCAATTGGGCGGAATTCGAGGCGTTTCGTTTTTCGTTAAAATCAGCATTTAATCGCTTGAATTCATTGATTGATGCGCTCAAAAAATCTGACACAGACTTATTTATGCAGCCGTCGCTCGAAAATTTCGAAATTGGGCATGTTGTTGACGAGCTTCAAATTTTAGCTCAGGAAAAAGGTAAAAATCTTTTTTTTGAGATTGACTCCAATGTCAATCGAGCATTTTTAGACTTTCCTAAATTTGAACGTGCTCTCATAAACTTAATCATAAATGCCTTAGAGGCAGACAGTAAATTTGTGCGTGTTTTGGCAAGCCGCCAAGGTTCAACTCTTTTGCTGTCGGTTGAAGACGATGGTTCGGGAGTGCCGGTTGAAATCAGTTCACTGCTTTTTTCACGTGGCACAACATTTGGAAAATCTGGTGGCAGCGGACTCGGACTCAATTTTGTGCACAGCGTTGCTCAGGGGCATGGAGGTGAACTTTTCTATAAAAGAATAGGTTCCGTCACACATTTCGTTATGGAAATTCCAAACGCACTTCCGCCTCCAGAAAAAGACTTGAACAATTTAATTCTTAATCCGTTTGTTCCAGCTGCCCAATTGTTTCAATCTAACATTTGCATTGAATTGGCTTCAAAAAACCAAGAAAATATTTTCCGAAATGCAGCATTGGAGCATATTGATAGTGCTTTATTTGTTTTTGGTGTAGATAGTATTAAAGATCCAATTCTTATTTATTCTGATGTCGACTCAGCATTAGAATTCAGCCTAAAATATGGTTGCGCATTTGAGCCAGCTGCAGAAAAAGACGACCCAAAAGAAACGCTAGGCAAATTATTGCGTCGCCGAAAGGCATTGTTGCAACTTGAACAATCGAAAGCAAACTTAAAGTGAACTCACACCAATTTTCTCTGCTTGTTGTAGAAGACTCCCCAGATCAACTCGCTCGAATTCTTGCACTCGCAAATGAAGCAGGATTTTTTACTCAAGGAGCTAATAGTTTAAATTCAGCTCTCGAAATTCTTGCAGGGAAAACATTTAGCGCATTGCTGACTGACATTCATTTGTCCCCAGCCGAAAATTTGGATTGCCCAGATGGACTAGCGCTTTTAGAGCATCTTAAAATAAACCACCCCGAAATTTTGGCACTCGCTATGTCTGCCGATCCCAATATTGAAACCTACAATGCTGCAATGGAGCGTGGAGCGTTACAGTTTTTCCGCAAGCCAATTTTAAATGCTGACGAACTTAAAATTCAGATTAAACAAGCTCAAGAAAAATTCCAGCTTCGCTCGCAGTCCAAAAAAGAACAAAATCATAAAATTGTTGACAATGAAATTGCAATGCTCTGCCCAGATGGAATTTTAATTCCAGATAAATTGCGACGTTTTGCAAAAAAAATTGCCGAGCATAAACGAATTAGTGTCACAATTTCTGGCGAAACAGGAACGGGAAAGGAAGAACTTGCAAAGCTCATTCATCGCGAACGTGTCGCGATTGAAGGTTCTTGTCCTTTTGTTGCAGTAAATTGCGCAAATTTAAACACGGACCTTGCAGTAGCTCTATTGTTTGGTCACCGCAAAGGTGCTTTTACGGGCGCCGACAGCGCAAGCATTGGTCTCATAGGGGAAGCCGAAGGAGGTATCTTTTTTTTAGACGAGATACATGCCCTCTCGTTGCCTTGCCAGCAAAGGCTTTTGCGGGTTCTTAACGACGGAAGTTACGAACGTCTCGGCGAGACAAAAACGAGGCATGCAAATTTTCAGGTGATCTCGGCCAGCACGCGCGACCTCGACGACCTCGTTGCCGAGGGCAAATTTATGCTCGATTTACAAACGCGTATTATGGGAATTCCGCTTAAAATGGAACCACTACGAGAGCGGCTTGAAGATTTGCCTCTTTTAATCAAACTTTATTTTCTCAAAAATCAACTGCAAGTTGGCCAAGAACAACTCGACAAAATTGCAAACCGGTGTCGCAGCTTTTATTGGCAAGGAAACATACGCCTGCTTTATAAAGTGCTCGACTCTCTTGTTATCGTATCTTCATTAAATGAAGTGCCAATTGATGCAGAAAATCTTCCTGTTTTAAAAAACATGCTTGCACCAAATGATACAGAACACTCGACGATGTCGACTTTGGCGCTCAAAGGCATTCCATCCGATGCACTTCTTAATTTGACTAAGGCGCTGTCAGAAGACCAACCGCTAGAATTCTCTGTTGCAACATTTGAACGCTACTTGCTTCAAGGTGCCCTAGCGCGGCACGATCAAATTCAAGATGCAGTGGTTGCTTTAGGAGTGTCTCGTAGCGGCTTTGCAGCAAAAAGAAAGCAGCACGGAATTTGATTTCAGAATTTCATGTCCATGGTTGTGTGCACGTGTCTAAAAATAAAGCCTTACAAAGTTCATGTTGAATAAAAGACTGGTGCGCAGAATTTGCATTCTTTCGTATGGCTTTTGCAATCTAAAATGTATTATTATGTGAATCTATATTAGTGCAAAATATTTCTCTATTAAAAAATTAATTTGAGGTTTAAAATCCGGGGATAATTAAATTTTCATCCCTCAGAATCCAACCGTCGTTCAAATTATTAACCACTCAATGTAACACTATAAAGCCAAATACTATTTCAATTGAAAATAATAAAAAGACTGCAAGAGTAATCTTTTTTAGTTTTATAAATAATCATTGACTGAGTTTGTGAAGGTCTGTCAAAGTGATTTCCTGTTGCTACTATTTTTGCAGCCCAAGGCGAGGTCAATTTTTTATTTTAAATATTGATAGTCAATAAAATTGTCGATGGTTTTGGCAGGACCTAAAAGAAATTCGAATTGAATCCGCTGCTTTTACCGACAATTAATTTGCTCTTGCAGGCTACGCCGTAAAAACTTTATTTTTTAATATTCTAATGCTAGCCGTTGTTGGACATCTGATAGTAATTTTTTTTACGACAGCGCATCTTGATGGTGCTAGACATGGTGCCTATTAACCAACATTCATTTGCAATCCGCACAAAATTGAGTCTGATTCTGAAAAGTGGATGTCTTAGAATTATCACTGCCAGACGCGGAGTAAACTGCGAAAAGTTCAAATGCTAGGTGTGTTGTCTTATGGAAACCGCTTCTTCAAGATTGATACTAGATGATAACAGTCCAGGAATATTTACCCGAATTGAAAATAAAAAAAAGTCGCGAAAAGTTTCTCATGTCCAGAACTCTGGACATGAATCTCAAGTAAAAATGGCAAACGTCCAGAAATAAGGACGTTAAAACCTATAAATAGTGCGTAAAGTTGCTACTTAATGCGTTTTTAAAATTTGACACTGCGAAATATGTCATGTATTTTTTATTAGAGGCAATTATGCCTCTAGTCCGATAAATTTTGAGCCTCTTATTTTAGGGATACTTATGTTAAAAAAGCTCGCCGTTTCTATTGCTACATGTTGCCTTTCTACAGCTGCATATTCAGCAGGCCAAACCTGCACTCAGACACTTGTAGGCACTTGTATACAAACTTGCGTTGCACAAGATGAATACGGTACTTGCACCAGTTGGTCCGTGACAGGATGCCATTATGAAACAGTTTGCACAACAACTTCATTAGCGGAATTGCTAACAAATTCGAGTAAAATCTGCTCAGCAACTGTGATTGGAAAAACATACGATCCCGGAAATGGTGACCAGGTCGGCAATGCAATTCTTGCACTTAATTTTCCTTCTTCGTTCAGTGTGACAAACCAAAACGGACAAATTTTATTGAAAAACAATGATCAGGATTGCAAATAAATTCGCTGAATGGGGATGCCAATGTGACTACATCGCATCTTGGCATTCTCATTTTAGTTGAGCTATTTTTTTATTTTAGCTTTTACGGAATAATAATATGATTGATAAACTTAGAATTGTCGCTTTAAGCAGCATGTGCTTTACATCTACACTTGCACTTGCTGTACCAGGGCTGATCACCGGTAATTCATACACTTCACCAGACGGATATGTGTTTCAGGTTTCTAAAACTGCATTGTGCAGTGGCACGCCAAATTCCATGGACGTGGAAGAAAATTTAGCGCAAATGACGTGCCAAACTAAAAAAGGCATTCAAGCAGGACTCAAAGCAACTTCTGTTGCATTGCTTACTGTAACCACAGCTTGCGTCAATGCTCCCATTCCAGTTCAGGCAAAGGCGATTTTAGCCGGAAGCGGGCTCATGGTGGGCGTCGTTGACATGGTTGTAAATTTCATTCCCTGTTCAGATCTGGTTGACAAAAGAAAACAGGCCGAACAATTCTGTAAAATGCTCCAAGCGCAAGGCTTCGCATGCGATGTAAACGCTATAGATATTAAGGATCTTTGAAGCATGCGAGCAGAGATTGCACTTTTTTTCACGTTCTCATCAATTGTAATGAATTTGCTATTTCTTTGTCTAGACGAAGTTATAAGGGCCTATGTTGATAATATTGAAAAAGAAATAAACGAGAAAGAAAAGAGAAGTAATGGAACTGATTGACTGGATGAACAACGTACTTCCAATGATGACTGGCGTAGTGGCTTCAATAGGATCAATGTTATTTGCGTTTAGAATTTTGAAACAAGTCAAACGTTATCGTAAAATCAAAAAAATATAACCAGAAAATTCTCATTTCTAAAATCAGTTTCCGCAAAAATTTACCCCTCATTATTTTTTCGAAATTTCTGGCGAAATACTTTTAGTTACTTTCTTTAACTGTTTTAAAGAAGTATTGAGCTTGTTTTCCGAAAAAAAACTTTAATTCACCTCTTGTTGATTCCCATGTAGCGGAAATGCAATTTGGTTGGCTTTTGTATCCTCTGTCGCCATAGTATAAATGGCACCTAAATTTAAAACAAGAAAATGTTAGTGATTCTGATCTTTTGACTGAAGAAATGAGTACTTGGAATTTTATATTGACAAAATATCTGAATGAAATATTGCTACCAATTGGCGAAAAAGCGCATATTAATTGGATTAAAGACAATTTAGCCAAGACTGGAATTTCATTTCTTGAAAGAATCTATTTGTTAATTTCCGCAGAATTTTTCTCGCTAAAAATTGATAGCGATCTCAACAATAGCATAGTTTGTTGGTTTCTAAATGCGGAAGCTAAGCGCAGGCACTTGCCGAAATTGAGCCATGATTTTTTTGCTATAATGTGGATATATCGAAAAGCTTGGGCTGTTTTCGAAATTGATAAAAACAATAAGTTATCCGGGACCATTTCACTCGCATACAGAGTCATAAAAAATTCAAATCCTAGAGCTTGGCTGGAGCAAAAATGGACTGTGAATAATGACGAAACGCAGAATATTCTTGACGAGTTGGAAAAATTTTGTGAGTTTAAAGAATCGCTTTCTCTATAGGTTTTTTAATTGTCGGGATAACACATGAAATTGTTCAAAATAACGCATAAAAATGTTCTCTTATATGCATCGGGGCAGGCGATTTCAATCATCGGCGACTCAGCTGAAGCAATTGCCTTAAGCTGGTGGGTTCTTGAAAAAACCGGGTCAGCTGGGGACGTTGCAAAAATAACTGTGCCTGGTTTGGTATTGCGCCTCTTTTTGACTCCACTTATTGCACCCATAGCGGATAAATTTTCGCCCAAACGAACACTTTTATTGTCAAATTTTTTGAAATTCCTTGTCTTTATTGCGGTGGCTCTGCTGACGCTAACAGACCAATTTCATTGGTTTGCGCTCATGTCATTATATATGCTTGCGAGCGTTTTTGGAGCCATATTTTCGGCGGCGGCAGGGGGGTATGTGCCTTCACTTGTAGACCGGGAAGAAATTCCAGAAGCAATGCAAAAAACCTCACTGTTGCAAACCATTGGAGGTATTTCGGGTGGAATGCTTGGTGCAATTGCTGTTAGCGCAGTAGGAAATTTTGGTGCTATGTTTTTTAATGCATTGAGCTTTTTAGTGAGCCTGCTGTTAATATTAATGATTGATAAGCCAGATAAACTTATTGAAAGTAAATATACAAATTTGAGCACAAGTTATATCTCATGGAGAATCGACCTCTATCAAGGGTTTCGATTCATTTTCAAATTGCCCGGTCTTGCTTCATCGCTCTTTGTTTTTTGTGCTGTGAATTTTTTTGCAAGCGGACTTAATATCCTTTTGCCAACCATTGTGAATTCTGAAAAAATAGATGTGAAATACTTAGGAATAATTGAAAGTGTGGGAATGACGGGGCAAGTAGGTGCTCTATTTGCTATAAGTTTTTTGGGGTCTGCGAAGTTTTCGAAGTCCATATTATGCGCGGTTTTTTTGTTATTGACTGGCACCTCAATATTCTTTTTTTCTTTGGTACATACTCCTTTGGTTCCTGCGTTGGCAATGTTTATTGCTATGGGCTCGTGCTCCCTTTTTAACATGATGTTATCTGCGCAACTTATGATGATTATACCTGAAAATTATCGAGGGCGCGTAGGGGCATTTATGGGCACCATGTGTGGAGCAGCCGTACCGTTGGGATTTACCTGTGCCAGCGTTTTCTCCGATAAATTTTCGCCATCGAGTGCCATTTCCGTGTCTGCCGTCGGCGTCGTAAGCTTGGCTGTAGTGCTCTTTTTCCATTCTGGGTTTTCAAAATTAATGAATTGTACTGCGGACAATGCAGACAAATTATTAGATAATTAGTTTCAGTGAAATCACCGAAAGGAGTGTTTTATTGGCTTTATCTAGTGAAATAAAACAGCCAAACTCCAGCCGGTCCAAAAACAGGGCCAAAACCCTATCCTTTAATAAGTCATGTACCTCCTCTTGGAAGAAATTCATTTCCAATTGATTACCAGAAGGGCCTAATCGGATTGCAAAATTGCGGTTTTGAAGTTTTTATCTCGCATCACTATAGATGCAAAAAAAAAACGTCCTAAAAATAGGACGTCAATGCTCTGAAATTAGGACCTTAATTTTCCTAAATATTTTTGACTTCGTTTTGTATTTTCGTTAGAAACTGCCTAAATATTTTCGGAGCTCATTGCAATGAATAAATTATGCGCTGCTAGAATTTCAAATTTCAAACCTTCAAGCAAAGCATTTAATTTAATTTTTGCTTTTCTGATTTTGTTCCAGAGCAATTCATATGCTTCAATTGTTATGATTGGTCAGAAAGTGAAAGCGGCAAACGGAACAGAGTGCTCCGCATTTCTTTTTAAAGAAGAAACCGCAACTCCAAAAAATTTAGTGTTGCAAATGAGGGGTAGTGGCATTTACTCAAATGCAAATAGAAAAGCAATCCGGTCGGAATTAAATTCATTGGTTGACCAAGGAAAAATTGCGGTTGTTGTTTTCGAAAAACCGGGTTTGAGGGCCGACCCTATTTCCCTCGATCGTGGCGCCATTATGGATTTTGAAATTTACAGCAGTCTTACTCCTAAAGTTCTTATGAATTGCGGCGAAGCATCGTTGATTTGGGCATCGGACCTTTTGAAGAGTCAGAATATTTTTATACGAGGGCATTCAGAAGGGGCGAGCGTGAGTATTGACATTGCATCGGAGTTGGTAGCAAAAAAATCGACTCTATTAAAGTCTCTCAAGTCTTTGTTTTTAAGCGGAATTCCAATGAATTTTAAAGACGGTCTGGAAGTACAATTCAAGACTGGACTAATCGATAAAACCAAATTTTGGAAGGCAATCGAAACATGCGATAATAAATATTTATTGGGAGGGGTTGAAGTACCATGCGGGTATATTAAAGAAATATTTTCATCAATAACCACACAAAAAGTTCTCTCTAATTTGAGTCTCAAGTCGCCCACGTTTAAATTTAACATTTATCACGGTAATTTTGACATAAACACACCTGTTGATTTGGTTCTGAATTTTGAAAAAGAGAACGAAAAAAGAAGTAATAAAGGTCAATCATTTCTCAATTGGGAGGGGCGATATTATGCCGCTGACCATAGTTTAAACATGACCGCAATGAAGGATATGGAACGAGATCTTGCTAAAGAATTGGGAGAATAATTGTGGGTTTTTTTCAATTTTCTGTCTATTAAAGAAGCTCGGGCACACAAAATAGCACATTTCACCCCTAGACAATCTTCCAATAATTTTTTATAAAAAAATTCTCGGTTCAGTTTGTTAACACCAGGCGTAATGGATAAAAAAATGTTTTGGAAAAGAAAATTAGTCAAAGTAGGAATTGCGATAGTTATACTGGCTTCCGGACTCGCAGGAATCTTTGTTCTTTTAAATAAAAGCTCAGAAAAAAAGCGCGTTGAAGCCCTCAAAGCACGCATTACGACTGTTTCGTTTCAAGATTTGCGCAAAGAACTCACACTCGCGGGCAAAATATTGCCCTTGAGTTCTGCAGCGGTTTATTCGCCTGTGTCGGGTCAATTAAAACAGCTCTTTGTTAAAGAAGGCGAAATGGTTAAAGCGGGGCAGAATTTATTTGCAGTTCTGCAAGATTCCTCTGGGCAACGCGAATTGGAAGCCCAACAAAACGAAGTCAAACGCACATTATTAGAGCTCAATTCTGCGGAAGATGCTCAAGAACGCCGCCAGAAAGTGCTCGATCTTTTTGCGGAGGTGGACAATTTTAAAGCTAAAACTGATTTGGAACGTAAAAAATTAGATTATCAAACAGCGCGTCAGCGCCTGAATTTGCTTGAAGAAACTCTGGGAATTAAGGCAAACGGCGCAGTTGCTCTTAAAAAAGACGGCCGCAACAACGAAATATTTGTGCGAGCTCCTCGCGATGGCGTTGTTACTTTTATCAGTAAATTTCTGGGCGAAAGTGTTTTTGGAGCTATTGAGACCACGTCCAGTGCTGGGCGCGAAGTTATGACGTTGTCGGAAACCGATAAAATGATTGTCCGTTCCCGCGTGCTCGAAGCAGATTTAGCGTCCGTGAGTTTAAATATGCCCGTGGAGGTGCGTCTCGACGCCTATAAAAACACCGCCTACCCCGGAAATATTACGCGCATTAGCCAACAAGGAGTCGAAGACACAGCTGCAGGGTACACCTATTTTATTATCGACGTTTCGCTGCAAAAACCCGATTCCAATGTACGTGCGCAAATGAATGCCACACTTAATTTTGTGGTGGGTGAGCGCAAACATGTGTTGGCGTTGCCTGTAAATGCTGTGGCAACCCTCAATGGCCACTCTGTGGTTGAAGTCGCACCTGCGAAAGATTCTAAACCCGGCGTTGGAAAATTTCGCAATATTAAAATCGGATTTGTAACGGACCGTTTTGTAGAAGTCAGCGACCCTTCATTTAAAGAAGGCGAAGAGGTTCTTGAGCTCGATTTCGCTGCGCTCGATTTGAAAAAATTAGCAGCGGGAACTCTAGCAGATGAGGCATCCGATTCTGCCAAAAGCAAAGACGACCTCGTTAAAAAATCGATAAAATAAAACAGAAATGAATACCATGCATGAACAGAACGAAGCATATGTTCTCCACAACGTGTCCTATTCTTATGCGAAAAATGGCATTAAATTTGAGGCTCTTAAAGACATAAATCTCACAATTAAACATGGCGAATTTGTGGCCATTGTAGGTGCTAGTGGCTCTGGCAAATCGACACTGCTCAATTTGTTGGGCATGATGGCACCACCTACGCAAGGTGCTTTGTCTTTTTTTGGCAACTCCGTCGTGGGTCTGAGTGCCGACACACTGTCGCAACTCAGAAACGCGCAACTCGGTTTTATTTTTCAACAGTTTCATTTATTACCTAAGTTAAGCGTATTAGATAACGTTATGTTGGGTGCTTATTATTCCGCCAGTGTTTCGTTACGCGAACTTAAACTTCGGGCCATTCAATTATTGACTGAGTTTGGCCTCGACTCTCAACTCGAAAAACTTCCCACTGCGCTGTCCGGGGGGCAAAAACAGCGAGTGGCCCTGTGCCGGTCGCTCTTGTTAAAACCCAGGGTTATTCTTGCCGACGAACCCACTGGCGCGCTCGATTCCAAAAATGCAGCTTTGGTAATGAAACATTTGCAAGAATTAAATTCACAGGGCCACACTGTGATAGTTATTACCCACGATTCAAATATTGCTGCGCAAGCGGGTCGCATCGTGCGCATTAAAGATGGCAAAATAGAATTTCCAGAGAATCACGTTTCACAATTTTCAGTTACAGATGTTTCTAAAGTCCTGCAAGAAACATTTTCTAAAAACCACTCCAGCAGTAGCATTGCAGTTGGAAATAAACTGCCTTTAGTCAATCGTATTGCCCAATTGTTTCATTTGTTTTGGCAAGCAATGCGACTTTCTTTGCAAAATATGTCGGCAAATTTAATGCGCAGTTTGTTAACGCTTTTGGGATTGTCAATTGGTATTTTGAGTATGGTCGTAATGGTGACCTTGTCTGGTGCCATGCGCGACACATTTCAAAATAAATTCAAATCGCGAGGCGGCAATGGTGCCATTGTATATTATGATCCCGACCCAAAATCAGGTTATCAAATATGGCGCGGAATAAACAAAAATACTGAACTAAAAAGCGTAAATGCTGCAATCGAAAATAAAGGAACTGTCGAAGCATTTCGGAGTCAACTGTCTTGTCATATAAAATCGGGTGAATCGAATTCAAGTCAAACGCTCAGTTCGTTTTCTAGTTTCCAAAAAATAACCGAAGCAAAGCTACTGTTGGCCAAGGGCCGCTTTTTCACACCCACAGAAATTCTAGAAAGTGACTCTGCAAAACTGGCAATATTGGGCGATTCAGTTGTCAAAGAACTTTTTCCTTCCTTAGAAAAAGAGCGCACAAGTAACCCACAATACCCTATTGGTGAAATTCTAACTGCTGCGAAATGTGGTTACGGCGGAACTTTGAAGATAGTGGGAGTGCTCCAAAAAAATAATGAGCTGGCCATGTTTGAAAGCAGCCCAAATTCTTCAATATACGTGCCTGCAAAAATGCTTGCCAAAAATGGGCTCTCAAAATATGCAACCACATTGATGGTAACTCCCAAGGAAGGAATTCAAGCTCCAGCACTTGCAGAAAACGTCGTAAAACTGATAAAACTTCAAACCAATGACAGATTTAATTTGAGCATTTTCTCAATTCAAGAATTTGTAGAAAAATTCAATTTGATGCTGCTTGGCCTCAGTGCACTCACAGTAGTTATTGGCGGGATTTGTGCCGTCACTGGTGGGGTTGGGGTCATGAATATTATGCTTGTGAATATGACCGAACGCATACGCGAAATCGGCTTGCGCAAAGCTCTTGGGGCTCAGGGGCATCACATACGCAATATGTTTTTAATTGAAAGCGGCGTGCTCTGTTTATTTGCAGGAATCATTGGCGTCGTATTTGGCTTGGCAATTAGTAACATAGCTTATTTTATTGGCGAGAAATTAATACCAAAATTGGTTGTATATTCTTTTTTATTCAACGTGGGTGCTGTTTTATTTGCCCTAGGCATGAGTTTTTTAGCTGGAATATTTTTCGGATTATTACCAGCAAAAAAGGCTGCTGCTATGGATGTAGTAGAAGCATTGCGTCAGGAGTGAGTTATCAATGAATTCGAATTCTAACATTTTTGGAAAATTATTAATAATGAAAAATTACTCTGTTTTGTCTCTGTCACTTTTTTTTAATGTCGCATACCAATGTACTTTGTTAGCGCAGAGCAACGATTTCATTCCTCCAGAATTTGCACCGTTGCGCAATACTTTCGACGAAGCTTTTGCAAATTTCTCTCGCTACCAGGTTCAAAGTTACGATAAAACCGAACTACTTATAGCCGAACAAGTCGCCAGCGATAAATTTTACCCTACACTTAATGCAGGTGCCAATACCGGTTGGAGCAAACCTCAAGTTTACAAAAATGGCGAACGGGTAAATACAAACGATTCAGCGGCTCTCAATTCAGGCGTTAACGTTAATTTATCGCAAAATTTATATGCGGGCGGCTCCGATGTGTTAGGTAAAAATATAGCCAAAATCAATGTCGAGAATAGCGAGTTGCAAAATTTAAATGCCAGGCGGTATTTTCTTTTCGGATTTACACGTGAATTAAACGGATTAATTGCTTCACAGTCTTCTTTAAAACAAACATTTTTGGAGCTTGAAAAAGTAAAAATGCTAAGCGTTGCCAATTTACGAAAACAAAAGAGTGGCTTTATGGGGGCCAAAGAAACTCTTGAGACTCAAAACGAGACACAACGTGCCCAACGAGCGGCAGACCTCGAACAAATGCAATTTCAAAATGCGCTGTTAGAATTTAATGCTAAATTTGGTTTAAAATCGCATGCCATGAGCGATTCTGAGGTCGAAAAGGCAAACGGGAATTTAAAGAAAATTTGCGGAACTGGGCTCAATTTTTATTCTCAAGCAGACGCAAAAGAGAAATTAATTGCTCAGTCCGTTGCGCTTAAGCTGGGTCGAAATTCTCGATACATTGCGGAACTCAATTTAAATAATTCGCGCATCCAACGTTGGAGCCCCCGGCTCGATTTCTCTGCCGGAATAGGTATGTCTAAAGCACACAATTTGAGTTTTTTAGGTGCTACTAAAGCCGATACTAGTGTTTGGACACTGAACCCATCGGCTAATTTAAGTTTTTCTGTATCTTTGTGGAATCCTACATCTTGGTCACAGTTTGAAACATCTCAGGCTCGTTTAAAAGCGGCCGATGTATCCCTGGAATCAACGCAAAACGAGTCTCAATTGGCACTCGAAAAAAATAAAGTAAAAATGGAATTATTGCAGCTCAAATCAAAAGCCGCAGCAGAGAGTCTTAAGCTGGGCTCCGAGCTGCATGGGCAAAACAAACGTCTTTTTGAAGCTGGCGAATTGAATTTAGCACAATACATAGAGAGTCAAAATAGTGTTTTTAGAATTCAAAAAGAAATCAATGCGCTTGAGAATGATATCCAGACCAGTTCTTGCGATGCTTGGTTGCAGAGTCGGTTCGGATTTTTGCAGTCTGGAGATTTTCAGAAATGAAAGCGTTCGAACTGGAAAATGTAGATTTTGAATACCGCGATTCTGAGCAAACTTTTAAAGCATTGACTGGTATTACCCTAAGCATTAAAAGTGGTGAATTTGTAGCAATTGTGGGTGCAAGCGGCTCGGGAAAATCGACACTGATGAATTTATTGGGCCTCTTAGCCTCGCCTACCTCTGGGCAAATGAAGATTTTAAATTCCGATGTTTGCAATTTGTCGGAGCCAGAACGTGCAACGCTCAGAAATAAAAATATCGGTTTCATTTTTCAGCAATTTGCACTTTTGGCACGCTTAAGTGCGCAAGAGAATATTTATTTGCCGTCTTCGTTCGATTCTACAATTGTTTCCGAAACTCATTTAAAACTTCGAGCGACGCATTTGTTGAAGCGATTTGGAATGGAAGACAAGGCACAAAGCCTTCCAGCAAATCTCTCTGGTGGCCAAAAACAACGCGTTGCTATTTGCCGCGCTCTTTTTATGAACCCTGATGTGATACTTGCCGACGAGCCCACGGGAGCTCTAGATTCACAAACATCGGTCGAAGTTCTGAACATATTGCGCGAGCTGCACAGCGAAGGAAAAACTGTAATTATTATCACTCATGATAGGTCTGTGGCTGCACACACCAATCGTATTATCGAAGTGTGCGATGGCTCTGTGGTAAGCGATAGCGTGGTTCCGATCACAGTTCAAGAAGTTCATAAATCAGATTCAATTCTTAATTCAGACACGCAAAAAGTGACTTTGAGCAAGCAAAGTAAATTAAGGGTCGCAATTCATAGCCAAATGAATTTATTTTACCGGAGCTACAAAAATTTATCGAGCTACAAATTACGCAGTTTTTTAACAATGCTTGGACTTTTAATGGGAATCGCAAGTATTACAATTATTGCAGGACTTAGCGAGCTCGTTAATAATGCCTTTACCTCTGCTTTTTACACCCAATCGGCCAAAAAAATATACATTCAATACAGTCAGAATGAAACCAAGTTTAAGAATGGAGGTTGGGAAGGTTTCGATTTGCGTCAGCAATTTCCGGCACTCGCAGTGGCGTTTGCTAAGTTCGGAAAAATAAGACCGCACATCGGAGTCGACGACTGCGACATCGTGAGTAAAAGTTTAAAGACTAAATCGTCTTTACGCGGAGTGGTCGATTACGATCATTATTTAGAGCTTGAAGCACCCTTGAAAATCGGTTCGCTGCCTCACGCGCTCGATTTTGCAAACGAACGTGCGCTGATTGTTTTAGGCCATGATATTGTCGACGATTTGTTTGCGAAAAATTACACAGGTCGCAAAAATTTAGATTTTCCAATTGGCGAAGTCATTTTTACGCAAAATTGCAAATTGAGTCAGTCGTTCACCATTTCTGGTGTGTTTCTCAAACGCGATTCTCAAATGTTTGGGCAAGATGTCAATCGTTGGCTGTATGCACCAGCCTCTGCCATGTTGCGCAATATGGGTAACACTAAAATTACGCGATTTTCTATTCAGCCTGCTGAAGGAGTGGATGCTCAATGGGTAGGTAAAAACATCGTGGCCTTCTTAAAAATTAAATTTCCAGACTTGGCATTTCGAAACGACACACCTTCGCAGGGCTTAGACGAAATTTTGGGTTTTATAAACATCATTCAAGGTGTTACTGGGTTTATTGGTTTCTTGTGTATTTTTGTCGGCGGCATTGGAATTATGAATATTATGCTAGTTACCGTCACAGAACGCACTCGCGAAGTGGGAATTTTAAAGAGCATTGGCGCAAAGCCCGAGCACATTCGAAAAATATTTCTCACTGAAAGTGTTACTTTGTGTCTCATTGCTTGTGTTTTTGGGGTTGGAATCGGTTTTATATTTAATAATATATTGTCGCTTTTAGCTTCGATTTTTCTGCCAAAAATGGGCGGCGTTAAACTTGTGACAGTTTTTGGCGCAGTGATTATTGGCGTTGTTGTGAGCTTTTTGAGCGGGATCGGATTTGGTTTTTTGCCAGCACTACGGGCCGGACGCATGGAACCCGCTGCGTGTTTGCGCGAGGAGTAGTCATTCTTTCTTCAATTTTTCCCTAATCAACGAAGCAACAATACACGTAGCGAGTAAGCCCGCGATAATCGCTAGCGAATATGAAATAGGGAATTTTCCACCATAAAGATTGTTAAGCCAAATCATTTTTAATCCCACAAAAATCAGAATAGCCGCGAGGCCATAATTGATATAAATGAATTTATCCATAACTCCGCCGAGCATAAAATACATGGAGCGCAAGCCTAAAATCGCAAAAATGTTTGAAGTGAATACAATGAATGGCTCTTTTGTGATGGCAAAAATTGCTGGCACAGAATCAATGGCAAAGATGACATCGCTGAGCTCCAAAAAGATGAGCGCTAAAAAGAGTGGAGTGACATAGATCAAGCCGTTTTTGCGAATGAAAAATTTGTTGCCTGCTATTTCGGGGTGAACTCTAAATAATTTTTTGAGCATGCGAATGGCGAAATTATTTTCAAGACTGGGCTGTTTTCCTGTCGAAAAAACAATTTTTATTCCTGTGAAAATAAGTAGAACACCAAAAAATATGACCACTTCGTGGTATTGCATCAGCACAGAACCAATAGAAATGAAAATTCCTCGGAAAATAAATGCGCCAATAATTCCCCAAAAGAGAATTCTATGTTGGTAGATTTTAGGCACCTGAAAATACGAAAATACAAGGGCAAATACAAAGATATTGTCTATGGCTAGAGTCTTTTCCACGGTATAGCCAGTGAGGAATTCAAGGGCCACGTTTTTAGCTTGCAAAAGCGGATCGAACCCTGGAATGGATAAATAGACTTCATTTGTAGTAAATTTGTATTTTGCATATTGATAAAAGGCAAAGTTAAAGACAAGGGCCAATGATATCCAAATACCTGTCCAAATTGCAGATTCTTTGAATGACACTTCGTGTGGTCGTTTGTGAAAAACTCCTAAGTCGAGCGCTAGTACAGTCGCCACAAAAATAGTAAAAAATACGTAAAGCGACCAGTAATTTTCAAATGGAAATAGTAGCATGGTGAATAAATCCCTTTCTAATTGATTAACGGTAACATCGGCTAAAAAACTCAAATCCTCAAATTGATAAATATGTCGTCTTGCATTGATTTATGCAATACTGAATTTTTAAGGAGGATTTTATGGCTCAGTGGATCAATTACCATCATTTGCTTTATTTCAAGACAATAGCCGAGGAAGGGTCTGTCTCTAAGGCTGCAATCAAGTTGCGCCTAGGACAGCCCACTCTTTCGGCGCAACTGAAGTCGTTTGAAGACACAATTGGCGTGCAGCTCTTTATGCGTCAGCATAAGAAATTAATTTTGACAGAACAAGGAAAAGTGGCGCTAGAGTATGCGAAAAATATATTTAAATTGGGCTCGGAAATGTTTGAGGTATTGCACGATCGGCTCGACCCCTACAAGCCGAGTTTACAATTGGGCGCTCTAGACAGTGTTCCAAAACATATTGTTTTGCAGCTGGTAAAACATGCCCTCAAAATTTCGCCTTGCCAGATCACTTTAACTGAAGGCAAAACAGACGAACTTTTAAGAGAGCTCTTTGCGCACCGGCTCGATTTAATGTTGACCAATTACCTGCCCATAGGTTTGAGCGACAAAGGCATTTACCCGAAAGTTTTATCTAAAAATAGTGTGTCGTTTTACGGCACCGAGAAATTCATGAATTTACGAAAAAATTTCCCGCAATCTATTTCTGGTGTGCCATTAATTGTGCCCACATATGATAGTAAATTGCGCCAGGATTTAGACCACTGGGCTAAATTAAACGGCATTGAATTCAATATCATCATTGAAAGCCAGGATATTTCTGTCAAAAAATTGATGGCTCTAAATGAATTAGGAATTATTGCTGCCGCATCTCACACAGTGAGCGAACATGTGGAACGCAAAGAATTATTTGAAATAGGCGAGCTCTTGGGAGTCAATGAAGAACTCTTTTTGTTGTCGGCACAACGACGCATCGCAAACCCAATTGCCGCAAAATTGAAAGACTTCTTTTCTATATAGAATTTTGCGATACAAAATGACATATTTATCTATTTTAGAAATATTTTTTCTCGCCGTAAAGTAACCATTGGAGTCATGTTTGTAAAAAGAGAGGAGGCATTTCTAAAGTATCAGTACTGTTGCCAAATGGGTCTGATTTATATTTTCAGCTTCTGTAACTTGTTTTATTCAACTCGAAAAGGATTTGATTATGATTAATGTTAAATTTAAAAATCTGGAAAAGTCTGACTTAATTAAAACAGCCGTCTTGGAAAGATTTGAGCCAGTGGTTGAAAAGTTTCCTGATTTAAAGATGTGCAAAATTTCTGTAACGGCTGAAATGGAAAATTCGCCGGCGCAACCAGGGCCCGATTTTTTTAATGTAAAAGTTCATATTTCAAGCGGTCGCTATTCTGGCATTACACTCATTAAAGGCAATGCCAATTTGTATGTGGCACTCGCTGATGTCGTTGAACACGCGTTGGAGGTTTTGAACCGTTATGGCGACAAATTAAGGGTAAAGGAAAGAACGCATGCTCGGAAGATAGAAACAGAGTCCGGTCCTGTATTCGAATTTCAATTTGCAAAAGAAACCGCTTAACTGCATATTTTTCCTACAAAGTAGATAGCTTAAGTTGACTCCATGACTTACCGATGAGTGCCCACACATCAGAGGGCTCTTTAATTCATGGCTCGTACAAGAACAATTTCATTTCTAATGAACTGTGCAGCTTCTAATGTTCAAATGGATGAAATTGTTTTGCGTGCTAAAACAACCCTTCCAGACTTTTTATGTAATTTCTTTCTCACGCGAAGTTTGCGAGACCTCGACGACGCACTCGCGCAAGTCACAGCAATGAAAAGCGAAGCACTTGTGATTGCGGGAGGTGATGGAACCATTAATAAAACCCTCCCGTTTTTAAAAGAATTTAAAATTCCAATTTATATTTATCCTGCGGGCACCGCCAATGATTTGGCGCGTCAGCTTGGAACTACCAAAAATTTTAAGCAAATGCGCGCGTGCATTATGCAAAACAAGGCGCAGAAACTCGATCTTATTTTTGTGAATGGTGTTCCGTTTGTGACAGGTGGTGGAATTGGTATTGGGGCAAAACTCACAAGGTATATAAATGAAGTTCGAAAAACCTACCCTGGCTTCAAAAAATTAATGAAATTAGCGGGAGGGCATTTTTACACTTGGGCCGCCGTGGAGCAAATATTGACCGGCAGTAACGAAACAAGAAAATATAGTATTATCTCGGACAATGACACCTCGGAAATTGAGACCGGAAACATGTTTATCAGCAATCAGCCTAAAATAGGTGGCGACTTGTTACTTTCGCCAGACGCACAAAATAACGACGGACTTTTAGACGTAGTGGCATTCAAGGCAAATCGGTTGCCAGATCTAATTAAATCGTTTTCTGCATTAAAGTTGGGTCTTCCTTTGCCAGATATTGCCCGTTTTCAAGCAAAAAAATTCGAAATAATAGCGCATGACCAAAGGCCCATAATGGTATTTGGCGATGGTGAAGCGCTGGTAGAGGCTCCGCATTTGATTTTCGAAGTGCATCCAGCCGCTCTTACGGTTTTTGTGGGGCAAAAATAATGACAACCAATCGCTCGTTTAAAATTGCAGTTCTGGATTTTGTCGAAACAAAAGACACGGAAGTCACAACTCAAATTTTAGACGGATTTACATTCGAAATAAGCGTTTACAAAATTGGCTGGAATTTTCCCGAAGCAAAAAGACTTATTAAACAACTCGATGGAGTTGTGGACGCAATTACTACAGAAGGCCTACGTAAAATGGCCTCGTTCGATGACTGCCGGGTAAATTATCAACCTACTATTGATTTGATCAAAGAAATTAAAATTTCGCTATTCTATAGCGGCATTGATTTGCAATGTTTATTTGCAAATTGGGCAATGCGTCGCTTTCTCAAAGAAAATCCACATATTTTGAAGCGAAAAAAGATGCTTTTTCATTGCACATCTTTAACCCCATTCGCCGATTCCGTGTTAGTGGATGATGCGGAACTGTGGAGTGCAGATTCTCTTTTTCTCACTCATGTTCCTGTTTTATTAAAAGGCCCCACTGCATTAAGATTGTTTTTAACAAGTTTAGGGCCAGTTGTTAAATCTCTTAAAGTAGTGAGCCGGGAGTTTTATCCAAATCAAATGATGACTTTTGGAAAACAGTTTCTGCAAAAATGGATTTCAAAAGCCGATGTTTTTGTGACTTACTGTGGAATAATAGATCAAATTGAAAATTATTCACTTCTTAAAAATAAGCTGTTGATTGTCGACAAGCTCACTACTTTGCAGCGTGAAAAAGTATTGGCTGCCGGAGCCGCGCACATAGTAGAATGGACTCCAAATTTGAGTTCTTTTTTGAATGGGTGGAACCCGACAATTGGAACATTTAAGGCGATGCTCGATTTAATTCGCATCGAAAAAAGTGTCTCCATGCCTTTCGATCAATTTACGCTAGATTTTATCGAAAAACTCAAGATAACTCCGAGGCAAAATAGAGCAAGTCACAGTTTGATTCGCAGATGTGCTTTTGTGATTCACCCACTTGGAATAAGTCACCTGTCGCACGCGCCAGGATTTAAATGGTTGCGCACAGCGCCGCAAAAAGTGAGAAAAGCTGCCGAAAAAACGTTTTCTCATGTGCCATTGTTTCGTTATGGTCAGCTCTCGGGTGCATGCAGTACAAACACTGGGCAAGAGATTATTTGCGACTTATACGTTCTACCAGCCACCCCGCGTGCCATGCTTGAAATGGACGAATATACTGTTTACGACCAGCTTTTGCGTGCCTGCGAAGATGCACACAAGCGTGGTGCGCTGCTCATTGGTTTAGGCGCATACACAAAAGTTGTGGGTGACAGTGGCGTAACTGTAGCACGTAAATCACCCATTCCTGTGACCACTGGAAATTCTTATTCTGCTTCATCAACGCTATGGGCTGCAAGGGTCATGGTTGAAAGAATGGGATTGGTCCCACAATGGCAGACCGGAAGCAAAATAAAAGCAAAGGCAATGGTGATTGGTGCGACGGGGAGCATTGGTCGCGTGTCGGCGATGCTTCTGGCGTTGGCTTTTGAACAAATAGTTTTAGTTGCTACGCAGGCTGATAAACTTTTGGAGCTTAAAGAAGAAATCGAGCGCGTGTCTCCTGGGGTTAAGGTAACAGTGCGGACGAATCCAAACGATACATTGTGGGATACTGACTTAATTGTGACTGCGACTTCAAATCGCAGTGGACGCATATTAGACATCATGAAAGTGAAGCCTGGCGCAGTGATTTGTGATTGTTCGCGGCCATTGGACATTTCAAAAGAAGAAGCGCGCTCTCGACCAGACGTGCTCATTATTGAAAGCGGCGAAATTGACTTGCCTGGAGCTGTTCATATTTCTGCTGATATAGGATTACCAAAACCCTCTGTTTATGCTTGTTTGGCTGAGACAATATTGCTCACAATGGAGGGGCGGTATGAATCCTTTTCTCTGTCACGTGAACTGGAATTAGAAAAAGTGAAAGAAATTTACCGCATCG
>JAYTOT010000253.1:0-1430 GCA_043747645.1 Pseudomonadota bacterium | reverse complement strand
ATATCCGCATCGGCCTAGAACAATTCCGAGTGGAAATTGCCACCAAGGCTCCTAAAATTTACTCGTTAGATCTGGTGCAACTTTTATTTCAGCAGCCCTGTTGCCGTATTCTAGATTTAGAAAAAGCTGGAATTACGAAACGCGAAACCGCGTCTAAATATTTGCAAACTCTGGCCGACATCGGACTTCTGGAATTGAGAAAAGTAGGAACCCAAACTTTGTACCTCAACCAGCTGCTTTTAAAAATTCTCAGCAATTAATGATACCTGTATTCAGCCGGATTTCCTTATATCGAAAAAAACCAATTTTATCGATATAAGGAATCTGTAATATCGATTCCATAGACATTACAGTATTTTTAGTGACTTACCTCAAGACACTTTAAACGACCGCCGTGCCGATTTCATTCCGACCATTCCCAAAATTATCATGATTGGTACCAGTAATGCCGTAGATGTGAGTAAAGCGACGGTCACAGAAAACTGCTTGGCAATCATACCCACCAACGGCCCACCAGCCATTTGACCCAGGGCATTCACCTGACTTTGAGTTGATAGAACCGTTGCTCTTACAGTTGAATCTGTAATATTTTCGTTGTTCCAAAACGATATGAGTGGCTGAATTGTGTTGCGCATCATAGTCAAACAACAGTAGGCCGCCACGGCTAAATAGAAGTTTCCTAACAGAGAAAAGCTTATCATGGCTAAAAATTGAATAGTATTTAGTACCAAAAGTAACCAAACAATTTTACTCTTGGTCGATTTTTTAAGCACTCGCTGCGCGACTTCTACAGCACCAATACTCAACAACATGGTCACGGCGCTCATAGCGCTGAGCCATGTCACGGCATCAAATTGCGAATTTGGAAATCCAATGTCTTTTGCTAAGTGAAAAGTCCAGAGCCTATCGAGGCCTTCGCTGTACAAACCTTCAAATGCAGAAATTGCAACAATTAAAATAAGAACAGAACTCTCTTTAACTTGCACAAGTCCTGACTTAAATGTGGCATATGCCACAGCCATGTTATTTCTGTCGCCTCGGGCTTGCGGTCTAAAATTCTTTTCAGGCATAAAGAAAAATAAAAATAAGCTCAATAAGACAAATAAAATTCCTCCTACAATATTGGGAAGACTGTACGAAAATGTTTTTGCCAAAAAAGCGCTCAAAAATATTCCCGCAAATGAACCCACAAACCGAAATTGAGTACCACGCATAAACACTTTTTCGAGTGGTTCATTTTCGACTTCATCTGCAATCCACGCAGTGTCGGCACCGCTGCCAAACGTAAAACCGAGGCCCCAAATGAGTTGCGACAACAAGATGACCCAGAAATTCGGAAATATTCCCTGAAGCGCAAACCCAAATCCCATAAGCACTAAACCGATAAGAATTGAAATTTTGCGGCTAAACATGTCGGCGACCACGCCCGT
>JAYTOT010000252.1:0-1014 GCA_043747645.1 Pseudomonadota bacterium | reverse complement strand
TCGTTTATGAATTGTTGAATTTTTACAGGAATTTGCTGTTGCGTTCTTACATCTATCAAATCCAAAACAATAACATTTGAATTAAGCGGTTGTTTACGACTTTTTGCAACAGTTCCAAAAAATGAAAAAATTCCATATTTTGGATGCGTAACAATTACAGTATCACCGATCTGTGTTTTATAAGCTTTGCGAGTAGTTTCGACCGTTATATTTGCGCGGGGTATTGCCTGCAAAGTTAAGTCCCGGCTTGCAAGTTTACTCGCTAGCGCAGCATTCATGCAATACGGGTAGGCGTTTGTAATTTTTTGCGAAGAATTTTCGCCCGTTGAGTAATCACCACCTAAACTATCAACAGTATAGTCATTTTGCCGATTTGTGAAATTGACTTCTACAGCTGAAATTGTTTTTGTTAGCGCAGTATTATTGCTCGAACGAATTTTGATTATGTCATTTTCGTTTAGTCGTAACAAGCCGCTTGCGTCACTGGTTGAGCGAATTGCTTTTGCGGATATTTTACCGGTGAAAGAATTGTCAAAAATCACAAATCGGCCTTGTGCTTGCAATTCTGTGATGATGCGCAAAGCATTCGACGGGTTGGCCTCATAAACACTACAAAAATTGCCTTCACTGGCCAAGAGATTTGCAGTTGACACAAAACTTGCCAGATCAATTTCAGTCTGTGCAATACCTAGGCCACCCCAATCGCTAGTCAAAACATCGTAAACGGCTGTAATTAAATTTATGTCACCCTCAAAAACATTTTTGTTTGCTGGCAGCCCTAGGGGGTTTGGGAAGCGCTCGACTTCAATTGATAAAGCGGGTGTGTTTTCGTCAACACGGTATTGAGTAAATCCCACATATGCCACGCCACTTAAACTTTGTGCCCCGCCTGAATAAGCTGGCATGGGCGTTTGATTATTCGCGCCCGTCTTAAATTTAAATTCGCTGTTAACGTTAGTGCCGTTATACAAAAACGGTATTGTTTGTGGGTTATTTTTTAACCATAAAATATTT
>JAYTOT010000251.1:0-1205 GCA_043747645.1 Pseudomonadota bacterium | reverse complement strand
CTCAGGGGCATAAAATTTTCAGCGACATTGCGCTAAAACTGGGTCAACAAGGAATAGCATCTTTTAGGTTCGACAAAAGAGTCGCCATTCGAGAATGCGAGCAAGCGGTAGTCAATAATTCTATGACTTACACTCCATCCAACACAATTCAAGACGTCATTAATGTTGTTGAAAACGTTGCAAACCGCAAAGAATTTTCCGCGCTGCCGCTCATCATTATTGGCCACAGCGAAGGAATTAATTTTGCAACAGAATTATTATCAAACGCAAGCAAATTTAATTCTGAAGCAAAAAACACTATCTTAGATAGAACTAAAGCATTAATTGCACTGGCAGGCCTGGGCAAATACCCCATCGATAAAACTATTATCAGGCAATTTACAGCCCAGCTTTCTCTGCCGCTCATCCCGCAGCAAACCAGAGACAAAATCAATGAACTCATAGGCCAGGGGAATCTCTTTTTTGCACGAGTGAGAGCGCATCAAGCTGAGCCATCGGAGTCTTATATGAATGTCCATTCGTTGTATTGGCCAGAATGGATTCAAATCTCCGAACGTGCCTCAGAAAGCGCAAAAGGCGTTTTAGTGCCCACTCTTTTGCTGCAAGGCAGGCGCGATACTCAAATAACATTAGAAGATTTCGAAGCGCTTGGTGCGGCATTTTCTGGAAATCATTTGTCAGAATCTGTTATGATTCCAGAACTAGACCATATGTTTAGCACGCAAAATTCAATCACATTAAACCCACGTGTTACCAATGCCATGTCAGAATTTTTGAAAAAACTCTAAATTAAAAAATCTGATTTTTAAGTCTTAGCGCGTTTAACACGACAGAAACTGAGCTCAGCGCCCAGAAAGGATGCTCAGACTGCGGTTTTAATTGAACTAAATCGTTTTATAATGGAATAAAGCGCCACAATTCCCTTGGCTTCTTCAGCCGTTTGGAGTATGAGCTGGCGAGAAATATGTAACTGTCCACTTTTTCGGAACCATGGCAAGTATTGAGCATCAGTACAAAAAAGACCGCGTAATGCCAATTCCACCGCAATCTTTTGTTGCAGCTCTTTACTATCCCTGCTAGCTTTTGAAATGGCGGCCTTTGTCCCTTATGTTCCTCAGGAATTCGATAAAATGACAACTTTTCAACTCCCGACAAATGACGTTGTTTTTAAATTGCTCTTTAGCAAGCCTGAAAACAGCGAGCTG
>JAYTOT010000250.1:0-5482 GCA_043747645.1 Pseudomonadota bacterium | reverse complement strand
GAAACTGAATATGCTCAAATCGACAAAGAATTAAGAACTCAATGCCTTAAATTGATTAAGTCTCAACAAAAAAAACTGGTTAAAAAAGATTTGTTTCAGGATATTTTAGACAGAAGCGATAAGTTTTCGCGATTGTTTGAAATTTTAAATACCATGAAAGAAACGGAATCTGGTATTTTGATTTTTACACAATTCTTGTCTGCTGCTGCGTTGCTTCAAAAAACTCTGAATTTGAGCGGCGAACCCCAATGGAAAAACGTTTCTGTTTTTCATGGTTCACTTACGATGTTGGAACGCGACAAGGTAATCGCTGATTTCAGATCAAAATGTGCCGCGCATAAATTGAAACCAACGAGTGCTTGCCCCATACTTATCTTATCTCTGAAAGCCGGCGGCGTGGGGCTTAATTTAACGAGTGCTTCGGCAGTGGTTCATCTCGATCGGTGGTGGAATCCGGCTGTTGAAGATCAGGCAACGGATCGTGCCCACCGCATGGGTCAGGCTGATACTGTCACAGTTGTTACACTCACTGCGCAGAATACTATCGAAGAAAGTCTCGATGAAATTATTAATTCAAAGCGTTCTTTAGCAGACGATATATTAGGCCAGGGAGCAGTAAATGCCTTGGCTGAGTCAGTAGCTACCCCAGAAGGATTCGAACAATTGGTAGACCCCGGAAATATATATGGGTCGAGAGGTAAAAATTAATGCAACAGAATAAATTACAAATCAAATGTGCTGACACTACTTTGCAAAATATGTTTGCCGGGTTATTGTTGGAAAATGAACACAAAGTATCTGTTTTTGAATTGGACAATAATGAGCCAAAAATCGCATTTGGATTTGATTTTTTCGAAGATTCTAAATTGTTGCAAACAATTGCCTTTGCCCTGAAAAATGAAGCCAATATTGGTCAGTCAGAAAATATGCGTCCCAGAGATTTTATATTTGAAGCACAAAAAAATCATCATTTTTACTTGAATCATAGTTTAATTCAAATAGCCATAAAGTCTGAATTTACTGTTTCTGCGCCCTTCGCAAAATTTGAAGCGGCCGAGAGCCCATTGGGGCAACTCCGAAAATTACTCACCCCCAGTTTGAATCAGACAGCGGAGTTGATGAGCGCATGCAATTCGTTAAATTCTAGTGACAAAGAACGTATGAGAATGTTGCACCAGTCAGCATTGAATAATAGGCCACGTAAGGCAAATGGTTATCTGTTTCCAACGCTCAAAAAACCAAAGTTTCGGCCGGGTACAGTAGACTTGAATGACTCTCTGACTCAAGAAAATGTAGCTGGTTTATCCCAAGAAATAAGTTCAGACATATATGCCGGAAAAAAATTAGAAGACTTTGTAACTGATGCAGAGCTTTACTCCGAAGTTGACGGGGAATTTTATGACGAAGATGATTATGAATTTGACGAAGATTATGATGAATTTGATGAAGACGACGAAGATGACGGCGAGTCTAGGAGTGCAAAAAATAAGTATTTATTCGACGACGACGACGACGAAGACGACGGCGATGACGATGAAGGAGAAGAAGATAACTATTGTGATTGCAAGGCTTGCACAGCAAGGCGTAGACGCAAAGCGTATGCTGCGACGCTTAAACCAGTTCAACCCAAGATTTATGAATTGCAGTGGGATTTTTTGAGTGTCGATGGGGTGTCTAAAATCGCAGAAAAATTTGAAGAATTAATCCATAAAATTGAATTTGAAATTGCGGACCAATCAAAATTGGCTAGAATGCACATTTTTAATTTTGATTCGACGTTTGTAACGCGTAAAAATTGGCCAATCGACAAAGAATGCCTTAATATTTTAAACAATATTGGCTGCGATTTTATGAGCGTCTTAAAAGATGCATATTCGGGTAGATTGTTATCAGCTGATGAAATTAATCAGGCAGTTGAAAAAATGGTAATAAAGGCGGCTCCAGTATTAGTGCAGATTTGCCGAAAATCTGCAGCATCGTGGTTTGATTTGTTTAAATTATACAATTCAAATGTTAGCCTTCTTAAATTGCAGAATTTAGTAGTTGAATATTATTACTTGATTGAAGAAATATTTGAAAAAATCGAAAATTACCGCATGAGCATGAGTCCAGGACTCGAAAAAATTAATTTAATGGTTACAGGTTTAAAATCAACATTGTTGGTACTTAAGGGGAATCTGGAAAAATTTTCTAGTGCTAAAACAGCGGCAGACCAAATTTATGACAGCGCGGTAGGAAGATATTTTAAAGACGAAATTAATTTTAATATTGACCTAGATTCGGATTTAATTACTTTTCTGGCTTCCGAATTAATGACAATATTGAAATCGAACCCTGTTGCATGCCTTTTTACTCTTGGTTTACTCAAAGAAGATAACGGTTACTATTCTGAGAAATCTAAGGACGTTGAAAATCAATATGTTCATATTTGTCTCGGAGATACAGCAATATCTTCTGCGATCAATAAAATAGTGGTTCAAAAAGACTTTTTTAATGAGAAGATATTATCTCAATAGTAATTCTCGTGGCTAAAGTCTATGGCGTAGTCCGAAGTTTTTTCATTTTTAGATATTTTTGCCCGCAAAAAATATCGTCCTGGTTTGTTAAAGGGTAATATTATCTGGTCAAATCTGATTCGTGTTCGCATATGCATCGTATGCATTTGAAATTTAGCGTCTAACATTAAAATGTTAATATCGCCTGTTGGATCAATCAATTCCAATCGAAGCGAAGATTGAATATTTCCAATTTCTGACTCTCGAACGACGCTAACAATTACGTCAGAAGGAACATCAAAATTGAGAAGTGATTGACCTGACTTCACCTGAATAGATATCTCTTCAAGCAGATCTATTAGGCTGACTGACTTTCTTAATTCGTCTATTATTGCTACTCTTGAGGGAAGAATGTATTCTATTTTCACTCAAGCTCTCCTTTTTTGGTCGGAAATATTTATTACATTGCCAGATTGAATTGAATATGGAGTATGTATGTTGTTGGAACTAAAATATACAGTTGAAAAATTTCTCTCGTGTTCATTTATTATAAAATTCCTTTTAACGACATCCGGGTTTTTATTTAAATTAGGTACTGTAATGCTTAGAAATAATTTTCGATCTACATTAAAAAATGTTGCAAATTTATCGGCGTTTTTTAACGATATTTTATATCGTCCAGACAGACAACGAGAAATATTGGGTTGACGAATTCCTGTTGCTGCTGCGAGTCTTTCCTGAGTGACATTCTCTGATTCCATAAAGGTTTTCAAAATCTCACTTGCAGCAGGGCGAGTCAATTGCGACTGAGAGCTATCCCAGTTCGCAATTAGAATTTTTATGATGTTAAAAACGTCTTCACAGTCATGGTCTTCTCGGTCGATATCAGAAACCTGTTCCAGTAAACAAACTGCTTTATCGCAATCGTCACTGCTGAAAATCGGAAAAATATTTTCCTTTGTTAGTTTCAAAACAGACCTCCATCAATCATATTTGTGACTCGTTAAATCTATTTCATCATATTCAGTATGTGTGTAAAATCCTTTGAGAAAGACTTCTTTTCCTTTCAGTCCAACATGAGCAATAAGTCGAAATTCATTTCCACAAATATTCCAAACCACTCGCAAAAGGTGATTTGGAACCGCTGCGCAATCTTTAATACTCACCACATCGGGTGAAAATTTTCCTTGCCTCAATTCATTCGGGTTCGAAAATTGAACCGAAGTCATATAACAAAGCCATGCGGAAAGTGCCGTCTCCACATTTGAGTTACTTTTGTGCTTTTCAGACCACTTTTTTAGAGTTGAGGGATAAACCACCTCCATTTTGTCCCCTTGTCAACCAAAAATACTCAAAGGCCCTTGAGTTGGTGACTATATCATATATCGGCATATATCAATAAACCTTGAATCACCATCATGATGAAAGTTAAAGAAATTTGGAATGATGAGTGTGTGAAGCAAATGGCAAACAAACCAGCGGGTGCAAATCCCGGCTACACATGGCTAGAACAGCGAGTCCAAAATTTTCTAAACCGTAAGATTATGCAAGATTCGCTAAAAATCGACTGGCCGGTAAGCACCGCACACCATGTTTTCCGATATTGGGTATGAAGAAATCTTTTGTTCCCTTAAAATGCACCTGATAGGCATGTGGTACTTCGACTCTTTCTAAAAAATATTTCAGGTTTGGGTCCAAAGCATCGTCGCTTGCTTTGACCTCCACAGCCATCCACGGTTTTTTATTTTTGAGCACGACAAAATCTACCTCGTGGCCGTAGGGTGTTCTAAAATATCGTAGTTCTGTTGGTACCCCTTCCACATCTTCCATCCAATGGCAGAGCCTTAGTAAATGCGCTGCTACTAAATTTTCCATTTTTGCAGCACTTCCCTCCGGGCGTGCCGAATCCCAAAAATAGAGTTTTTGTTCTTTTTTGACAGCTTTTACCTTGGGCGGGACATAAGGAGAAACGCGAAAAGTAGCAAATAATTTCTCAAAAATTTCAATCCAATGTTTTACACTATCGAAAGACACTTCGAGATCTTCACGAAGAGAATTTATTGACAGCACAGAACCCACGCATGAGCTCAGCTTGTCGTACAAAAGTTCAACTTTTGCAATATCTCTCACCGACTCCAAATTTCGTAAATCTTCGTTGATAAGCAGTTGCCCGTATTGCAATCGCCATCTATTTGAGAATCTTTTTTCCGCTTTAGTATAAGGCTCAGGAAACCCCGAAAATTCTAGCAAATCATTTAACAGCTCGTCTTTTTTTAAAATCCTTAAATTTTTCGCCTCAAATTTTTCGACTTTCACCAGAGTTGTTTTGCAACTGACACGTGCGCTCGCAAATTCATATTGTTGCAGAATTGCAAATGCGTTATAACGTAGAGTCGCAGATGGTATTAAAAGGTGCGAAAATAGGGAGAATTTAATGAAAAAGTTTTTTAATACCACTGGGCCTTGCGACCCACTCAAGCATTATATGATAGACCCCTTGAGCCGACTTTCAGAAGTGCAAGAACTCATCGATAACGAACTCTACTTTGTGCTACGCGCACCCAGGCAGAGCGGCAAAACAACTACACTGCAGGCACTCGCGAAAAAGCTCACGCAAGAAGGCCAGTACAGTGCACTCCGATTTTCCTGCGAAACGGGGCAAGCTTATGGGTCGGATATTAAAAACGTAGAACAAACTCTTTTAGAGTCTATCAAATTTGCATCAAAAAACGATCTCCCGCCTCAACTCCAGTGTCCTGATTTTACTGAATTGCCAGAAGTGAGTCGCATTAAAGCGGCGCTTACCCTTTGGGCTTCGGAATCTAAACGACCCATTGTGCTGATTTTCGATGAAATTGACGCTCTCGTTGACGATTCTCTCCTGAGCATTTTGCATCAATTGCGCGACGGGTTTTCTTACCGCCCCAAGAATTTTCCTCAAAGTATTATTCTTTGCGGTTTGCGCGATGTTCGTGATTACAAAGTTT
>JAYTOT010000249.1:0-8221 GCA_043747645.1 Pseudomonadota bacterium | reverse complement strand
CCAGACCCCGATGATCGCGGCGCCTTTGCATCGATTCCTGCGCCAGGAAATAAAAATTGTTCGAAAAACCTGTCCGCTGAGTAAAGTTTACGAGCCACGGGGTCATTGGAAATTCCTGCAGAAACTGCGAGATCCCTTGTGCGCACATTAACAACTCCATCAATGACACGCTCCACAACATCGGCCACAGAAAACACTTGCAGAGCAAATGCGTACAGAAACATGACAACCTGCTTTCAAATGGCTAAAATGTGGACAGTTCGCCTCAAAGACTTCTCATAGAGTCTATGGTGCCTGAGTGAATTTTGAGTTGTTGGAGCACCTGCTGAAATGTCAAAAAATCGATTCCTTATCGTGGCTGCCTTATTGGTTAGCTTTGGATGCGTGTCTCAACCACGCATTCCATACGGATTGCAAACGGAATTCAAAGCCATCAATCCGTCACGCGTTTTGGCCGTTCCTCCCTTTGTGCTCCCCGACCCAGGCCACGCAGCATCCGTCGATGCCGCTGCGCTTGAATTGGGGCAAATTTTAAAAATTGTCGAAACCGAAGTTCTGAAGGCATTTAAAAATCAACCCAGCGTTAATGGCGTGAGTTTTTCGTCGGTGCGCGCTACTTTAGCAGCAGATCCAAAGCCTATTTATACAACGCTCGACTCCATATTAAAATCTACTTCGGCAAAATTAATTTCAACAGACCCCACAATACGAAATTCATTGAGTAAAAATTGTTTAGGCCGCAAAAATTTTATCGACTACTACGGATTATGTGTTGCTGGAGACAAACCTTGGACAGAAAATTTAAATGCGCTTTCAGCCAGAGTTTTAAATGCTGATTCTGCTCTTTTAATTGCCGTCACACATCTCGATAAAAAACTTTCACACGCTCAATATAAAATAGAAGCCGAAATCGCAGCAGTTTTAGTAGATACAAATTCAGGAAAAGTAATATGGGCACGCGAAATTCGCGACGAGTCGGCAAATTCTCCCGATAAACTTTCGTTTCCAGAATGGCAGCCATTATTTGAAAAAATAATTAACGAAAATTTTTGGGTTGAATTCCCTGGAAGAATCGCTCGAAATTCGACAAAAAATTAACAAGGAATACTCAATGTCAAAGAAGCAATACGAACAGGAATTGGCACAATCCAAAAAAAGATCGGCGCAATTTGTTACAGCTTCAGACTCGCCTATTGAGGCCTTATACGACGAAAATAGCCTTTCAAAAGCACCGTTATCAGACACTCTCGGGCTTCCGGGACAATACCCTTTCACGCGTGGCGTGCATGCGAGCATGTACCGCAGTCAATTGTGGACCATGCGGCAATATGCCGGATTCGCCACTGCAGCAGAATCAAATGAACGCTACAAATATCTCTTAGCTCAAGGTCAAACGGGCCTTAGTGTTGCATTCGATTTGCCCACTCAAATTGGATACGACTCCGATAGTTCTCAAGCCACTGGTGAAGTGGGAAAAGTAGGCGTCGCAATCGATACCTTGGCCGATATGGAAGTCTTATTGCAAGACATTCCGCTAGACAAAATATCTACTTCTATGACCATTAATGCTTCTGCCAGCGTGCTTTTGGCATTTTATATTGTTGTTGCCGAAAAACAAGGTGTGAGCAGCGAGAAACTTAGGGGCACAATACAAAACGACATCCTTAAGGAATACATAGCCCGAGGCACCTATATTTTTCCACCTCGGCCTTCCATGAGAATTATCACAGACATATTTGAATACTGCCAGACACATGTTCCTCAATGGAATACTATTTCAATTAGCGGGTACCACATCAGAGAAGCGGGAAGCACTGCCTCCGAAGAAGTAGGTTTTACACTTGCCGACGGCATTGCTTACGTAGATGCAGCCCTTGCAGCTGGTCTCAATATCGATGAATTCGGACCGCGTTTAAGCTTCTTTTTTAATGCATTTACCGACTTATTAGAAGAAGTTTCAAAATTCCGTGCCGCACGTCGCTTGTGGGCACAAATAATGCGCGATCGGTTTAGAGCCAAAAACCCTAAAAGCTGGATGCTTCGTTTTCACACGCAAACAGCAGGCTCTACCCTTACTGCACAGCAACCCGACAACAATGTGGCACGCGTGACCATTCAAGCGTTGGCAGCCGTCATGGGCGGTACGCAAAGCCTTCACACTAACAGTAAGGATGAAGCCCTTGCCCTCCCCACAGAGGCATCGGCACGTCTTGCTTTGCGCACGCAACAAATTATTGCGTTCGAAAGTGGCGTTGCCGAAACTGCAGACCCCCTGGCGGGCAGTTACTATATTGAAGCCCAAACCGACCGCATTGAAGCTGAAGCACGAGCAATTATCGAAAAAATCGACGCAATGGGTGGCGCAGTTTCGGCAATTGAACAAGGATTTCCTCAGTCTTGCATTCAAAATTCTGCATATAATTACCAAAAATCTATTGAAAATAATTCTCGAATTATTGTTGGCGTGAACAAATTTACTTCTGAAGAACCGCTACAATCAGACCTTTTGAGAGTCGGCAATGCTGTGGGTCAAGCCCAAATTCAACGGCTCAAGACTCTTAAAGCAAGTCGCGATAACCAAGCGGTAGAAAAGGCACTGTCGCATTTAAAGGCCGTTGCACAAACAAAAGAAAACCTTATGCCGTCAATTTTGGTTGCCGTGAGGGCCTATGCGAGTATAGGTGAAATTTGTAATATCTTGCGATCAGTCTTTGGTGAATACAAGGAGAATATTGTTCTATGACACGTGCAAATATTTCTGCAGTAAATATTAATTATCTAAATAGAATTTCACTTCCAAGGCCATCTTGGGACAGTTATTTTTTAGAAGTTGCTGATTCTGTTTCAAAGCGGAGTCACGATGGTGAAACCCATGTGGGAGTGGTGATAACCGACGAATCGCGCAGAATATTAGCCACTGGTTACAATGGTTTTCCGCCAGGGTGCGACGACTCATCGCTCCCCAATCTTCGCCCCGATAAATATCCTTTTATGGTGCACGCCGAAATGAATGCCATAGCATCGTCACGGCAAGATCTCAGAAATTCTACACTTTATGTGACCTGGAGCCCTTGCCGCGATTGCGCAAAAGCAATTATCACTGCGGGCGTCAAAACAGTTGTGTATCGTCGCGAATACCGCAACGACGATTTTGAATTTGTCATGAATTTCTTGAGAGTTTGTGGCCTATCTGTGCGCCATCTTCCTGAATCTAAAGCAGAAAATACAGAATCTGGGGCTTTTTGTAAAAGCTGAAAGTCCATTTGCGTGCGCCTCAATTATCGGCTATTGATCAGAATTGCACTCTTCGCGGAGGCGAGATCTTTTTACCGAGATTTCATGTGTCACCTGGTGTTCTGAATCCCGAATTGGTAATGTGCCAAAACGTAAATTTAGCACCACTGGAATGCCCTCAATGGGACCGTCCACTTCACCGTTTTCTCGCAGACTCAAAATAATTGGAGCTGGAGCTTGCCAGCTATTTTGTTTGCCTGCTTTGGCACAAGTAGAATCTGTCGCGAGTCGAACAACACTTTCAGGGTCTAATTTTGTAGTCATCTCTACCAACAGAAATGTTGAAGTTGCGCAAAAGGATCGTTTAAAAGACCTATCAGAAGCGAATAGTCTTCCTGTGAATCCGGTTTATGCATTTTATCCCACTCAAAATGGCGCAAGAAACAAACAACTTTCAGTTGTAGGCCTGCGAGACAACGATGTTTGGCAATGCCAACTCTCTCAAGCCTTCCGCCAAATGAACCGCCTTGGCCGCGCCGTAGAACCAAACGATGCGCGCCTCGTCGAGTACAAAAATGCTGTTGCCGGCGCTAATGTGGTTTTAGCTTATGAAGCTCATGCCAACCAAGCAGAACTCACAGCAATTGTTCAATCTCGCAATATTTATTATGCCGTCAAAAAATCGAATCAAGGGTCGTTCTCAATCGATCGCCTCGGTATATCAGACGAAGAAAACTAACCTGTCCCTTGACACTCCTCTAGACCCGTTTAATTTCCGTCATGCATCATTTGCGATAGCGCAATTCCATTTTAAGAATCTGCGCACGCTTTTTTTTCATATGTGATTTCCCCTGTAGGAGGTTTTCATGAAGCTTCGTCCATTGGCCGACCGTCTTATTGTTAAGCGTATTGCTGAAGAAACAAAAACAGCAGGCGGCATTTTAATTCCCGACAACGCAAAAGAAAAACCTATGGAAGGCGCAGTTCTGGCCGTAGGTTCTGGCAAAGTACTTCCCGATGGCAAAGTGCGCTCACTTGAAGTTAAAGTTGGCGACCGTGTATTGTTCAGCAAATACAGCGGTTCTGAAGTAAAACTTGATGGTGAAGAACACCTCATTTTACGCGAAGAAGACGTTCTCGGAATTCTCGGCTAAAAAAATAATTATTCTTTTTTTATTTCTCAGGAGTTTTAAATATGTCAGCTAAAATGATTAATTTCGGCGAAGACTCTCGTAAAAAAATTCTCAATGGCGTCAACATTCTTGCCGACGCTGTTAAAATTACAATGGGACCTCGCGGTCGCAACGTTGCAATCGACAAATCTTTTGGTTCACCTACAGTAACCAAAGACGGCGTTACCGTTGCAAAAGAAATTGAACTCGAAGACAAATTCGAGAACATGGGCGCGCAGATGGTTAAAGAAGTTGCTTCAAAAACTTCGGACGTTGCAGGCGACGGCACTACAACTGCCACAGTTTTGGCTCAAGCTATTTACCGCGAAGGTATGCGACTTGTTGCTGCGGGCCATAACCCTATGGACCTCAAAAGAGGCATCGATAAGGCTGTAGTTGCAGTAACTGCTGAACTTAAAAATATTTCTAAAAAAACTTCTAGCCGCAACGAAATTGCTCAAGTTGGAACAATTTCTGCAAACTCCGACAGCGCAATTGGCAATATTATTGCTGACGCAATGGAGCGCGTAGGCAAAGAAGGCGTTATTCAAGTTGAAGATGCAAAAGGCATGGAAACAACTCTTGAAGTTGTTGAAGGCATGCAATTTGATCGTGGTTATTTGTCTAACTATTTTGTTAATGATGCTGAACGCATGGAAGTTAACTACGAAGACGCTTACGTACTTATGTATGATAAAAAACTTTCTTCCCTTAAAGATCTCGTGCCAATACTCGAAAAAGTTGTGCGCACAAGCCGCCCTCTCTTAATTATTGCAGAAGACATCGAAGGCGAAGCTCTTGCAGCTCTCGTTCTGAACCGCTTACGCGGAAATCTCAAGCTTGTTGCCGTGAAGGCACCTGGCTTTGGCGATCGTCGTAAAGCAATGCTCGAAGACATTGCTGTGCTCACTGGCGGCCAAGTCATTTCAGAAGAATTGGGCATGAAGCTCGAAAACACGACTCTCGAAAACTTGGGCGTTGCCAAGCGCGTGCGCATAGACAAAGACAACACAACAATTATCGATGGCCAAGGCAAAAAAGCCGACATCGAAGCTCGCATCAAGCAAATCTCTCGTCAAAAAGACGACACAACAAGCGACTACGATAAAGAAAAATTGCAAGAACGTTTGGCTAAATTAGCTGGCGGTGTTGCTATTGTTCGCGTTGGCGCAGCTACTGAAACAGAAATGAAAGAAAAGAAAGCTCGCGTTGAAGATGCATTAAATGCAACTCGCGCTGCTGTTGAAGAAGGCATCGTTCCTGGGGGCGGCGTAGCTCTCATTCGCACGCAAAAAGTGCTTCAAGCATTGCGCGGAACAGTGAATAAAGAAGAGCAATTTGGTGTTGATATCATCATTCGCGCTTCCGAAGAACCATTGCGCCAAATCGTATCAAATGCAGGCCACGAACCTTCAGTTGTATTGCAAAAAGTACGCGAAAATACTTCTTCTACTTTTGGCTTCAACGCTAAAGATGAAAAATACGAAGACCTCGTTGCTGCCGGCATTATCGACCCTACTAAAGTAACACGCTCTGCACTTCAAAATGCTGCGTCTGTTGCCTCACTTCTTTTGACAACGGAATGCATGATTGCTGAACGTCCAAAAGATGATAAATCTGGACAATCCGCAGGCGGCCAAGGCGGCTATCCTGGCATGATGTGATGTAAAGTCATCCGTGAACGCTTTAACAAGGTGCAGCTCTTTTTAGGAGCTGCACCTGTTTGTTTTTCTGGGTTTCACAAGCTAGAGTGCCCTGATTTTAAAAATCAGATTTGTGATTTCAAAATTATCAGACCTCGAATTGAGGAGTCGTCTATGAACGTACATGAGTATCAGGCTAAGGAAATTTTAAGCCATTTTGGCCTCAATATTCCGCGAGGAAAATTGTGCTATTCCCCCACCGAAGCGGAATGGGCTGCACGCAGTTTTGGCAAATTATGCGTTGTTAAGGCGCAAATTCACGCTGGAGGCCGCGGAAAAGGCGGTGGTGTAAAGCTTGCAAAAACACCCGAAGAAGCTTTTGCACACGCACAAAAAATTCTGGGAATGCAGTTAATCACTCCCCAGACTGGGCCTCAAGGCAAAAAAGTAAATAAAATACTTGTTGCTGAAGGCTCTAATATTGCAAAAGAATACTATTTAAGCCTCGTTGTCAACCGCGAAACTGCTTGTATTGGCGTTATGGCCTCTACGGAAGGCGGCATGGACATTGAAGAAGTCGCCGAAAAACACCCCGAAAAAATAGTGACTGCCGATATCGACCCTACCATCGGCCTCATGCCCCATACGGTTCGTAAATTAACTTACGGCTTGGGTTTATCGGGCGATTTGGCAAAGCAATTCGACAAAACTCTTCGAGGTTTGTTCAATGCATTTGTTCAAAAAGACTGCGAAATGATTGAAATCAATCCGCTGGCTGTGACCACCGAAGGTCAAATGCAAATCCTTGACTGCAAAATGTCGTTCGACGGAAACGCTTTATTTAGGCACCCGGATGTGCTCGATATGCGTGATTACGAAGAAGAAGACATACGAGAACTCGAAGCATCCAAATCTGGCCTCAGCTATGTTTCACTTGAAGGAAACATTGGTTGCTTGGTAAATGGCGCTGGCTTAGCCATGGGCACCATGGATATCATTAAGCAATCGGGCGGAGAGCCTGCTAACTTTTTGGACGTAGGGGGCGGTGCAACTCAAGAAACCGTTACTCAAGCATTCCGCATTATTTTACGAGATGACACTGTAAAAGGCATTTTTGTGAATATTTTTGGCGGAATTATGAAGTGCGACGTTATTGCCAATGGCGTAGTTGCAGCAGCCAAAGAGCTTGGCCTCAAGGTTCCACTTGTTGTGCGACTTGAAGGTACAAACGTAGATTTAGGCAAAAAGATTTTGAATGATTCAGGATTGAATATTCAAACCGCCAACAGCATGAGCGACGGCGCAACTAAAATTGTTAAAGCGGTTAAGAAATAAGAAGGTGATGCAAAATGAGTATTCTGGTCGGAAAAAACACCAAGCTAATTTGTCAGGGCATCACCGGTAACGCCGGGCAATTCCACTCCGAAAAATGCGCCGAATACGGCACTGTTTTAGTTGGCGGCGTTGTGCCAGGAAAGGGCGGCCAGTTCGCTCTCGATAGGCCCATTTTTAATTCTGTGCACGAAGCACGGGCAAAAACAGGCGCGAACGCGACCATGATTTTTGTTCCACCTCCTCTTGCAGCAGATGCTATTCTTGAAGCTATTGATGCTGAAATAGAACTGGCAGTTTGTATCACAGAAGGAATTCCTGTTCTCGACATGCTTAAAGTCAAAAAAGCCTTGAGCCAATGTCGCGGTAAAACAAGACTTGTTGGCCCCAATTGCCCCGGCGTTATTACACCTGGAGCTTGTAAAATTGGAATTATGCCAGGGCATATCCATTTGCCAGGCCGCATTGGAATCGTTTCTAAATCTGGAACACTTACCTACGAAGCTGTTGGGCAACTTACAGCATTAGGCATTGGCCAGTCTTCGTGCGTAGGTATTGGCGGCGACCCCATTCACGGAACATCATTTATTGATGTGCTCGAAATGTTCAATGCCGACAACGACACCGACGGCATAATTTTGATTGGTGAAATTGGCGGTACTGCAGAAATTCAAGCCGCTGAATGGATCAAAAAGAATATGAAAAAACCCGTAGCTGGCTTTATTGCAGGTCAAACTGCACCTAAAGGCAAGCGCATGGGCCATGCCGGAGCAATTATCAGCGGCGGCCAAGGCACAGCTGCTGAAAAATACGAAGCCATGAAAATCGCAGGAATTCATG
>JAYTOT010000248.1:0-10236 GCA_043747645.1 Pseudomonadota bacterium | reverse complement strand
TTGCATGAAATAGGCCCTTGTTTGGTTAGTAGTATTTCCCAGCAAGGTGTCCTATTTCTCTTGTGTTGTCAAAAGGTTGGCACTAACCTAGTGCCATTGAATCAAGAATGAGTAAATAATTCCGATACTAATCCCAGTGATAACTCTTGGAGAACTCATATGAATAAATTTGCAAGTGTCAGCGTGATTTTGTGCAATTTAACGTTTATTGCAGGTTGTTCTGATCCGGAAGGAAATGAAGGCCCAAGAGATTCACGCTCCGAACTAGTATACCCAACAGGGGAGATAAAGAAAAAACTTTTAAATGGGAGGACAAGAGTTGCGATAAATACATCTAAAAGCGTTACTTCTAATGAACTTCGGCCCATTAAATATGATTTTTCTCATTCAATAAATATCGAAAAAGCTTCGGAAGTAATTTGCGATAAATTCGCACTAAATTCCGTCATGATTACGCCATTTTGGTGGAGCAATTCGACAGAAATTTCTCAAAAAATTGACTCTCGAAAAGGTACTTTTGCTTTTTGTGAACCGCAAAATAGCCAAAGGGAGCTTCCAACAAATATACAAACCTTAGGAACGCCCGATTTTGCAACATCTAAAATAGGAGTTTTTACAATCTCTGGCTATGGTTTCAATTCTGAAGACTATAAACTAAATATGAACACAGTTACACTTTTTATTCAAATTCACTTTTCCTTAAATAAGGAAAATTACTTTTCCACATGTGATATTTCTATAAATGAGCAAAGTGACAGTCTTGCTCGCTTTTATTATTCAGGGTCCCATAGAGATTCAACTCCATCAGTTCACCTTTCAATGTGTTCTAAAAATGGAGAAGTGGATGCCAATAAAGTTATTTTGCCCGACCCATTTAATTCCAATAAAATAGAAATTACACTACCAAATGGCATTACAATATCTGAAACGCTGCAAGAACTCCCATTAAAATAGATCCCTTTAATTTTATTAATGAAAAGGAAAAAAACTTGCTAAAAATACTCTTCTGTTCTTTTTTACTTTTGTATCAAATGAATTGTTTCGCAAAAGAACCAGTTATAAATGCAAGTACGCAAGTGGAAAATAAATCAAAAAATAATTCTTCAGACAAAGAATTGGAAGAGGGAGCCAAAGTTAATAGAGATGGTAAAATAGCATTTTACCCAATTATAAGCGATGTTTTTACTGGCGGACTCATTTTTGGACTTGGATCCTATTATCACTATAGCTCATATTTTGACTTCGGAATTCATGCGTTTTATGACCGATCTTCTAGCAAATCATTGTCACTTTCTAAATATCAGTCAGTCAATTTCGACATCAATAAATTTGAAACAAGCGAATTTATTTTAGATTCTCATGTAAGGGTCAGACCCTTGCAAGGAACTTTTTCGGGCAGACTGGGACTGGGATATGTTCGAACTGGTTTAAAATACAATATTAGCCTTCCAAAAAGCACAGAGACTCTTGATCTCGACATGCAAATGCACGCATTGGTGGGCACAGTGTTTATCGGAAACCAATGGAATTTTGACCAGGCGTTTATCGGTTGCGATTGGATCGGAGTTAATTTACCAATTCTATCGAAAGTCAATTTAAACCATCGACTCAGTAATATTCAGTCGACAGAGTCAAGTGAGTTGTTAAATGAATACGCTCTTCAAATCAAAGAAAACAATAAAAAGCAGCCATTCAGCAGAATATTTTATTTGCTTCAAGTCAGATTTGGACTGGAAATCTAATAACTCAAACAAAACAAGAACTGCGGTTACATTTGAATGCCAAATTTCAACCCGCACTAAACTTCTTTAAACGTGTTTGCAAATCGGAAAAAGCACAAACTATAATGTCGAGCTCCCAAGTGGTACCTTTGACGGAACTCTTGATTTCTTCGATCCAGTTGATGAGTTCTACAGCCGACGCTTGAAGGGTTTGGCCCTTAGAAAAATCGTCGTCGTGCAAGTGTTCCATAAAATGCGACCATGCTGCATCGTTGGCATCAACCAAGTTTACCAAACGATTGAGTCGCACGGTTTGATCTTGCCCCGCCCAATCGCCGCTCACTTGAAACGGATACCAATCGAGTTCGTGTCGGTGCAACCACAATTGCGCCCCATTACTTAACTGCACTCGTCGAAAATCTTCTGGTACCGCGTTTTGAAAGCCATCAGGCCGCTTCCAAATGATGTGCATACTGAAACTCCTTACGTCACAAAATTATCACAGCCTGCCAGTTGCATGAATTGGCACTGGAATCTAACTACAGGAAGAGAAATTGGAATGCCACTGGAGGCCACATGAAACTGAATCGATCAATCTCTGCAATCATAAAATCTGTTGCTGCATCAGCGTCTATTTTATCTGCATCTGCATTATTTGCAAGCACAAATGACTCCGGAATCGGAGCTTATAAATCTGTGTCGGGAGTTTCTGGCACGCTTAAAGCCATCGGTTCAGACAGCATGAATAACGAAATGGCGTTGTGGGCCGAAGCATTTCGCAAGTTTTACCCAGGCATCAAAATTGAAGTCGAAGGCAAAGGTTCTGCCACTGCGCCCCCTGCACTTATCGAAGGCACTGCGCAACTTGGCCCCATGAGCCGCCCCATGAAAACCGAAGAAATAGATTCATTCAAAAAGAAATTCGGATACGAACCCACTGCGCTGCGCACATCTCTCGATGTATTAGCAGTGTACGTGCACCGCGATAACCCCATTAAAAGCTTAACCATGGCGCAAGTCGATGCGGTTTTTTCGAAAACACGCAAAGGTGGCGCTGCTAAAGATGTTGTGACTTGGGGCGATTTGGGTCTCACGGGCGAATGGGCGCAAAAGCCAATCCAACTTTACGGACGCAACAGTGCTTCTGGAACCTACGGATATTTTAAAGATCACGCCCTTGCAAAAGGCGACTTTAAAGACAGTGTAAAAGAACAACCGGGTTCTGCATCGGTAGTTCAAGGAATTACAAACGACAAATACGCCATTGGTTATTCTGGAATTGGCTATTTAACTCCAGGAGTGCGTGCGGTTCCTTTGTCGCAAAAAGATGGTAAAGCCGTTGAAGCAAAAATGGAAAATGCCTACAGCGGCACATACCCATTGTCGCGATTTCTACTGGTTTATGTTAATAAAAGCCCCAACCAACCCCTCGACCCTTTGCGTAAAGAATTCTTGAAATTCATTTTATCTAAAGAAGGCCAGCAAGATGTTGTGAAAGAGGGTTATATTCCTCTCACCCCAAAAATGGCACAAGAAGAAGCAGTAAAATTCAAGTTAAACTGAATTTTAATAACTCGCGGAGACTGAGTGAAACGTAAAATTTACGATGCGACTTTGGCACACAAAAGTCGTTTGATGGCCGATAAAATAGCCACAACATTAATAACGATGACCGGTCTACTGGTCATCGTTGCTGTCGTTGGAATGATGTTTTTTTTAGTAAAAACAGTATTGCCGTTAGCGGCCAGCGAGAAATTAAATTCAGGTAGGTTTATTGGCAATACATCCGGATTTTTCTCTGTATTACAAGACGATTCATCGCCAGCAATGCTTCGATTGGTCGAAAAAGATTCCTTTAACGGATGTGCATTAGAGCTCTCTATGGGTTCAGATCCTGTGCCTTTGCAAGTATTTTATGTCACCAAAAACGAATCCAGCCCTACATTTACACTTTCGGAAACGCCAAATAAAACTAATATCCGCTGTGTGGGAACTGCTGATTCTAAATTTTTTATTTTAGAAAAAAACAATTCTAATTCAAAATTTGAAGCCACACTTGCCGAAAATCAACTCACACGACAATTCCTTACCGAAGACGAAAATCAAGCCATATCTGCGCCGCAACTGGCAGAACTCTCGGCCAAAGGGTACTTAGCACACCCTTCAGGATTGCTAACGCGGGCTAGCGACACCGCACCAATCGCGCGCTTGGCACCAACGTTAAATATTCGTTCTAAACTTAATTTTGGCGAAACATTGCCTGAATTTTTAGATTCTAAAAATGCCGACCAGTTTCAAATTAGACCTTATTTTTTAGATGAGCACCGCACTTTAATTTCCATCAAAGAAAAAAAACCACACGAACCGCTTACATTTAAAAAACTCTATTTAATAAATCAATCAGAAAATGCAATTACAGGCGAGAAAATAGCCGCGCAATTCGACTTACCCATTCATATTTTACCAGATCAACTGCGCTCTTTAAAAGTTTTAGAAGCTTTTTTTGTAGGCGACGAATTCTGGCGTATTATGTCTAATGGTCAAATCTTGCGCAGTATTTTTAATTCTGAAACAGGTTTGATAGATTCTACAATCAATTCCGTGTCTCTTTTTCAACTTCCCGCATTCGACTCCCTTAAAAATGCAACTCTTACTTTAGGTGCGTCAGTTGTATTTTTAGACAATGGCAAAGGCAATTGTGCTGCACTTGATGCGGCATGGCTAGGCCGCCGCATGAAACTCGAGACCGGCGTTACGCCAAGTTCTACAAATGAAAATTTGCCTGCAGCGTCTCCCGTGAGTTATTTGTGGCAGACATCGTGTTCTACCAATGCAAACGAAATTCAAATATCAAATCCCAAATTCCGCATGGTGCTCAAAGCATCGGCCGACGAACTTGAGGCTTTTGACATTACCACGGGCCGCCAACTTTTTAATTACACCTGGCCTGAGCTTAAAGCAGAGCGCGCAACAGCGGAAAATATAAAACACTGGCAAACAAATGAAACAGATTCGGCTGCCACTCCATTAGAATCCGATTCAATATTAAATCGAGTTTCTTTTTCAGACGATGGCAAATCGCTCTTTATTCAAAAAAACAAAATACTTTATAGTTTTGCCGTGCACGCCGAACACATGAGCGCTTCTGTGCGTTCATTGTTTAGCCGGGTTCATTATGAAGGTTACGATTCATCGTCATTTTCGTGGCAATCAACTTCTGGTGGCGACGATTTTCAGACAAAATATTCTATTGTTCCTCTCATTTGGGGTACATTTAAAGCCACACTTTATTCTCTCATGTTTGCAATTCCTTTAGGTATTTTTTCTGCCATTTATAGCAGCGAAATCCTAGATCGATCTACGCGCAATATTATAAAACCCGCAATCGAAATGATGGCGAGCTTGCCGTCCGTGGTATTGGGTTACATTGCAGCCATTATTTTTGCTCCTTGGATTGAAAAAAATGTGGTGGGAGTTTTATTAGCGGGACTTTCTACCCCATTTGTCTTGTATTTGTGGGGCAATTTTTTATCTCGGATATCGGCAAATCAAATTTCGGCACGCGGCTTATACGCTTCTCGTCGGCTTTTAATGTTTGTATTTGCAGGCTTTTTATTATCGCTATTTTTATTGCTACGTTTGGGCACTTTTATTGAGCACACGGCATTTGGCGGCGACATTCGACATTTCTTGTCAGGCGGCCCCGGAAGCGAAGGAGTGCTTTGGGGAATATTAATTTTACCCTTAGTTCTGCTTGTTTTATGGAGCATACCTGTCAATCGGTTTAAAAAAATATACCGCAGTTTGGCCTTTGTAGCTGGCCCTATTTTATCGGTCTGTATTGGGTTATTAGTCGCCAAAACTGAGGTACGTAGCAATATTTTAGGGGCTTATTCTCAACGTAACACGTTGGTTATTGCCGTTGCTATGGGTTTTGCAATTATTCCCATCATCTATTCATTGGCAGAAGACGCTATTACAAGCGTACCAGCAAGTTTACGCGCCGCTTCGTTGGCCTGCGGAGCATCGGTGTGGCAAACCACCGCACGGGTCGTATTACCCACGGCTGCCAGCGGCATATTTTCTGCGGTTATGGTGGGCCTAGGCAGGGGTATTGGCGAAACCATGATTGCCGTTATGGCCACGGGCAATAGCGCCGTTATGGGACTCAATCCCTTCGAAGGCCTGCGCAGTTTGTCGGCAAACATTGCTGTAGAATTGCCAGAGGCACCACAAGGCGGAACCCACTATCGCATACTTTTCTTCTCTGCTTTGCTGCTTTTTTGCTTTACATTTGTTTTAAATTCATTGGCCGAATTTTTACGTGCCAAATACCGCGCGCGGAGTAAAGCACTTTGAATACTACAAGTAATTCACAAAATAATAAACCCACACTCGACGGCTCTGCTGTAACCACGAGTATTGAAAAAATGAGTCAAAAAAACAGCACTTCAACGTCGCTGATGGGCCGCGAAGAAGGTGTTCCCTGGATTTGGGTTTGTGGCGGCGCATTAATTACTATTTTAGTTATGATTTTAGCACTTTTTGGCGTCATACTTTCTGGCGGAGCTCAAGCATTGTGGCCAAAATCCATATATTCCCTCACGGCTGAAAATAAAAGTCAGTTTTTAGGAATTGCTTTTCGCATGACTACTTCGCCCGATGCAAAAGGAACCGATACACAACGCATGATGATTTTTTCTGGAAATCAAGATTTTGGAACTCCTGAGTTTGTTTATGTCGACCCCAATCAAATTAAAAGCGCAGATCAGCCTGCGGATTCTTGGTACATTGAACGCCTGGAATGGGGTCCGTTTGTAGGATCAATTGCGGAAAACCCAATGGGCATTAATCCTACTACAGATGCCATTCAGACGGATATTTCTCAGGGAATAAAGCGGTTGCAAAACATTCACACGCTAGAGGCTCAAGGAATTTCGCCACTCAATAGTAAAATAGAAGCATTGCGCATTAAACGCCGAGGATACGCTCGCAAAAAATCGCAAGGCATTGTTGTTTCAGAGAGTGAAATCCAGAAAATCGACTCCGAACTCACTACAATATTAGCCACCCACGCGAAAATTTCGGAGCAAATTCAATTGCTGCGCCAAGAAGACGAAAAATTTAAATTTTCGCTGCGCGATTCTGCAGGCACTGTAAAAAAAATTCCCGTGAGCCATATTGTAAGAGCTTTTCAACCGAACAAATTAAACACTTTTGGGCGACTGAAAATATTTTTTTCGCGCCTTTGGGAATTTGTTTCAGGTGAACCGCGCGAAGCCAACTCGGCAGGAGGAGTTTTTCCGGCACTTTTTGGCACAGTTGCCATGACTTTTCTCATGACTCTCGCCGTAATGCCCATTGGAATTTTAACGGCAGTTTACATTCGCGAAATTGCAAACCAAGGCATGTTGGTAAGCCTCGTACGCATTGCAGTGGGAAATTTAGCAGGGGTTCCATCTATAGTTTACGGTGTATTTGGACTCGGATTTTTCTGTTACACCATTGGCACTTCTATCGATAAAATATTTTACCAAGACAAACTCCCCACGGCCACATTTGGTACAGGTGGCATATTATGGGCCAGTTTAACTCTGGCAATGCTCACTGTGCCTGTGGTAATAGTGAGCACCGAAGAAGCACTTTCGAGCGTGCCACGCACTTTGCGCGAGGCCAGTTATGGTTGTGGTGCCACTCGACTTCAAACACTTCTTTATATTGTGCTACCTAGGGCAATGCCAGGCATTATGACAGGACTGATATTGGCCATGGCTCGCGGCGTGGGCGAAGTGGCACCCCTGCTCATGACCGGCGTGGTTAAATTAGCGCCAAGTTTACCTGTAGATAGCATCTTTCCTTACGTGCATTTAGAGCGCAGTTTTATGCATTTGGGCTTTCATATTTATGATGTAGGTTTTCAAAGCCGCTCTACGGAGGCCACCAGGCCTATGGTTTTTGCTTCTACATCGCTACTTATTGCAATAGTTTTAACACTTAATTTTGCCGCTATAAAAATACGGTCGCGCCTCCGCAAGCGATTCGAAGGCCGAGGAGCTTTTTAACCATGCAAGCTGAATTTGGACAGTCCCTTTTACACCCCGAATTTGCACAGCAAGACGCGCAGATTTCAATCAATTCATTTAATTTGTGGTACGGCAAGGTTCAGGCTTTGTATGGAATCAACTTACCCATTATTAAAGATAGAGTGACTTCTTTTATTGGCCCATCTGGGTGCGGTAAATCCACACTTTTACGAAGCATCAATCGCCTCAACGACCTCCTCGATAACGTAACAGTGTCGGGCGATATTCGGATTGGTGATTCTTCGGTATATGAGCCATCTACTGATGTTACATCGTTGCGTAAGCGCATTGGCATGGTGTTTCAAAAAAGCAATCCGTTTCCTATGAGTATTTACGAAAATGTCGCATACCCTTTGCGCATTTCTGGCATTAATAACAAAAATGATGTGGATGAAGCCGTTGAAAGCAGTTTGCGCGCCGCTGCACTTTGGGACGAAGTGAAAGACAGACTCAAAAAAAGCGCACTCGATATGTCTGGCGGGCAACAACAACGCCTCTGTATTGCTCGCGCAGTAGCAGGTAACCCCGAAGTTTTATTAATGGACGAACCATGTTCAGCCTTAGACCCCATTGCCACCATTAAAATTGAAGAACTCATTGCCGAAATGCGCAACAAATTTACTGTGGTTATTGTTACGCATTCCATGGCTCAAGCTTCACGCGTCAGCGATTTTACGGCATTCTTTTACTTGGGACGCCTCATTGAAGGCGGACCCACTAAAACTTTATTCAATGGCGCATTGCGACGCGAAACCCAAGATTATATTTCGGGCCGGTTTGGTTGAAGATTCATTTTTTATTTGCTTGTAAAAGATCTTCAGGGCTTTTAAGTCGTAAAAGAATACTTTCCGGGTTCCCGGAAAAATAAATTTTCTTGTACAGGGTTTTTTGGGCCATTTACAGATTTTCCATCTTTTGTTAAGTCGAATGAAAGGTAAATGTTTGAACGTCCATCAACTTCCTTTTTCGAAAATTTTCCACTGCCCGCCCAGCCATTGATTGACACTTTGGTTTCGCCCTCTGGGACATGGCCCTGATAGAACTCCATGTCGGATTTAGAATAATCCATTGTAATAAGAGTGTTTTCTTTGGCGGACTGGGTTGCGCTCGAAATCCCTCCTGTATAAAGACTAAAATACTGGCACTTTTCGATATGGATACCTTGCTGACTCGGTTTAAAAATACAGGGAGAACCATCTGGCGCGCTGACCATGCGAGCTTGTGAAGTGTTAATGTTTGCCGACTTATTTTCCTCAATAGTGATTGATTCATTTATTGTTGCGGTATACCGACTTGACCAAAGAATTGTGGTTACTGATTTTGGGCAAAGCTGCCAAAGCGGAAGAAAAACAGTAGAAGTTCCTATCATCATGCCAGAAAGAAACACATCTCCAAAACGTTTTTCTTTCAAGCTTGCAAATTGTGCACCCGAGCAACTGAGCTTAATGGAATAAGATTCTTTTTTTGTGGGACCATCGCAGGAATTCTCAAAGTCAAATTCAACATTGAGAGTCTCTCCGTCCAAAGAAAATGGCTTGAGATCTTTTAATTTTTCTTCCAGGCAGGCTGAAATTTTTGGACGGCTCCCTCTCAGATATTCCTCTGGATATTCATTTTTAGCGATTTGAATTCCCTGAGGGTCAAACAAATTTGTGTCAATTGTCCTGCCATGAAGCCTATCGCTGGCTTCTTGAATCGCTTGTGTGTCCGTTAATGCATCGAATTGAAATGAGGCAAATGTTTCGGGTGAAAGCTTGCTGGATGCAAGCGACTCTTTAAGTGGCGTGCCGGAAGCATCGTTAGAGTTCTTAGCTCCGCATGACGCAATCAAAAACGTGGACAGTAAGGACACCTCAAACCAAAAAGGTTTGTTTTTTCCATTTTTACATGTGCTTCTTTTTTCGTTCAAAATTGCATTTCCTTTTTGATTTTAGCCATAATGAATTCACAAAATTTCAACCCCACAATATCTTAATTAAACAAGGAAATAAAAACGTTACTCATGTCTAAGTTTTGACGAATTCATAAATCCGCAGAGCCGATTTAAAAATCTAAGATCTCGAAAATGCAATGTAAATTTTCTTTCAAACATACTTCTAGTTTTTTGCCAATTTTTCTTTTTCCGCCCTTATTTTCGAGATTTTGGTTTGAAAACTTTCCCAGAAAATATTTTTTTCTACCACAACCCGTCGAAAAACATAATTTTGTTGGGAATAGTTTTTAAGTCAAATAAAGGCGAACCAATTGGTTTGCTTTAAATGCAATTATTCCAAACATTAAATGTCACATTGAACTAACTCGCCTGCGGCGCGAGGTTTGAAGAAGACCGTACATATAGCACTTGTTGCATTCCATGGCAAAAAAATTAAATACCCATCGAATTCAGTTCATTATTATGACTAAATATTCATACCTCATCTCATTTTATTTAA
>JAYTOT010000247.1:0-4587 GCA_043747645.1 Pseudomonadota bacterium | reverse complement strand
ATGAGCCGCAATCACAGGTGCATGCAGCGCAAAAAATCTTTGCTCGCACACAGTTGGGAGAGAAAATTTTTATTTCAGCATTTGTTCTGCTAGAAACCGCATGGGTGCTAAAAAACAAAGGCCGGACTCACAAAGAAATTGCCGAAGCTCTTGAAATGGTGGCCAACACTGACGGCATTTTTGTGAGTCTCAAAACCGCAGTTCTTGAGGGGCTCGCAAGAATGAAGAATGCGCCCGCCGGCATTGGCCTTGCCGATTGCTTTATTCTTGCAGACTCGGCCTCTCATGACTCTCTGCCTTTGTTGACTTTTGACCAAGCATTGCGCAACTCTGAGCCCGTTCGCACGTCAAATCCTTCCGATTAATTTGGGAGTTTTAGACGCCATTAAAGCGAAGCTATTTTTTATAAGTCCTAAAATTAATTTTATTTAGGCCCTGATTTGATGGAAGAAGGCCGCCAGGAGGGCAGACGTATGGGCCGCGAAATAGGCCTAGAAGAAGGTAAAAAAGAAGCATGTCTGCAAACGGTATTATCAATGATTTCTCAAGGAATGCCCAGTGAATTTATATCAAAAATTACCCAAATGCCGGTGCCAGAAATTGATGGTCTCCGCTAGCTGTAAAATTTTTTTTCTAATATAATTACAGACAGTTAAGAAAAAACAGTCAAGTTATAACTTGACTGTTCCGACAATATTGATAACCTGCACTAATGAGCAGGAGCGGACTTTGAGCAAAATATTTGAATGCGGCGAGTTTGTGATTCAGGTGTGGCCGTTGGATCATCTGCCAGTGCATTGTCATGTGTGCATCGGCGAGAGCTCAGAAATTAAAATATTTCTGCCGGAATTGTCAGTGCAATATGTGAAGGGAAAGCCGCTTTCTTCAAGGGTTATTAAGGAAATAATCGAGATTGTGAAAAGTCATAAATATGAAATTGGCAAAGAATGGAGGCGGTTTCATGGAAATTAAAAAGACTAAAAATGGTTGGGAATACGATGGAATTACCTTTACAGATGAGCATTCTGCAATGCTCACTAAAAGGGAATCTGAAACTGAAATGACCAAAAAAATTAGAGTTCCAAAATCTAAGGATTTTAAATTAGTGTATGACTCCGAAAATAAAAAATCCTTTGGTGTTTTTATCGAAAAAATACAGAGGTCCCAAAACAAAAGTGTAGTGGAGATGTCGGCAGAGTTTAAAGTGAGCAGGCAGACTCTTTTTTCTTGGATGAACGGCGAAAGTGTTCCAACACGCAATAATTTGGCAGTGGTATTGAACGTCACAGGTTGCCATTTGGAGGAAATTAAGTTGGCATTGCGCGACAATTTTGAAAGGAATAAAGTTGCGTTATTTGAAGGATTAAGTGAAAGCAGGCGAACCTAATTTTTGTAATAATCAAATTTAAAGAGTCCATTACTACGAGGTAATACTCGATTGGCCTAAATCCAAAATCTCCACTCCACCCTAAATTTTTTGCGCAAGCTCCTTTAAATTTGCACAAAATTTAAACTGCCGCCCCTGTTGAAAGGCTCAAACATGATTCCAAAAGTAGCACTCATCACTGGAATCACGGGGCAAGATGGTGCCTATTTGGCGGAATTATTGTGAGCAAAAGGTTATGTGGTTCATGGTATAAAACGCAGGTCGAGCATGTTTAACACCCATTTTATCGCTAATTTGTAAATTCCGACTTCAGGGCGCAATTCCTAGTTTCTGGCTCCACTTTCTAAATTACTATCCAGCTTTCTAAATTATCTTTTAGAAGCAAATCCTGGCCAGAATAAATGTCGCCGGAATAGCAGTGCCCGATATTTTGGATGCATCAATAAAAATTGTTACTTTAGGCCGGGCTCCACCGGGTGAACCACCCAAAGCGATGAGTTCTTGTAAGACTTCCTTCGAATCTCTATTCAGGACCTTTCTGGTATCAGCATAGAGCGATGCTAAATTCACTTTTTCTGTGAGGGCCTGATTGTCGCGCGTGCAGGGTTCATATTCTAAGGCCCCCATTCCATTTGCGCCCAGATAAGCGAGTTGACTCAGAGGAGAAGCGCTCTGAATTGTACGCCCGAGTTTTCTGAAGGCTCTTTCCATGAGGAGCATTCCCCAACCGTCGGGCAAGGAATCTGAAAATACTCCAAAAAGGCAGTTGAAAGACGTGCGTTGTGTGCTCGCAATTTGAACGCCCAGGCTTTTATTCAATTTATACGGCGACATGTTTGTACGGTTTTCGGCAAGCGCTGAGGTTGAAAACTCAAATCCTATTTTTCCTTTAGAATCCGTAGCCAAAATACCAATGTGTTCTCTCAATTTAGTAGACCAACCCATAAATACGTTTAAATGTGTTATTTCGGTCTGAATATTCAATTTTTAGCTCTTTTTCTTTTGGGTTTAATCCACTCTTTGATAGATTCCTGCATGGGCGGCTAAAATAAGTGGTCAAAATCATTAAGCACACCAAGGACAATTGAAATAAGTGCCAAATTTGCCAGTGAGATTTCGCCGATTTTTTCAAATCTTTTGAGTGACGAAAGCGAAACACCAGAGCGTTCCGCAACCGTTTCTTGCTTCAAATTTTGTGACAATCGAATGTTTTTGAGTCGCAGGGCCACTTGCATTTGTTTGTCGTGTGGTGAATCTAGAGAAAGCAAAAATCACCTCAGTGTTAACAGTTCACATATGAGCTCTAAAGTCCGAAAAATGCATGGAGTAGTTCATATATTGTTCTTTAAGAGATGAAACCTGGCAAGAGAAGTTTTTTTGCGGTGCCAAATCTAATATCTTGAGCGCGCTTTGAAATCGGACTTTTTTTGGGTACACTCGAAAAAAGTCCGAAGTTTTTTTGGGTGGAGTGAAATAAAATCCGATGGAACAACGTGTTATTCTTGACTTCATTAGAAATGACGTCAAACAGAAAATGGTTTTGCTATCAGGGCCCAGGCAGTGCGGCAAAACTACCCTATCTCGAAATCTCGCTCCGGCTCACGATTTAACCTATTTGAACTGGGACGTTGCTGCACACCGTAAATTATTGCAAGGAAGTGAGCTTCCTGAAGGTACATCTACATGGGTTTTTGATGAAATTCATAAAAATAGATCTTGGCGCAACTGGCTCAAAGGAATTTTCGACCTTCATGGCAAAAATCACCAAATCCTCGTCACCGGAAGCGCACGTCTCGACCTTTACAGTCGGGGAGGCGATTCTTTACAAGGCCGTTACTTTAAGCACAGGTTGCATCCTTTTACGCTCAATGAAGTTGGCTATGCAAAGCCATTTCACGAGTTTGAATTTGCACAAATGCAGCTGTTGGGCTCTTCTGAATTGCTCGAGGGACTATTAGAGTTTTCTGGTTTTCCAGAGCCTTTCACAAAGGGAGAAAATCGGTTTGCAAAGAGATGGCGTTTGCAATACGGCGATTTGCTGATTAATGAAGATTTAAAAAGTCTAGAATCAGTCAGGGATATTGCCAAAGTTGAGCTTTTATACGATAAATTGCGTTCCTGTGTGGGTTCGGTATTGTCAATCAATTCTTTGCGAGAAGATCTCGAAGTCTCTTTTGACTCCGTTAAGCATTGGCTCGAAATATTCGAAAAATTATATGCAACATTCAGAATTTCTCCCTATGGTCCACCAAAAATAAAGGCCGTTAAAAAAGAACAAAAGCTTTATTTTTGGGACTGGGCGCGAGCCGATTCAATGGCCGCAAAGATGGAAAATTTAGTCGCCGTCCACCTCTTGAGGATGTGTCATTGGATGGAAGATGTGGAAGGCGTGCCCACTGAACTTCGCTATTTTAGAACGCCATCTGGCCATGAAGTCGATTTTGTCGTGCTCAAAAATAAAAAACCCTGGTTAGCCGTAGAAGTCAAAGCAAGCGACGACTCACTTGATCCCAATTTCAAATATTTTCTAGAACGAACCGAAGTGCCACATGCTTTTCAGGTACATTTTAAAGGAACAAAAGATTTTGTCATGCCCAACGTCGGAAAGTATGGTGTGCGATGTTTGCCTGCAAGCCGTTTTTTGGCGAATTTAGCTTAAATATACAAATTGAATGCAATATATCAAGCTGTTAAAAAATTTCTCAATTTAGTAAGACCCTTCAAATTCAACTAAACAAAGTCCTTTTTTTGAACTATCCTTCTGTTTACGGCAGCTGCAATGGCTACATCGCCCAGGCAAATAGATATATTTGAGCTTTTGTTTTCAGAAGTCTTACTTGAATAATGCCCATTGTCTTCTTTTAATAACCCTAAAACAAATAGGCAGGCAATAGGGTTTGTTTTTAGATTTCAATAAGTTCTGTAAGTAGCTGTGCAACTCAGTCGATAAATCAGCTGCGTAGGTGCCTTCTTTGGTTTTCCAACGCACTAAACTTGTAAGGTTCGATACTATTTTTTCCATTTCAATGTTCAAGTAAATGCGAGTGTCGATTCTTTGTTGGTCGGCTGATCGTGGGTGAAAAACATTGAGCAATTGGCCGTGAGTGCGCCAAGCAAAGGGCGCGCAAACCAGCGGGTGTAAATCCCGCTCAAACAAGACCTAGCCAGTCATTTGGAACAAACATGTGAGGCAGATAAGC
>JAYTOT010000246.1:0-1169 GCA_043747645.1 Pseudomonadota bacterium | reverse complement strand
GATTTATCCGGTTTTGAAATAAATTTTAACATTGACTCAACCGTTTAGAGTTTAGACTTTATAAGGTATACGTACAAATTCGCTGTACATCCCTGCTCGGTGATATACACCCAAAAAACACTATTTGATGGGGTCTGTTCAGAGCAAAATTTGACAACATTGATAGCATGAGCTATCAGGTAGCGAGTTCAACTTGAGCAATTTGACCATGGTGAGTTTAGCGGCCTCCTTAGATTTTCTTGAAATTGCGTGGCAAAATTGCTACATGGATTACCGCGCAGTGCGCTGACGCTTGGTACAGGGTTGTCACAAAACTTCTTTTTCACTAGAGCACCAGCTATCACCATCCATGCTACAGAATAAACTGTATCGAAAATGTCTGTGGTAGCTCTGGCTGTTGAGTTATGACCGAAAACGATGAAATTCTTTGCATGCACTGCGCGGTAATCCATGTAGCAATTTTTGCACGCAATTTCAATAAAATCTGACGATGCTGCCAAACTCACCATGGTCGAATTGCCCTACATGAGTTCGCTTCTTGATTACTCGAGCTATCAATGTTGTAAAAATTCAGAAACAAAATCCCTGGCTTCCCAGGAATGAATCCCTGGCTTCCCAGAAAAAAATCCCTGGCCTCCCAGGAAAAAATCCCTGGCCTCCCAGAACCAAATCCCTGGCCTCCCAGAACAAAAAATTCCCACTCAAAAAAAGGAAAAAAATGCTCGGTTTTTTTTTAAAATTCAGGAGCAAGATCCAAAATGAGTGACAGGTGAACGCTCCTGAAACCAAAAATCAATAAATATCCATAGACTCTACCTCAGTACTCTGTACTAAACGGTTGAGAAAAAATTATTGACCGCACACACTCAAAATCGCGGTCAATAATGAAAACACACCGCTCACCATCGGAACATGAAAAATTCCAATGAAAGAAGGTTACATGAAAGGTAGGTCAATAGTTAACGCACATATATACAATTCATTCACCCAATGGAATACAATAGCCAGACTCTACTCACAACTTCGCAGGAGGAAATCCTAGCAGGCGGCCTCGACGACAAATTCTTGGACGCTGAATGGTGGCTTGATTACAGCGGGAATGAGGAGGAAACCACTGATTCCAACCCAATACTTCAAGAATACGTTCCACTAGGAAGCACGATTCCAGG
>JAYTOT010000245.1:0-1089 GCA_043747645.1 Pseudomonadota bacterium | reverse complement strand
AGAATTGCTGCCGCAACTTTGAAGTGCGCAAAGTGCCAAGGATTGATATGTAAAATAAGTCAGAAATTGACGAGCCAAAGAGCCTTTTTGAGAATTCATTTTCAACCTCATTCGCCTAGTTTCCCTACAAAATTCATCGACATTGCGCCCAGTGAACTTGACACTCTGGGAATTTCTCTACAACAACAGTGACTGGGCGAATGCGCCTTTTATTTATGACATTTTGATCATGATTTGGTTGGCTTACGGTATAAAAAGCTGAGTTCAACGATTTTTTTGGGATATGGTTAAAGAACTATTTAGAGGCGTTGACTAGTAATGGTTACTAAACTATTTTTCTAGTGTACCGATAAGAGGCAAATGGGGAGGTTAGTATGGATTTTTCAAGTGCATCATCGACTTGGGCGTTGGCGCAAGCCAAAGCAAAGTTATCGGAATTAATTAGGGCCACAAAAATTGCACCACAAATTATATCGTCGGACGGAACTCCTGCAGCCGTTGTTGTTAATTTTGCCGAATATGAAACATTAATGCGCTTGCGAAAAGACCTTATTTTACAACGTCGCCGTGCTTCATTGTCGGTGTTGCACGAAATTAATTTGAGTGAAAAAACGAAGTCCGATTTTGTACTTCCAGAACGCGTTGAGCGGAAAATTCCTCAATTTGAGGACGATAAATAATGAAAGGATATTTAGTTGATGCTTGTGTGATTTCTGAATTAGCAAAGAAAAAACCAGCCACTGAAATAATTAATTGGTTTCAAAACACTGCAGAAAATCTTTTTTTAAGCGTTATTACTGTAGAAGAATTTTTTACGGGGTTGCATATTTTGGGTTCCAAAAAAAAGTTAGAATTTTTTTCAAATCTGATGCACGACGAATATGAAATACTTCCAGTTACAATTCACACGGCTCATCTGTCTGGTAAATTGCGTTCATCAGCCAGAAAACAGGGTGTAACAATGGCAATTGCAGATGCTTTAATAGCTTCTGCAGCGCTAGAACAAAATCTCATTTTGGTAACGCGAAATGTAAAAGACTTTAAAACCTGTGGCGTTGAGCTTTTAAATCCGTTTGAAATGTGATTTAG
>JAYTOT010000244.1:0-25162 GCA_043747645.1 Pseudomonadota bacterium | reverse complement strand
TATTAGACGAGCCCACCTCTGGTATTGATGAACATGTAGAAGAACAAATGATGTTATTTTTGGAACGACTGGCCGTATCGTCCATTGTTATTATTGTTGCCCATAAGCCAACAACTATTACGCGCTGTAGTGAAATTCTGAACTTAAATGATGGAATACTAACCTAAATGCACTTTGCAACTCGTTCAAAAATCATCGTGGCACTTTATCACTTATCGAACTTGGACGGCTAAAACCCACTACAGAACACCTGGAAAATTTAGCCGACGTTTTTCATATGGGACTTCTTGAATCTAGGGGACGAGCCATTTCCATGCACTCGAATACGATCGGAAGAGTACGAAGAACTGAGCGGGCACGAATTTTTGCCAGACAGAAGAAACCTTCTCGTGCTCAATGCTTTGAATGAAGATAAAATTTCCCATTCAAGGGCAGCTGAAATATTGGACATGGATCTCACGTCTTTTCATGAATATTTTAATTCATTTATGAACGCAAAATCTGATTTGACTTTGAAATGAAAAACGAAACATCTCAAATTGTTTCGTTTATTCTGGATGCAAACATTATAATAGATTTTCAAAACACCAAAAACTTGGATATTACGAAAAAATTAAGTTCTATTTCTTCTGCGTCAATTGTGGAACAAACGAGGCGGAAAATTAGAGGATTGACAACAACGCTTTCCAATAAATTGGGACTAAAAATATTGATTCCAGAATTCGAAGAAGTAATTCTTGCGGTAGTGTAAAAAATTCCGTGTCTGGAGATTTTAGTGTCGTATATCACCTTGTGCTGAAAGATCAATGACGTCAGAAAATTTAGTACGTCGATTCAACAATTGCTTGTCATATGTGTCTACTACTCTTCGTCGCCAACCCTTCAGCAGTATATCGTGTTTTAAAATAGCATACTTATATTTTTAATATTAATATTGAAGGAATATTTTATTATCTTGGTAGTGTCCTGGATGGCTATTCTAGGAAAATACTTTCTTTGGAAATTCGTAAGTCGATGAAAGAATGCGAATTAGAAATAATTATTTTGCGTGCACGAGAGGCCTATCGGTTGGGTTCTACTCACCACTAAATCAAGTGTTTGAAGTTATGCAGACTTTGAACGAAGCCAAGGAGGTTGTTTCTTTTATATGATGAAAGCATCTGATCTTGCGAGTATGTCGGATTTTTAAGCGCTGCGCGTTGCTGTTTAACAGCATCAAGGACCTCATCCAAATTGAGATCAATGAGGTTAATTACAAATTCATCTGGTGTTTGGACTTCGATATCAAATTTTGAAATCATTTTTGTTAGAAAATCTTTAAGATTCCAAGTAATAATGGCGTCAGCGCCAGCACGAATTGCAGCAGCAAGAACATGGTTATCTTTTGGATCTGGCAAGTTCAATGATTTTTCAATGTCTTCGTAGCCTGTGACAAGACAATCCCGCACGGCATTATTCATTAAATGGATAAGCCTATCCAACCACAGGGAGCCAAACGAATCAAGAGATCCCGAAGGCACTGCGGGAATAAAACATTTGTGTCAAATACAACTGCAAAATTGGAAATCTGCATCAATAATCTTCGCCGAAATCATTGGCGAACTCCTGAGACAAGCCGACGAGTTTATCAGCAACTTTATTTCTTTGGTCAAGATCAAGTGTTTTGAATGCAATAAGGTCTTTAAATAAGACACGTCTACGTGTGCCAACCTTCTTGAATGGCATGTTTCCTTCTTCAAGTAGCTTTACGAAATATGGACGGGAAACGCTCAAAAAATCTGCTGCTTGTTGAGTTGTTAGTTCGGCATTCGACGGTATTATGCTCACAGGCTTACCTAGGGCCATCTGCTGCATGATCTCAATGAGCATCTGCATTGCAGCTACTGGAATATTGAGTTTAAGAGGCTTTTTTTCAATTTGAAACTGGCCTAACAACGACTCTATGGACTTATTTTTCATATTCCGAGTCACTTCAAGCATTCGTGATGCTTCTCCTAGAGCCAAAGCGGAATCTCCAGGCGATGGAATTAATGTACATCGATCACCAATAATTATGAGTTCGGACCTCAGTGACATGAGCAAGACCTCCTATTCGCATATTCCTTGATAGACTAGCATCGTTTCGTTCAATGCGAAACATTCGAATTTAGCATCGGCAAAATTAACCAATAACATTAGCCGTCTGTTAAAATATTCGCGATTATTTACATAATATCAGATACTTATGTGTTACTGCGTTTTGAATGCTACTCTTCTTGGAGCCATTTAAACAAATCTCCAAAACCTAGGTTATGCCTGTTGGCATCTACGTTCGGGTTTCAATAAGCTGCAAAAAATTCAAAAGCTAGGAATACAGCGATTCACTCGTTTTGCATTATTCTTTCCTTAAACCCTTATTTTTTTGCCATTTAACATGTGCATTAAGTGAAAAAATCAAAAGTTGAATCGACGTGCTAAAATCTCCAAACATGGATTTTTTTTACATTACCTTATCCATATAAATCGTTCCCTTCGATTAATTGAAGAAAACAATCTAGGCCTCAAAGACTGACTTTACGCCCCATCGTGGTCCGTTACCTTAATTCAAAGAGAACAGGTGGCTCCCTATGCTGGAAATTGGGTGGCTCCCCTTCGGGAAATTTGGCACTTTTGTGCCCAGAACCGCGTTATGTATTTTTCTTAATCGATTTCTTAATTTGCGCCTTGCGATGTTTGCATTGCTGTTTTCCTGCAAGCTTTAGAAGTCGTATAAACTTTGGACATTCTAAATGATCTAGCGCCGAGCACTTGGCTACGTGCTCAAGAGTATTTTTAATTGCGGCCAATTGCTTCATGTCTTTTTCAAGCTGCTCAGCCTTATCCATTAGTAATTTACGATCTACTTTAAGTTTTCCATCGGCAGCGAACATAATTGCAATTTCATTGAGTTCAAATCCAGCAATCTGTCCCATAGCAATAAATTCCAATTGTTCCAAAACCCGAAGATCAAAAATTCTCCTCAGCCCAGTTCTTCCAATCGAACGAATAAGCCCCTTTTCTTCATAATATCTTAAAGTCGAAGGTGGCAGACCTGAAAACCTAACGACATCACCAATATCTAGAACTTTTCTAATTTTTTCCAAATGACCCCCTTGACCTCAAGTGAACTTGATGTTGCAGACTACAATTCGGGGTTCAAAAACACAACAACAACTTGAGCAAGTCTCATGGGGTGAAAAAATGAAAACGCTAAAAATAACATCAGCTCAAATGTCCGTTGCGAGCCTGGCACTGACGATGTTACTTGCATCTCTTGGTGTTAGCATTCCCAACATTGCCCTTCCCTCTATTTCTAAATATTTCGAGGCGGTTTTTTCGGACACTCAGCTTATTATCATTGGATATCTTTTAGCTGTAACCGTTCTGATTGTAGCAGCAGGAAAAATAGGTGACCTCTTCGGTCGAAAAAAAATTTTTCTCATCGGGATCGTTCTATTTTCTGTGGCTGCGCTCGCATCGGGATTTGCACAAAGTCTTTGGATGCTTGTTTTTGCAAGAATCATCCAAGGTCTCGGTGCTGCGATCCTTTTGTCCCTGTCAATTGCGCTCATGAGTGATTCTGTACCGAAAGAAAAAATGGGTAGCGTCATGGGGTTGATGGGAACTATGTCGGCATTGGGAACTGCTTCTGGCCCATCGCTCGGCGGGTTTTTGGTCAATACATTTGGATGGAGATCCGTCTTTTTCTTCATGTCAGCAGTTGGGATTTTGAGTTTCTTCGTCGCAAAACGATTCGTTATTGCTGAACGCGAGAAAAATATTTTCGCGGAAAAAAAGATTGATTTTTTTGGAATGTTTGTAATGGGTATCGCACTGACTTCCTATTCTCTTGGAGTAACAATTAACGGTGGTCATTTCACAAAAGCCAACTGGATTTTGCTGGCAGTTGCTATGTTTTCGATTTTTGCCTTTATCAAAGTCGAAAAAGAATCGCAAAACCCGCTTCTTCGGCTAGATCTTTTTAATCAAACCCTCTCGTCAAATCTTTCGATGAATATCATCGTATCTACAGTTATGATGTCGACCCTTGTTGTTGGTCCGTTTTATTTGTCCAAAGGACTCGAACTTACTCCACTGATGATTGGCGCTGTGATGACGGTCGGTCCTCTGCTTTCAATTTTGACCGGAATTCCATCCGGAAAAGCAGTGGATTTATTTGGAGCAAAAGCAATAACCAAGATTGGATTACTGCTCATGGCTTTTGGGACAACGGGTCTATTTATTTTACCTGAAATTTTTGGTTTATACGGCTACGTTTCTTCGATTTTCATTTTAAGTCCAGGTTATCAACTTTTCCAAGCATCAAACAATGCAGCCGTTATGGAAAAGGTGCCTCAAAAAGAACGCGGCGTTGTTGCTGGATTACTGAGCCTTTCCAGAAATATTGGCCTTATCTCTGGCGCATCAGTCATGGGGTCGATTTTTTCTTTTGCGACTGGCGTAGCCGAAATTTCTGCGGCATCTGCGGGCGCACTTTCAGCCGGAATGAAATCCACATTTTTTGTTGCAACGATTTTACTTTTAATCGCGGTAGCCATCGCATTTTTTAACAACAAACAGAAAGGGATTTTATGAAAAACAATTCACTTGAACTCTTTATCAGAAATACACAACTGGCCATGGCTTCGCGGTAAACAAAGGAAATCTACTTTACCTGCAGTAGTAAAACCGATCGAGGTTTCCGTTTCAAAATCAGACAGCCCTAAGGCATTAGGGAATTCAGGGAATTAAAGATACAAAAATATCGACAATGTCGATTTCGGATATTATTATCGATGTTGGAGGTGTGAATGAGTCACGCTAAATTGGTGATCCAAATGATTCAGAACGGGTAGTTCTCTATCAGCCGTAAGCACATCGAAGATCAACGACCCTGAAGGGGGATTCTGCTCCCCCACGTAAGGCATGCGCCGAACTTGTGCATGTGATGACAGCTTATATTCCAGATGGTCATACAAATGAAACGATACGGCAGCTCATTTACAAATTGAAACATCTCGTTTTTAGAGGCCTCAAATGAAAACTAATCCCCGTGTTCCTTGCTTGGCCTGCGAAACAGGCTCGCTGCACGCAAAATTTGAATCTTATCCAGTTCGTATTTCCGAACATCAAACAATTCCCAGCGACCCTGTGCGTTTTATGAAATGTGACAACTGTGGCGACATTATTATTCATGGTGAAGAATCAAAACGGGCTGATTTTTCTGCCGGTAAAAATTTGCTAAAAGCGGTAGTGAGGCAAGAGGAAAGTTTGAATGGCCGAGCAGTCGCGTTTTTGCGCTCCCTTGTTTCCATTTCTGCAAAAGAACTAAGTTTGCGCCTGCGCCTGGATGCCACTACAGTTTCTCAATGGGAAGGCAGAAATACAGTGATTCAGCACCCAACTGGATTTGCCGTTGCTGTATTTTTCTTGCGAGAAATGGCCAAAAATAAGGATGAATTTTTGAAGGAAATTGAAGAGCTGATTTTGAATGCTTTTTCCAAGGTAGCTTGACGGAAGAATTGGCAGTGTAAAAAATTCCTTGTCTGGAACTTTTAGTGTCGTATATCACCTTGTGCAGCCAACCCGGCCTCCAGTATGCTGCATGGTTTCCTTTCTAGTCTGTACTCACACGCCATATGGTATTGGTGACATCGTCTGTCACTAAAAGCGACCCATCGGGCATTTGCAACACACCCACAGGCCGGCCATATACTTTTTTATCATCAATTTCGGCATTAAACCCAATCAAAAAATCTTCGGGCATGCCGGAAGGAATGCCATTGGCAAACGGAACAAAAACCACTTTATAGCCAGCCAATTTTTTTTTGTTCCAAGATCCATGCTCTGCAATAAAGAGTCCGTTGTGGTATTTTTTGGGAAATTCCTTTTTGGTGTAAAAAGCCATTCCCAGCGGCGCCACATGATTGCCCAAACTCAGGTCCGGAACAATGCTTTGAGACACCAGAAGGGGCGCTTTTTCCTTCACGCGTGCGTCTAAATGTTTTCCCCAGTACGCGTAAGGCCAGCCATAAAAACCATTTTCCACGACACGAGTTAAATAGTCGGGCACAAGTTCGTCGCCCAATCCGTCGCGTTCGTTGACAACTGCAAAAAGAGTTTCAGTTCCAGGCGCCCAGTCCATTCCAACGACGTTTCGCAGGCCGCTTGCGAAGACTTTGAGCCCAGATCCGTCGGGATTTATTTCGAGGATGGTGGCGCGAAGAAGCTCATTTTCAATTCCTTTTTCGGCAACATTTGAGCCTGACCCCACCGCGACGTAAAGTTTGGACTGATTTTTGTTTGCAATTATGTTTCGGGTCCAGTGCCTGTTTTCTTTGCCTGCAGGCAAATCAATAATTTTTGTGGCTTCGCCCTTAATTTCGAGTTGCCCTGTTTTATAGGGATAACGCACCACAGCATTTGTGTTTCCAACGTAAAGCCACTCGTCTAAAATGAACATGCCAAAGGGTTGGTTGAGGCCTTGGGTGAGAAAAGTTTTGCGCACATCCGGAAGGCCTTTATGCGCTGAATCTCGGAGGAGCGTGATGCGGTTTGCGCTGTCGTGCAGGTTGTTTGACTTTGAAGCTCCCACAATGATGCCGCCCAATTTTTCGGCAAGGGAGTGATTAGAATTGCTTTCAGCCACCAAGACATCGCCATTGGGTGTAAGAAGCAGCCAGCGAGGATTGTTAAATCCATCTGCATATTTTGTAACTTTAAATCCAGGGGGTGCCTGGGGAGTGCGCCCGTTTTTCCAGCCCAATACTTCGCTGTAGTTGGTTGTTGAGCTTTGGGGCGCAGGGAGTGTTTCTTTTATTTCGGGAAGTGGCGCTGGTGCACGGGCCGGGTCGGCCTGAACTGCCGTGCAGCCGCCTGAGAAAGGTAAAAAAAACAAAGCCGCCTGAATAACGCAGTTGAATTGAAATTTCATACAAGACGTTTCCTTTTTTTCCAGCATTCGGTCAATTCTGTTTTAAGCATATGTATCAATGCTAACACATTCGTAAATCCGCACTAAAATGAATATACGCGCCGCAATTATTCATTGCTCATGCCAGAAATAAAATACCACTGTACCCGATTAAATTTATTTGTTTGTTCCTGTTTTGATTCAGTTGGAAATGGACGGTTTGATCCTTTTAAGACACGTTTTTAGGATTGTGACCTAAGGCAAACAGAGAAGCATTAGCCGGTGAAGTTGCAAGATTTGAATTGGATGAGCGAGAAGCGAGCCGTTGCCAAGAAACAAAATGTCCGCTTATGTCCGCAGAGCCTCCTGTTCAACACTTTATAGTCTTTTTTTTATTAGTAATTTCAGGCAACTGAGGATTTTGAAATCACGATTCTCATGGCCTCAAAATGTCCGCTTATGTCCGCAGAGCTCATTCTTCAATTTTAGCCGTTCGCTCAAAGGCTGTGGAGATGCCTTTGCCGCTCCGCTTCAAATACCCAGCCTCTGCCAATTCCACCAAATCTCGCCTTGCCTGCCTGTCGGATACACCGGTTGCAAACTTATTGCGATAGTCGTTTGGGCGAATGCTCTCGCCCTTATTCAGACTGTTTAAAAGCGCTTTTTGACGAGCGTTCAGTTCTAATTTTTCAGATTCATCGTTTGTGCGCCCGTAAAAAATCAAAGTCACTCCGCTAGGCTTATCAAGCCATTTGGGAGGCGGAAGGTTGTACTCTTTGCAAGCTTCTAAAATAAGCTGCCCGCCGCGCCCAATGCGTTCCATAAGGCCTCGAATGTGAAACACTTGGGCGATGTCTGGATTGGTAGGCACCGAAGGGTGGCTTTTTTTCAAGTCGCTCGGTTGCAATTCCTTTGGAAAATTTCCCGAATTCCAAATTTCAATGCGTTGGTTAAAAATACCGACAGTAATTCCTCCAGAAAAACTTGCGTAATCTCGATGCGCAAATGCATTTATCAAGCCTTCTCTGAGAGCATGAAATGGGTATTCAGGCCTATCGGTGCGTTTTAATATACCGGGGCTAAATCTTGATTCAAGACGAACATGTTTTGAAAGAATTTCAAAAGCCTGTTCAAAAACTGATACCAGAGGCCCCTGTAAAACGTGGTCGTCTAAAAATTTGTCGCCGATTTTATCTGAAGCAAAACGTGTTACACGCACTCGAGTTTGAGGGTGCCGAAGGACCGGATTTTTTGAAAAAAGGACGTCGGCTGCTTGCGTAAATCCCTTAGAATTGAAAACCGAAAGCGTCTTTAACACTGAAATATCGTCAGAGTTTTGTGGAACTGAAATAATTCCCGATTCTCCGCAAGCTTGAGCAGTGATTTGCACTTCTTTTTCGTCAAGGTCGCTTTCTTCCATTGCCAAAGATGGCCGCCGCTCCCAGCGTTCAGGTTGAGCCGATTGGGTTTGAACGATGTCGCGCAATTCTGACGAATCTGCCAGTCGCGTTTTTGCACCTACCCTTAAATAAACAGCGCCCGCAAAAACATAAGGTCTGTCTTTTCCTTCGGGAACATCAATCGATAAAATATTTTCACCTTCAATTGAGTCAATATTTATTGAAAAAAGAGCAGACGGAGAAATGGATTTAGAAATAAAATCATTCAATTTCTTGGCGAATTCAGGAGTGCTTTTAAAATCAGTTGGAATGCTTGCCTGAAGGCAAAGAATTGTGCCACCGCGGGTATTTAAAAACGCACAAACCGTTGCAGCAACTGATTCAAATTCAAATGAATGTGACTTGATTTCCGTACTGACACTGTTGCTTTGCAAAATTTGCTTTTGCATGTTGTAGAAGTTCATTTTTTAACCTCCGATTTAATGCTTGCAGCAACTTCAGTATGGGATTTAAAATGTTCCTCTAAAAACCGTTCTACCTCTTGGTATCTGTAAAATTGTGCGCTGGCATACAGTTGAGCATCGTCGCTCGTTACAAATTTTTGCACCCAGTTACCTTTGCGATCTTCAACCAAGACTTCATGCCTAATTGCAGCTTCGTACATGTCGATAACTCGCAGGTCATCGATGATATTATTTCGCTTTAAATTAAGAACAGCGCGTTGTGCATGGTTTGTAAAACCTAAATTTAAAAGCAAAGTGCGCGCAAACACAACCTGATCGTGCGCCAAAATCCACCGCGGTTTGTTGAGTTCTATTGCACGCAATAATTCTTGATGCGTGATGGAAATATCCTTTGCACTCGCTTTGCCCGAACCATAATGCGTAGTAATTATGTTCAAAAATAAATCGCACTGTTCAACCGCATGCAAACAATTTTCGAAAGCACTTTTGGTAGAAATAACCGGCACTGTTCCCTTATGCGACATCCAAACTTCGTAACCAAAAGTCGTTAAAATAGCGTAAATGCGCTCCAGCAATTCTTCGATTCCATAAACAGTGGAGGAAACCATGATGATGAGTTTGGGTTTGGTCATTTTAGTATTTCGCAAGACAGAATTATGGATTGAAAATTACTTACTGAAATCATGAATAGGTTGATAAGTGAATGATTAAATGTAATCCCAGTGTTCAAGCTACAAGGTCTGGGCATTGCTTCTATCTTCCTTTCAATGGTGCCAATTCAGTTAAGATTAAATTTCCGGCTTTAAATTGCTTACAACCAATGCATGATTCTAAATGGAACACCAAAGAGTCTAACATGGCCTCGCATATCCCCCAAAAAAACTTCGCTCTTTTTCTAGCCCAACATTCGCGAAACCGGGCTTTCGCTGCCGGCAGTGTCGCACAAAATATTTTAATTGCTCCACACTGCCTTAATGTTGCAAGAAAGCGGCGTTGGAGTTAATTAAGACACGTTTTTAGGATTGTGACCTAAGGCGCCCCGCCAGATTCATTACCGCAATCTTTTCATTTTTGAATAGGATCAAAAAAATTGTTTAAATTTTTATTGCAAAAAAGCAGTGTGCTTCTTTTTTCTGAAATGACCCCGCTTGTGCGGCTCAGCAGAGAGCGTACTATTGAAGAAAATGACATGCCGCTGCTGCCCGATGCTCTGACATCAATTCATGTCGAAAGCGCCGATAAACAAGTCGTCGGCAAGCAGCCGCGAGATTTTTTTAAAGGATTAGTGAAGGCAAATTGGCCACAACTTCGTGTGTTGGTGATTTTAAAAATCTGCGCAGTGGCTGCAAGTTTGTCGGTCCCAGTTTTTCTTTATCAAACATTAGCAAATATGGCAGATAAAAGCTCTCATTCTGTGGGATGGCATACTCTGGTTTTTGCGTTTTTGATGGTTGCGGCAAACCTAATTTTAGCGCTTTTAAATCAACATTCCATTGCTCATATGATTAAATTCAAACAGATTATTTTGACCAGTTTAAACACGCGTATTTTTGGTCATTCACTTTTTCTGACACTTAACGAACGTGCAAAAACTCCCATGGGCGACATTGTCAATCATATGAACAGCGACTCCGATACTGTGTCCGATGCCCCTTTAAGTGTTATCGAATTAGCAGAAAATATGGCTGTTGCAGTTGGCGTTATGTGCCTCTTGTTTAGTTATTTAGGCCATGCCGCTTGGGCTGCCGTGCTGTTACTTGCGCTTAATTTGCCCTTATCAAGGTTCATGGGCAGACGATTTTCTAAGTTTGAAGAGCGGTTGATGGCTCAAACCGATGAGCGGGTTTCGTTGATGTCACAAATAATGAGTGGCATTCGCGTTGTAAAATTCTTTTCCTGGGGAGAAAAACTGAAGTCTGAAGTCAATAGCATTCGACAGAAAGAACTCGGTATTTTGCGTGAACTCTACCATATTCAAGTCGTCGCAAATGCCCTCACAAGAGCCATGCCCACATTGGTCGGTGTAGTGGCGTTTGGTTGTTACCTTTGGTTTGGGAATTCCCTCGATGCTCCGCGTGTGTTTGCATCATTGGCGCTTTTTGGACTACTGGAAGGCCCATTTCAAAATATTATGAAAACAGTTTATTCGCTCACATCAGCCCGAGTTTCAATCGCTCGCATTGCAGGATTTCTGCAAAAACAAACACTCCCTGTTCAAAAAGGAACAGAATCGGCTGCGGGCAAAGCCGTGGGAGTCAATCTGCACCAGACAAGTGTGTTTTTTTCTGAGTCCAACACTCAGGCCATTTGTGATGTTTCGCTCCAGATTATGCCTGGTGAAAGCGTGGCAATTGTGGGGCCCGTGGGAGCAGGAAAGTCAGTCTTGCTGCAAGCTATTATGGGTGAAGTTGCACTTGCAAATGGCAGGGTTCAGTTTCCTAATTTACTTCCCGAGGAGTTTGCGCGCATTGCATTTGTGCCCCAAGAAGCTTTTATTCTCAACGCCACCCTAGAAAATAACATTCGTATGGGTGGTAACGAAATTTCGTTAGAACGGGCCACTGCTGTGGCATGCCTCGAAAGCGATGTGGCGATATTACCTCACGGTATGCGCACAGAAATTGGCGAACACGGAGTGAATCTCTCTGGTGGGCAAAAACAACGCGTGTCGTTGGCACGGGCTGCCATGAGAAAACCGGGGCTTGTTTTGCTCGATGACCCGCTTTCTGCAGTAGATGTTCATACAGAAAAAGAGCTTGTTGAATTGTTAATTTTCGATGAATGGAAAAGTGTTACCCGTATTGTTGTGACACACCGTTTGGCGCACCTTGAGAAATTCGACAAAATTGTTTTCATGGAGGCTGGCAGTATTTTAGCTGCAGATGGCTACTCTGAACTCCTGCAAAATAGCCCTCGTTTTGCGGCCTTTGTGGCTGAGCATTCTAAATCCAGTGAGGCTGCACAGGACATTAATTCTCTAAATAATACGCACAAAGCCCATAGCGAGCAAGAACCGGAATCACCAGACCCCGCGCCGGGCCAGGCAGACACTTCGCGTATTACTGTAGACGAAGATCGCAAGAGAGGGGCAGTGAACCGCAGTCTTTATTTTCGATACTTAAGTGCATTGGGTGGGCAAAACTCAAACACAAAGGCATTCTACATTTGTCTGTTATTTTTGGGTGTCGCACTCTCCGCAGGGACGCCGATTTTGCAGAACAGCTGGATTGCAGCTTGGACTCAAGGCGCAAAAAACGACACTCTTGGTAAATTATTCGCTCCGTTGTTAGGTGACACCTGGCACAATTTCATGATTTACGCATTTATTGGTTTGCTGATACTTGTCGTTATTTCACTAGATTCATTTTATTGGAACCAAAGGCGCCTTGTGGCTGGTCGAGAACTTCACGCAAATTCATTGTCAGGAGTGTTAGGTGCACCGCTGCGTTTTTTCGATTCCACACCTGTGGGGCGTATTTTGAACCTGTTTTCGAGAGATGTATCTGTTTTAGATCACACACTCCCCCTTGATACAAAAGGCTTTGCTCACAGTACAATAGCCGTTCTTGCAAATTTAATATTTATCATACTATTTATTCCAGAGCTTTTGTTTTTTCTGCCTTTTTGTGCTTTTGGTTTTTACAATATTCAGAAAGACTACCGAGCGGTGGCGCGTGAATCCAGACGACTTGCCTCTATTTATCAGTCGCCACGGTTTGCTTTTTTTAAAGAAACACTCACTGGGCTCCAGGTGATTCGTGCTTTTGCTCAGCAAGAAAGATTTCTGACTGATTTTCGCACAGTGCTCGATAAAGGCCAGCGCATGTTTTACGGAAACTGGATGATAGGCCGTTGGTTTTCTGTGCGACTTCCTCTGCTGACCGGTGCACTCTCTTTGTTTATTGCTATTTTTGTTGTGGTCTCGGCGCAGTCGGGAAACATGTTATTCGGAACCGCAGGCATTATTCTGACTTATTCTACTACACTTTTGGCTTCACTCTCAAGGTTTGTAGGGAATTTTAGCTTGCTAGAATCGAGTATGACATCGTTAGAAAGATTGCAAACCTATGCTTTGCTTGAAAGCGAAAAGAGCATAACGAAACAACGCACGGCACCTTTGCCTGAAGGTTGGCCTCAAAAAGGGGCCATTGAATTTAGAGATGTGAGCGTGCGTTATGAAAAACATATGCCGTTAATTTTAAAGGGCATGAGCTTTCAAATTCAGGCTGGAAGCAAAGTAGGAATTGTGGGCCGCACTGGTTCGGGCAAAAGTACACTTTTTCAAGCCTTGTACCGCTTTATTGAGTTAGATAACGGCGAAATTATTGTAGATGGCGAAAATATAGCGAGTGTGCCGCTAGACTTGTTGCGAAAAAGCATGGCCATTATTCCTCAAGACCCAACTTTGTTTTTGGGTACATTGCGCAGTAATTTAGACAAATTCGACCAATTTACCGATGCAAAAATTCTAGATGCGCTAAAAAAAGTGCAACTGAAGAATTTTGTCGAGAGTTTACCAGGCGGGCTCAGTGCAGCTGTGAACGAAAATGGTTTAAACTTCAGCCAGGGCCAAAGGCAGCTTTTGTGCTTCGCGCGGGCGCTACTCATTGATAGCAAAATTATTGTCATGGATGAAGCTACGGCAAGCGTAGATGTAGAAACAGACATGCGCATACAAGAGATTGTCCGCACGCATTGTGAGGGTATTACTGTACTTATTATTGCTCACCGCCTTGGCACAGTTGCAGATTGCGATCAGATTATTGAGCTTTCTTGAAGAGTTGAATTATTTGTTTTTTACCTCGCTACGCGCAATCACTTTCGGCCACAGAGTTTCAAATCGGGTTGCTGTTGCAAACTTACTAATAGAGCCGCTCGGGCGAATGTTCTCGCTCTTTGATCGATGAATATTTGCGAAGCGGTTATTCTTTTGAGTGCGGATTTACGAATGCGTTAACAAGCCCAGGCTGGTCATATATGGACGGCTCCAAGACGGGCGGTACATGACCGTAGCTTGGACTCCCAGACAACATTCAATTCGCCCCATTAGCTGCAGGAGGTCACGAGATGGAGAAAAGAAAGTCTATAAAAATGCATGATGACAACTTTGAAAAAGAATTTGAAGAGAGTGATTTCGGAGAAGGAAACAATGTTCCAAAGCCAGTTTTCATTTCTGCTTCTCAGCGCAAAGGCAGGCCCCGTGTGGGGCGAAAGTTTAACGTAACAATGTCCGAAGATCTCATTGCGCTTCTTCAGAAGGCAGGAGAAAAACGTGGCGTTGGGTACCAAACAATGGTCCGAATGATTTGCACAGAGCAAATTCGCGAATATGTAAAAACAGGTACAGATTCTAAAGAATAAATTTAAAACCGCTAAACGAAGTTGTTTTGATTCAGTTGGAAATGGAGGACGGGGCGCCCACTTTTTTTTGACACCTTAAAATTTAACTTGTTAGACATCTATGCAGGCACAGGGGACGAAAGTTCGCTTTAAAGTTGTCCACAGGACCCTCGCTTATCGTAGAGCACCTGGAACCACGGCGCTACTGAATGCTACTAATCTACCTATCGACATGTGTCAAGAAAACTGTAGCAAAACGTAGCACGAAAAGCTGACTATTTAGTCAAATTATGAATAAAGGAAATAAAAATATGCCCTTTCGGTATTGCCGTGTCTTCCGAATGCAGAGTACGTTGCGAAATTTGGAATGCATGCGCTTACCAAATTCGGCACTTTGAAAATCTTTGTGCATTTTGTAAAATTGAAAATGCTCCGTTGCGCACAAACGACGTCGAAAGGTCACTGAAAAACGAGACTCAGAGCCCCATTTTTTGTAAAAAAATTGCAACTTGCGGGATTGACACTTGTGAAACACTAATGTCGAATCGACGCACTCAAATTTCTGACGTCATTGACCTTGCAGCACAAGGTGATATACGACACTAAAAGTTCCAGACACGGAATTTTTTACATTCCCATGAACTTGAGTTTGAATTAAAAAATATTTAATTGAGGGCCGAACACATGGAACGTCTCGCTTTATTGGAGAGAATCGTAGACGTTTTGAAAAACCAGAAGAACGTGCTGGCCTGCTGGGAAGGCGGCTCTGCGGCATTTGGACAAAATGATATGTTGTCTGACATTGATTGTCAGGCGTTTTTGGATTCTTCAGAAGCCGTTTCGCAAGTTCTCCATGCTCTGGAAACCACTCTTGCGGAGTCTCCGGGCATCCGCTTTCGGCACGAGGTTCCACAGCCGGCATGGCATGGCCATTTTCAGTGTTTCTATATTTTTGAAAACACATCGCCATTCCACATGCTAGATCTTGTTTTGATGCACCAAAAACAAAACATGTTTCTGGAAACCGAGCGCCACGGAACGGCACATGTCTTTTTCGACCATGCGCAAATTTGCGTTCCGCAAGCATGGGACACAGCGGCAAATCAATTAAAAATTAAAGCCAGAGTGCAGCAAATTCAAAACTCATTCGCAGTATTCCATCACCTCGTCGACAAAGAAATTCAAAGAAATCGCCCCATAGACGCGATGCATTTTTATTCTGGTTCTTTAATTTCACGCCTCGTAGAAGTCGCTCGAATGGTGCATTGTCCAGACCGTTACGACTATTCTGCGCGCTACCTCAAGCGCGATCTTCCGGGCGAATTGTACAATCAGATTGAGCCACTGTTTTATGTTTCAGATTTAAATGACTTGGCTTTCAAAAAGCAGAAACTTTGCGATTTATTTTACCCTCTAGCCATTCAAGCTGCGAATTTGCACAATTAATATTTGGGAACATGGCCTTCGCGTGCGGCAAAAAATCTGTTCTATTTATGGCAAAAATTGTAAGCGGTTGAAAATCAAATGGAAAATCCAATGAAAATAATATAATCGCAGAAATGCTAGTGACCAATCGTTTTCAAGTAATTTCTAAAAGTCCAATGATTCGAATGGCCAATTAAAGCTTTGAAAAAAATGACGATGTAATACAATTTCATTTAAGGAGGACATCATCATGCGCAATAGAACTTTAAACTTTAGGCTTGAAAGTGAAACTGAAAATCTTCTGAACGCTTGGTGCGAAAAAAACCCAGGTTTCACGATTTCACAATTGGGAAATCTGGCTCTTCGTTCATTTATGACAAAACCTTTTGTCCTTGAACCTGTAACAGAGATTGCATCCGAAAATACCTATTTTAAAGCTCTCGATGAGGTTTTAGACAATCATGCTGATGCGATGGAACGTTTAAAGTGAAGGTTTTTTTAATAAATCTTCCGCTAGTTTTGGAAACTCACCGCCGCATTTGCACCCGTGATAATTCACCTCTTCAATGTTTAAATTAGTCTAAAATAGAAAGTGCGCTGGCGGCAGCGTTTTATCCGGCTCCCCTCCATTTGTGCATGGAAGTATTTCAAAAACAGCTGGGGCACTCTGTTTCTATCTCACAAAAGCCCATGCTTTTATGGATGGAAACAAACGCACAGCGTTGTCTGTTTCTGTTGTTTTTTTTACAAATAAATGGTTGGAAACTAAGCTTTCCTGTTGCTGAAAATCAAAATGCTCTATCAGATATTATCGAAAAATGTGCCGCTTCTGAGATTTCCAAAGAAACCATCATGGAGTGGTTTGACGCGCATAAAATACCCCTCTAAATCTTCACTAGGCGCAGTTGAGTGTGCATTCAAGGTCAACATATTGTGCTTCCTAGCCATCTATTCTGGAAAATTCCGCATGTGGTGAACGGGATCTGAATTATTTTTGATCGCGCCTGTGGGGTCATGCTCGCAACTTGTGACCTCTCAGCATTCGTTTTGACGACTTACACTGATTTCAAGCCAAGAAGTTCGACCGCTAAGCATAAGTATTCAATATATCAAGAGAAATTTGAACATCAATCCGCCATCGACGGAAAGCGCAAGAGATTGGTATTTTAAAAAGTTGATTAAAGCAATATAACAGGAGCGTCGGATAATTCATTGACTCGTTTGTTTTGCGGTGGAAAGTGCCGCCCAATAACACCGGCAGTTGCTCGAATGCCCGCCAACGCCCCTACTTGAAAATCTGACTTAGAAAAGGAAATTTCCATTTCCCGGCAGATGATGTTCCAGCACTCACTGCCTGTGCGCGCATGAATTCCTCTGTCCGCAATGATTTCCACGGACCGGTCTGCGAGCTGCACGTAAATCAAAACACCGCAATTGTCTTCCGTGTCCCAAATCCGGAGCTGCGAGAAGACATCGATGGCCCGCTCGCGCGTAGATTGCCCCAACCAAAGAGGACGGCCCTCTAGCCCGCCTTCAACAACGAAGCGAATCTCTCCGCCGTGAATTTGCTCGGCGGAGTGGATTGCGCTTTCAATGGCGTCCAGGGTCGATTGCGGAAATGCGCGACGAATCTGCCAATCCAAAAAAAACAGATGTTTGAGAATGTGTTGAATTTGCACAGTTACCACCTTCCTGATGCGCCACCGCCACCAAAACCACCGCCGCCGCCGCGGAAGCCACCACCACCGCGACCTCCTCCTCCGCCAAATCCACCTATGCCACGCGACATTCGCCCTATACCTATTAAAGTGACAAACATCGCGGCAAAACCCGCCAACACAGAGAGAAACAAAGTCCCAATTACAAACCAGGCCAGGACCGACACAATAGCACCTGTAATGAGTGCGCCAGGAACTCTGCCGACCGTGCTACTCAAAATCCCGCCCGCGGCCAGCGCCACAATAAAAAGGAACGGCATCAGTTGGCGAAAATCTTGACCCTCCTCCGGCTGCCCGCCCCTTGGCGTGGGCAATGGCTCTCCCTCTACCACCCGAATGATTTGCTCGGCTCCAACCTGAATGCCACCGAAGTAATCGCCCTGTCTGAACCGGGGCGTAATGTATTCGCTTAAGATGCGTTTGCTAATAATGTCTGAGAGCGCGCCTTCCAGACCGTATCCCACTGCAATGTGCAGAGCGCGGTCGTCTTTGGCCACTACCAGAATGGCACCATCGTCCACTTTTTTGCGTCCCAGTTTCCACTGCTCAGCAACTCGCATTGAAAACTCTGCAATTTCTTCCGGTGCGGTGGTTGCAACGATGAGTACAGCGAGCTGACTTCCCTTCCTTGCCTCGAAGGCCGACAAAGTCTGCTCAATGCTGGCTAACTGTGCCTGCGTGAGTGTTCCGGTCTGATCGGTCACATGCCCCCTTAAGGAAGGCACATTGACCAGTGCAGCAGCGGTCGTCGGGGCGAGCAGTGTAAGCAATGCAAGCAGAGCAATCAACAGCTCGAGGGCTGCACAAAGGCGGCCTGTGGCCTTTTCCAGAATCACTTTGGCGTACCAGAAGTTGGGCTCATTGGTGCGACTGCAGGGTTGTCAAAATTGACTGCTGGCGGCTTAGAGATTTCCTTCTCGTTTTCCACCGTGAAATTGGCTTTTTCCTTGTAGCCAAACAGCATCGCAGTGAGGTTTGATGGAAAAGACCGCACGGTTACGTTGAATTCTTGTACCGATTTAATGTACCGGTTGCGGGCCACGGTGATGCGGTTTTCAGTTCCTTCCAACTGGGCCTGCAAGTCCCTAAACGCCTGATTAGCTTTCAGATTGGGGTAATTCTCAGATACCACCAGTAGGCGAGACAACGCACCCGACAACTGACCTTGTGCTTGCTGAAATTTTTGAAAAGCGGCTGGGTCGTTGACCAGTTCTGGTGTGGCCTGAATGGAAGTGGCTTTTGCCCGTGCCTCAACCACCTTGGTTAAGGTGTCTTGTTCAAACTTGGTCTCGCCTTTGACGGTACTCACCAGATTGGGAACCAAATCTGCCCGGCGTTGGTATTGGTTTAAGACCTCAGCCCAGCTGGCCTTGATTTGTTCGTCCGTACTTTGGAATGTGTTGTAACCGCAGCCCGAAAGGCTCAGAAGCGTAATAGTCAGGAATAGAGGTAGAAGTTTGCGCATGGGAATACCTCTGTGCTGATTTTGGAATGACGGCGTTATTTGCAACAACAGCCGCTTTTAATGCCTAATTACTAAGAGTGAGTTCGTTTCTGAATTTAGTCAAGCTTGCAATTGTGTCTCTTCGGCAACTTTCCTAGCATCCATTTTGGATCGGATTTCAATGAACCTGCAACGGCTGATCGGGCTTTGTGGGAGTTTTTTTGGACCCGAAATTTGGAAAAATCCTAGGCGTATGATGAGAGTATTCCTCATATTTTTTGCCGAAAATTTGTACCATTTCCTTTTCCTCCTGAAAAGCAAGACGCGAATAAACAACAACCATTACGGGAAAAAGCACCAACGTTGGCAGAGTTGGCCATTGCAAGAGAAAACCAAACATGATGAGAACGAACCCTGCATATTGAGGATGCCTAATCACAGCATACGGCCCTGTTGTAGCCAAACGTTGTAATTTTTGCGCTTTGTAAAGAACATTCCAAGACTTTGCCAATAAAATAAAACCACCAAAAATAAACAAGTTGCTGGCTATATGAAAAATATTAAAATGGGGGTTTCCCTTCAATCCAAAAAGGCTGTGCCACAAGTGGCCAGAGTCGTGGCTGATGACGCGCAGTTGCGGAATGCGGTCGCCTAGCCATCCCGAAAACAGATAAATCGTTAATGGAAATCCATACATTTCAGTGAATAAAGCAATAATAAAAGCAGAAAATCCTCCAAAAGTGCGCCAATCGGTTTTAGTCTGGGGTTTTGCAAAGCTAAAAGCGAAAATTAAAAAAACAAGACAATTCAAGATCACCAGCGACCACAATCCGTAATCTGAGTTGCTTAATTGTTCCATTTTATTAATTCTCCACTTTTTTGTTCAGTTCAATTGCTCGCAGATTTACTTTCTGTGTCATCATTTTTTTTTAGGTGCGAGTGACCTTTTCCATGACCGAAGTGAAAAAAATGCAAAAGAGGACAAAGTAGAAAAATCAGATAAGGCAATGCCCCTTGCATGTGTGCACGGTGTTCTGTGAATAAAAAATATCCTATGACCCCAGCCGCGATGGTCAAACAACTATACCAAATCCATTGTTTTTGATGCTCAAATTTACTCTGGGAATTTGCTATTTCTTGGCAATTAGTTTTCTCTGGTGAATCCATGGTTTGGTACTCCTAAATCCAGAATTAGAAAGACAATCCATTGAGAAATCAAAGACGATACCGATCGATTCACCAACAATTACCAATAAATCACGCGAGCAGTATTCTGAAAGCTGTTCTTTACCTAACTTAATTTAGTTTACTGCTACATTTTCAGCATAATACTTTCTGATTTTTTTGTCTAGTTGAATTTACATTAAATTGATTGATCTCAATCCTGTTTTTGATACCGATTGCTAATCTTTCATAATCGCTTCAGGTGCGACACTTTATGACCCGTTTTAAAAAATGCAAAACTCTTTTAGCAGCTATACTAAAGGAGTTTTTTTGTTTGCAAAGTCACAAAATAGAACTGAAAAAAAATGATCGCATTCTGCAAGTGAAAAAAAACAATTGGTATTTCAATTTGCACGAAATAAAATAACCGAAGCGAAACAAAGTAATACCAATCGCAGAAAATAAAGTCCGCTAAGGCGCGAGGAGTCCAGTCGAACGACGTGTGCAGAGACGCGAACAGCCTCGGCTAATTTTTCCTTGGGAGTTCTCCAATAATAGGGAGTCATCATCAGTAGGTTTGAATATGTTGCTACATCTTCAACCTCAAAGATGTAATCAACCTTGAATTTTCGTTCTAGAAGAAACCTGGACCAACCACAATTAAAATGCCTGCGGGCGCTAACACACGCTGGAATTCCTCCTCACAAATGGGAGAAAACACGCTCATAATAATGTCGACAGAAGAACTCGCAAATGGCAGCTGGTAGGCACTTGCAACGGCGGCGGTTATTTGGGGGTTTCGTTTTGCAGTGCGACGCACACCTTCCTTTGAAATATCGATTCCAGTTAAACAGGCAGAGGGCGACGAACTTCGAAGTTTAGACAATGAATCGAAGTAGTACCCTTCCCCGCATCCTGCATCCAAAATAGATCGAGCGCCACAATGTGATTCTAAAATGGCGGAGTTTATGGCTTCCACCAAAGGAAAGTAATGTCCCTTCGATAAGAAATCGCTTCGTGCTCTCATCATTTCCTTCGAGTCGCCCGGTTCCTTCGAATTTTTCATCGCATCCAAAAGCAGATTTACGTAGCCTTCTTTGGCCATATCAAAAGAATGGTTAGATTCGCAGGAGTATTTGTTCGCACGCTTCTCAAGGGTTAACTGACATATGGGGCATGAAAATGTCGGATGCATGGGGTATTCCATAGTTTATTGCGATTAAAGCAATGGCAGTGTTGCAAACAAAATTCTGCTTTCAATGTTACATCTATACTATTACAAACTTAATTCCACTCAAAAAACAAAAACTTATTATCGCGTATTATAAAGCAATTAATAAAATAAGAATTCTCAAAAATAAGTACCAAATACTAAACGTGGGACTAGCATGTTGGGTCGTAATAAAACTCCAGAGTCGTCAATGGGGTTAGATGTTTTGGTATAATACCCTCTCCAGGCGAGCCCTATATTCACAAAACCACCCTCAATGCTGTTGGCTCCAAGCTCGCTTCCTAATTCAAAGTAACCAATGCTGCGGCCGTCTTTAAATTTTTGAACTCCAATATCAAAGCTAGTGCCGAAAATTAGGAACTCAGACATGCGGTCTTGCATGCGAAATTGTATGCGATAATCGGGGCGCGTGGTTCTCGTAAATTTGCTAGCGCTCTCTTTTGACACAAATTCTGTGATTCCAGCGAATAACCCGATACGCACATAGTTTTTAATAGCCGGAGTGAATATTCCTACAGCCACATTAAAAGCACCAATATCAGTTAAAATCATGGCACCCGCAAATTTTTGCTTTTCGGGTGCATTGCCTAAGGCTTCATTTAATTTTGCTTCTGCTGTTTTTATTTCTTCTACTTTTATTTGATTTGCTTTTGATTCTTCAACTTTATCTTGAGCATTTGCTACCGATAAAACAAAGGACAGTGAAATACTCAACAACACATTTCGCATGCAATAAAACAGCATTATTTACTCCCAGACATCAATTAATACCCGTACTCACGCTTGCAATTCTACTCGCTGCGGCCGAAACAGTCACGACAAATACCGCTCCACAAACTTCAAATTTGGCGCTCATGCGCACTTACATTTGTTTTGCTTTTCCATCGGCATTCTCTATAAAACACTTTGAAAAAACGCAACTTCTGGCACCTTTAGCTGCAAGTCGCTGCATATGGTATCGTCACAGCCTTCAGCCGAAATCGGCCTATACTTTCAACCACACACGATTCAAACCAACAATAGTAGGGTAAATTATGTCGCCAGTATTTCCAGGTCGCTTTACCGCCCAAACAAATGAGCCATTCGTTGTCTTTTTAATTGGGTTTCGGGCAAATAAATTTTGGTCGTTTTCCAAATGGCTCCCTGTGGCTCTTGCAATGTCACCAATGCTCAAAACTTTATATCGAAACCCGGAAAAAGGATTTTTAGGTGGAGAAAATTTCTTTCGCTTTTCTCCGGTTACATCGCTGCTTTTATCCTATTGACGATCTTTTGAAGATTTAGAAAATTTTGCCCGCAATCCATCAGAACCACATCTTGCAGCATGGAAAGCATTCAATAAAGCTGTCGGAAGTAATGGCAGCGTGGGCATATGGCACGAAACTTATTTGGTAGATGCCGGAAAATATGAAGCGATTTATGGCAATATGCCCAAATTTGGGCTAGGTGCTGCTACGGAACATGTTCCAGCAATGGGGCGAAAAGAAACCGCTCGTCGTCGTTTGGGTGGAGACAATCAACCTGCAGTTGTTTCGCCGGAAAACTAACATGTTTTATTAGAGACACGAATGGTTCTTGGTTTTTCTTTTTCTAATGGTTCTTTTTTAGGGCGGCCAACGGAGCGTTTTTCACCTGCGACAAGATTTCGTGCCCTTTGTAAATTCAAGGAGTGTTTTAAGTTCGCTTCTTTCGTTCTCGTCTCTAAAATATTTGAGATGGTTTCTTTCAAAGAGTTTGGCATTTTTGGTGAATCCTGCGCCGCAATTTCTTTTTTCTGTTTCGATGTTCTTTTTTTCTTTTTCTGGGTCCCAGCCATAAATAAAAAATACGTTTAATAATCTTTTATTTTTATAAACAATCAACCCTAGAGTATTTTTTACTTTCTAATTGCTGTTCTATAACCCTGTTTTGAGTGTGTCTTTTGCTCGTACGCACGTATAATGCCTGCTTTTTCAAGAAGGGGATTCAATATTTCTTTGCGCACGTGGTCTGGCGATTTATTGATGATTTTCGACAATAAAGAGAGCGAAAAATAGTGGTTTTGACAGACTTGCAGCAAAAGCGCTTCTGCTGCAATTTGGCTGTGTTTACTTTTTGCGGCTGAATTTTGTACGAGCTCGGCGATTCTAGCCTGTTCCGCAATGGGGAGATCTTCCATTGACTCCACCACCCGAATGTCACCGGAGCTCGACCCCAAATCACCGGAGCTCGGCCCCAAATCACCGGAGCTCGGTGAAAGTGGTTTAGAGTCGGCAAAACTATAAATCACTGATTTTGAACTTCCGCTCGCCCGCAAGAATTTTTGCTTAACCAATCGCTGCAAAAGAAGGGTACAGTCACGAGAATGCATTCCTGTCGCATTCAACAATCTAGCGTGATTTATTGTAGCTTCAGCCTCACAGAGAGCCAAAGTCAGGCGCTCATTTTGAGTTAATGTCGCAATTCGCGCACCAAACCGGCCAATGAGTTTTTCTTGCAATGCAGGTTCAATCAACGAAACCATTGGCATCGACACCACGGTCCGATCGGGTTCCTGCAATTCAATAATAGAGGGAAGAACCCAATGGCCAGAAGCCCAACCACGCATCATTTCAGGCACTCCAGAGCCCGCCTTTTCGGCAATTCCAATGAGCATAAACATGGCATGTACAGCTCGATTGCGGCAGTCACTTTCCCCTCCATGCAACACCTGCGCGAGCGGAATCCGCAAACCACCCGGATTGCGAAATTCGAATCCATCAAGCCGCTTTTCAACCACCACCGAACTCGAAATATTATAGTCGGCATGAACAAGGCAATTCACAAATGCCTCTCTTAATGCTGAATGCACGGGCGTATCTGCCTTACGAACCCCCTGCGAAAGTTCAAATGGTACCTTGAGGTCCCTCACCAACTTAGGGTAACAGCGCCGGTAAAATTCAAAGAGATTACCGCTCCAAGTGCCGTCAGACACCAATCTATCTGCCCAACGTTGCCCGCCGTTATTGAGGAATGGCTCACGGTAGTCCAAAAAATACCCAGGCAATGCCTCTTGCAGGGCCTCCCATTTTCCGAACATAAGTAACCCACCCAAAGTGAGACCCTCTTCGCCAGTCTCGCGATCTCTGCGCCAGGCACGCATTTTTGCCAGAAATTCAATTCCATCAGATTCTAAAAAAATATGGGTAGGCTCTCGATCTCTAAACGCCATTCGAAACTGTGCAAGAGAATTTGCGTCTAAATCATCTATGGTAAATCCTTTCAATATCCTAGAATCTCTCTCATCAAATCGCTGCTCAGCCAACATTTGCTTTACCGAATCATCGTCTAGTTTTCTGTCGCCTTCCTCAAATCGGCGGTATGCATTGCCACCAAGGGGATTTCCATTGAGAAAAATGGGCTTTTGTTTCCTCGTTGCAGCAGGAATTTCTACAATTAAAACACTCCCAGAACTCCCAAATTCTAAAGTCTGAATACTGCTTTCTTTGAGCAAATTAAAGCTAACTTTGTTTTTATTACAGGCAATATCAAATATTTTTTTTACAATTGCTTTCGAATTTACAAGGGGTGCAAAACTAAAAGTACCATCGGAGTTTTCCTTTGCTCCCAATATAATTTTGCCACCGCGCGTATTGGCAAAAGCACAATAAGATTCCCAAAAGCTTTCGGGAAGCTCGCCTTTTTTATCTTTGCCATGTGCTAGTTTGCATTCAATATCCCAACCTTCGGTTAGATTTGCAATAAATTCTTCGGGTGATTGAATCATTACCGTCGCCCCACAGCTGCGTTTTGATTGTGCTCACAAGATATTGCTCAATTATGCAAAGCGCGTCTAGAGACAGGCCTAACCCCAAATCACCGGAGCTCGGCTCCAAATCACCGGAGCTCGCAGATTCCACTTTTTTAATGCTCGCTATTCAAATTCGCACAAGCATCTTTTTGGAACTTAAAATCATTCAAAAAAGCATCAGGGTCCGGAACACACAAACGCAAAAATTTTGCCGCTTTCTTGAAGCCGAAAATAAAATGCACAATCTGAGGAGATTTTAAAGTAACAAGCACATTT
>JAYTOT010000243.1:0-28090 GCA_043747645.1 Pseudomonadota bacterium | reverse complement strand
CGACTAAATTTTTTAGTTTTAGAAATACCTTCGACTCAATTAGCCCAAAAAAATTTGTTTGGTTTGGAATTTCAAAATCCCTAAATTAAGAGCATTGATCGAGGACCGGTTGCAAAGACGTTGCCTTTACATTTGCTTCAATCTTTTTAGGTGCGCATGAAATCGAAACACTTGAGGCGAATAAAAATGCGATCAAACTAAACGTTCCACTTTGAAACATGCCTATCTCACCTCATTGAAAATCCGAGGTGCCCTGGACAAGGAACTGCCATGCACGATGGAAATTTTACTACAGACGCAGGTTATTTAGAAAGCTATGATAGCTCAGAGCCGCGAAAAAAAAGCCGTCACGGTTGTGGCATGAGGCATGGCTAAAATGTACCAGTACCCTTTCGTGCTGTTCAAGATAATTATACTTAAAATGAGTGTAAGCGTGTTTGTAGGAAAAGAATTAAACGCACTCTTTTGCTCATTCTAACTCCTTTCACTTTTCAGAGATAATAGTCACGCTCCAAACTTATTGCACGGCCGTTCGAAGTGCTCAATATTTAAGTGTTCAAGATTTTTGCAGCCAAATTGTGACTGTTAGATTTAAAATTTGGCAAGGCGTTTCATTTGTAGACGATCTTTCATGGCCTTTGGCGGGCTGGAGTGGCGCCTAAATTGCGGCACGTAAAGTAACGTAAATTGGAATTGAATGCACTTGAGGTGCACATCACACGCATTTGATGGGCAGATCAAAATTGCATCATGAGCTTTAGGATCTTCCGAAAATGTATTACTGTGCGCAAAGAAACAACACGTGCTTTAAAAGTGTATTTACGTCAATTGATTTGCTCATCATGGGCATTGAAAGGATTTTAAGTGAAATTAGTTTCAATTCCAGCATATATTTCTAAAGTTCCTCTTGAGCCTATTGATTTAAAAAATTCAATTATTTTAATTGAAGAAGGTAACAACGAGTACCTTATTGGTGAAGCAGCCATGAGTGTGGCGCCCGATTCTACTCGTCGTTTTGGCGGAACCTTGAGTCGTCCTGAGTACAGAAGATTATTAAAAGCGCTTGTGGCTGCAACTTTGGGTGAAGGCGACCACGTTATTGCATCTTCTGCTTTAGCTGCAGCAATACCTTATGTTGAAGAAATTCGCAGTGGCCCAGGCAAAACAGAATTTGCACCCGAGCAGGAGCAACTGTTGCGCGATGCACTTTCAGAAATAAAATTCAGATCGAACAAGAGTGATGAGAAAATTAAAATCTGTCGCGTAACACTTGTAGAATCGCCGCGAATTTATCATGAATTGCAAGGTGTGCATTTTGCGCTGCCCTCTCAATTGCGCAGTTACGTTACCTGGCAGTTGGGTCACGGCGACTGGCAACAAGCTGTTTTTGTCGATGGAAACCCCATGCGCGATGGATTTCAACGGGCAGAAGGCATTGCAGGAGCTGTGCGTCGTCTTGCTAGTATTCGTGGTTTATCTCCTGCCGAAGCCGATAAAGCATGGCGCACGGGTCGTATGCCGGCTCCGGGGCAAATGGGCGGCATGACTGTTTCTTGTGACGAAGACAAACGCAAAGCGTTAAAACAACATATTAATGCAGTGATTGGCAAATTGCTCAATGCGGTTGAACCCTGGCGTGAACGTGTCAATAATATTGTTCTTTCTGGTGGCGCAGCAAAGGATTCCTCGGTATACGAAATTTTAGCAGAAGAAGTAGAAGCCGATGGAATTTACAAACTCCACCGCATCGACAATTTGCCAATTAAAGATGAACGCTGCGAAGACCCGTCAATGACATGTGTGCGTGGCATGCTTTCACATCATGCGCTTGCACTCGATGTTGGAAATTCATTTTTAAAGGCAGGCTACTTAGGTTAAGAGGGGCTAAAGTGACAGACCATATTCAAGTGCGTGCCCGCAAAGGAGCCGAAGCTCCAAAAGAGCACGAAAAACTTGTCGATATTCTAATGGAAAAAGCAGACTTGCCATGCGATTTTCCAAGCTATTTATTTTGGCCTCGCGGCGAAAGAAGGCTTACAGACAGGGCGTTGATTTTAATGCAAGCTGGTTTGGAGCATCTTAAAAATGTTTATCCTAAATCTCCCGAAGCCATGCCTGTTTTAGTAAAAGAAACAACTCCGGCAATAAAAACACCTGCGCGCGCTGGCGCTACGGCAGAGCGCGAACCTCCTTCGGGATGGTAGAATCGGGCAGTTAAAGAATTCAAAATAAAAATATCGACTGCAAGAATTTCTTGCCGGAGGCTCTTTTGGAAAAGATCATTAAAATTAATGGTGGCAAGAAACTTTCTGGTGGGCAGGTTTCCATTGCAGGAAGTTCAAATCAAGTCACAAAATGTATTATTGCCGCATTACTGACAGATGAAGAAGTTCTTATAAAAGGGGCACCAGAAGTTGACGAACGTAAAATTGTCGAAGACTTGTTTACTTACTTAGGTGGGCAAATTGTCAATGAAGATGAGCACACACTCCGGTTGAAAGCTTCGACAGTCGATAAATTTGTTTTGCCCCAAGAAGTTTGCATTAAAAATAGAATTTCGATTTTATCTGCGGGGCCGTTGTTGCACCGTTTTAAAAAAGTATCTCTTTTTGCAGGACTCGGCGGCGACAAAATTGGAAAGCGACCTGTCGATTTTCACATCAAGGGTTTGCAATCCATGGGTGCCGAAGTTGAATATGCTGACAATGTTTATCACCTTAAAGTTGGTGAAAAAGGCTTGCATGGCGCGCATATTGTATTGCCTTTTCCTAGCGTCATGACCACAGAAAATTTAATTATTACTGCAACTCTCGCAGAAGGTCGTACCATAATTGAGAACGCCGCAATTGAGCCCGAAATCACTGAATTGGTCAAAATGCTCCAAAAAATGGGCGCAGATATTATGATCAATGCTAATCGGACGTATGTTATTCAGGGCGTTAAAAAATTAAAAGGTTGCGAAATTCGAATCATGCCAGACCGCAATCAAGCTGTTTCTTTTGCCGTGGCAGCGCTGGCAACGGGCGGCGATGTGCTTCTTGAAAAAATGCCGCATGACCCTATTTATAGTTTTTTAAATTTTATTCAGCGCATGGGTGCTGAATTTAAAGTAAATTCTCAGGGTGTAAAGGTATTTTCGCCACTGGGAAAACCATTGAATGGAGTGCATATTGAGGTGGATGTGCATCCGGGCTTTATGACCGATTGGCAACAGCCGTTTATGGTTTTATTCACACAAGCCGCTGGTGTGAGTGTGTTGCATGAAACAGTTTTTGAAGACCGGCTCGGTTATTCTCGGTTTTTGAACGAAATGGGTGCTCGCATAAATTTATTCAATTGCTGTCTAGGCGAGACTACATGCAGGTATCGCAATCGAAATTTTGCGCATTCGGCAATTATTCAGGGCGAAACAAAACTAAAAGCACTCAATTGCAAATTGCCCACTGATATTCGCGCGGGTATGTGTTTAGTAGTGGCAGCATTAGTTGCTGAAGGTGAAACAAGACTTTCAAATATCCAAGAACTTCAGAGAAAGTACGATAATATTGTGCCAAAATTATTGGCCATGGGTGCAGACATTTGTTTGGGCGAAGACTCGCCGGCGCAAGTTGCAGAATATTACCAATGATTAAATGTTACTTTGTATATTATTTTTGATGGCAAGCTTGTTATTCTTGTGAAAGAGCAAGAAACGTTGCAACAGATTTAATTAAATTTGTTCTCGGAAAAGGACTTGCACCGACCGACGTTGTTTGAAAAGCTACAGGGAATGCCATACCCCAGTGGTCTGCTCCCATTACGCCTAGCCAATAAGTTTTAAAATCTGGTTGTGAATGATTTAAATTCCGGTGTATTTGTGGCCAAAATCGAGATTTATCCAAGGAAACTTGACTATCGTTAAGTTGCTGGTTTGTTACTTTATAAAGGTCGTAGTAGCTCTTTCTCAATATCGAATAGTCTATGGAGCGAGAATTATAGGAGTAGGTATTTGCGGTCAACTCTTGGGGAGATTTTCCGGGAGTTGTGGCGTCGAGCATTGTTCCTGTGAGTGCAAAATACTTAATATTGGTCGGGATAGTATTTGTTCGCCACCATTTAATACGCTCAGCGGTTGTCAGAGAATTAATTCCATCCAAGGCTTGTTTCCCAAATTCTTTAAATCGGGCAATATTAGAATAATAGTCTGAAATTGGTTTTTCGAGGTGCAGATTTTGCAATGCAAATTGAGTCGTTAAACTAACGAGGGCGCCTACGTTTGGTAAATCGGAACTGATATTTTCAGCGCTGAATCCGGGGTGCGGTACTTTTCCTTTTACAATTCCAGCTATTTTATTGGTTTCTTGTGCCCATAAAAAGGAGTTTTCGGCAACTTTTTTGGCATTATTTACTGGGTCGTTCCCGCTAGAAGAAGTGTCTTGAAGTTTATTCACTAACCAATTGAGGCTTCGGGCGATTTCGTTGTCTGGGCGACCAGACATATCTGCCATCATTTCATCGGCAAGGCCACTTCCATAAATAACACCGCCTAAAGTAACAACGCCTTTCAAATTTTTCATCCAGGAATCTTTGTATTGTTCTTTTGAAAACACACTTACCATGTCGAGAGCTACACAACCGCCGCGTGAATATCCCATGAGGTAAACATTTTCTGACGCACCTAACAGTGCAAAAACTTTTTTTAGACGTCGTTCGTATATTCTTGTGGCTTGACGCAATGGAATAAGGGTTTCTAGTGAAGCAAATAGAGGCTTCAAAAATATAATGTTGACGAGCGGTTTTCCTGCTGCATTGTCGATGCTCGAAACAGTCACTAAATCATTTAAATTTGTCGGCACATCGGAAAGCTTATCGAGAGAGTATACGGCGTCAACAGTGAGATTTTTATCGGATGTTTCACCAGTGAGCGATTTCCACTTCTTTTTTGCGCTATTATCGGTATCAAATACTTCTTGATAAGGTGAAGAGCGAATAAATTCTCCAAAAATACCCGGAACAATAACTATTGTTATGGGTTTTTCTGCAGTTAATGTGCTGTCTAGGTTTGCAATATCTTGCATTGGCGTATTGAGTCCAGTGTTATACATATCGGATGGTTTTATTTTTCCTACCATTTCTGTGAGAGGTTGAAGCGGATTTCCGCTGGCAGGTCCAGTCACTTTTGTCTCTATCAATACCTTGTCTGGCATGTAGACCATATGTTGAACTGCTTCGGTTCTTTTATCGTCTGCAATGGTTGATTTAGAATAAGTGTAAAAAATGTCTCGAAAAGTTTTTGGTGAATTTTCGGGTACAATTTTTATATTGCTGACATTAGTTCCTGTTTCAAAGGACTTTGTGCTGTTGTAATTTCTTTGTTTGCAACTGGTAAATGCCGCAACGAGAGCAATAGCGGAGACTAATAAATATAAATATTTTGTTTTTTTATTCCTGTAAAACAATGTTGGTTCCTCTTTTTTTTCTTGGCAATTTTATCTTAACTTCTAATACTCTATCAAAAATTCAATTTGTTGATTTGAAGCCATTTCCAAATTTTATTTCAGGAACAAGTCTACAAGTGATATCAGGAAAACTGGACCAATCGATTTTTCGAGTCACTTTCATTAAAGGAATGCCGGGGTCTGAGATTGTGTATTCCTTTGCATCAATTTTAATGTCTTGAAAAGTCACTCGTGGCAAAAATCCAGCGAGAAAGTCATTTTTTCCTGGTGCCCCAATGTATCCTTTAAGTCCGTCTATTTTAAACATATATGCAAGGTTGTTATCAGTAAATTTTCCAGATTTAAAATAGAATGTATTTTCAAATACCAGGTTCGCTTGCGTCATGGTGTCTGGGCCGTCGCGGCAAATCATTTTGTTGCCGGGAGGCAAGTGTACGGCAACAGCTTGGTTACCATCGCTTTTTGTCTCCACCGAAAGTCTGACTTCTCCAGCTTGTTTTAATGTATTAAATAATGTCTGAATAAATTGGCCAGCATTCGAGCTTTTATCTTTCACCCATTCAGGCAGTTCGAGTTCAGAGAGATTAGTTTTGAATCTGGATTGTAAAAATGGCGCAGCTTGACCAGTGAATCTCCAGTCTCCCGCAACTATAAGGCGTTTGGCTGGTTCGTCTAACGATGCTTCTCCGTCGGTACCGCGACAAAAATCTCTGGGTTTTCCAACATTAGATTGCACTAATTTCCATGCATTTTCTCGCATTCCTTTTGTAACTTTGCCTGTACGGACGATATCTGAAAATAGATTGTAAGATTCACGCGGACTACGATGCAATCCGTTCTGTCTATCGACGCTTACAAGACCAAATTTAGGGCAATAGCCGTCGGCCCATTCCCAGTTGTCGGAGATGGTCCAAAACACATAACCTTTTACGGGCACGCCTTCATCCATAGCTTTTTTTACGGCCGAAAGATGCTCCACTAAATATGCAGGTCGGATAATATCTGATGCATCCGATACGCCGTTTTCAGTAATAACAAAAGGTATAATGCGTTTTGCAGTCTTGTCTTTTTGGGACCGCTGTTCAAAATTGATGTTGTAGCGTTCATGAAATATTTTCAAAATTTCGTACATTCCAAACGGGTCAACTGCCCTACCAGAGTCGCTGTATTCGACGCCATCTTCCATTTTAACGCCTGTGCCGGAGACCAATTCTGCACCGTAATAGTTGAGGCCTAAAAAGTCGAGCTGCTCGGTGACGAGGTCAGAGAATAAATAATTAAAGAGCTCTCTTGATAAAAGAACGCTAGGCAGATCCAAAAAAGACGAGGCTATATGTCGACCCACATTGTGAGCTATGCCGACAGAAGTTTTTTTATTTGTAATATTTTTCTTCACGAAATTGTATATATTGCGATGCGCTTCTGTCATGTTTCGCACAGCGTTGTGAAACGTCCCTTCAAATAAACCAGGAATCGTTACAATACCAGAAGCACCTTTAAACCCTGGTGGCCAAATTCCAGCTACATAGGTAAGTACAGCAAATACTGCAGGCTCGTTAAATGTAATCCAATACTCAACGTCGGCGTCAAATTCTTTTATGACATCTTTTGAATAGTTCAAAAAGTAACGCGACATATCTGAATTGGTCCAGCCCCCAATTGGAAGCGCCCATTTCGGCATTGAGTGGTGAAACAGTGTCATCATGATCACCATTCCCTTTGAACGTACTTTTTTAACGATTTCTTTGTAGCGGGCTAAAGCAACTCGGTCTTGAATTCCATCGGGACATATATTGCCGTCGCATTCTTTTGAGCCAGGGCGGCCTGGCTGAAGCCTTCCCCAGTCGATTCCCATGCGAAATACTTTTACGCCCGTTGCTGCAGCTAAATTAATTTCTTCATCCGGGTTGGTCCAAAACCGAAGGCGCTCTTCGGGATTAGCTTGATTCGAAAACGCCGCCACTCTTCCTTTTCTGGCAAAGTCGAGCCAAGTGTCATCTAATTTATCTTCAACGTGTGCAGGTGCTGTGGCTAATCCAAAGAAAAATTGGCTTTGATCGCCAAAATTAGACTCTGCAGTTAAGGTAACGTTTTGGTCTTTTGACGCCTGGGTAGAGTTGTATGTTCGTTTTTTGCAGCCATCAACTAAAGTAACACAGGCCAAAAAGCCCGCCAATAATTTTAACATCAAACACACTCCATCTTTAGTGAAACAGCAGCACTTAAAGAGATTGGTTGTAAAAGCTTTGATGTGCAATGTGGGGTGTGGGGCTGAGACGTCAGAAATCCGACTCTAGTGTTTAGTTGATTTTTTTGCTCATATTTCTTTCTTTAATAGACCTATCTACGCTCTCACCAACGTTTCCAATGTCTCGCGAGTAACCTAAAAATTTAAGCGAAATTTCCATAGACCAAGTGGCGAGCTGTTCTCGCACTGCGGCAGATTTATAGCGTTTGAGGTGAATATCTAGGCAGTCTTGAATGCTTAAAAATGAAATTTTTTGCAGTCCTTCGTATTCAAATTCAGGATCAGAACGTGCGCTATCTGCCAGTATCATTTGTTTTTGGTACTGAAGCATAAGCCAATTGAAAGGCTGATAAGAAATATTTGTACTTAAAGTACGTTTCATTGGGTATTGAGGAGGCGAGTCTACTTTTACTTCGTAGGAGTTGGAAAATCCGAGTGTGAGGCCGTAACCAGGACTTCCTGAAATACTTGCTCCAGCGCTTTGAATACGGTCCCAGGTGCGGTCGAAAATGCTAAAGAAACCTCCGGAAATTGGCAATATGGGACTGAGCGACCAATTGGCCGAAGCTTCAACATTTCCCCACGGCTGAACTCTCTCGAGCGACTCTCCGGGGCGTTTTCTGGCATTGCGTTCTTCTACGGTTTTTGCTGCGGCAAAATTATATGAAGTTTTTATATTTAGAGTGAGCGGTCGCATATTCCAAACAGAAGTACGACGGTAAAAAAACGGTTCGGGCCAAATCATAGATTTCCCAAAATCAGATTCGGCAACCATTCTTTGATATAAATTAAGTTCTTTTACAGCCCATCCTTCAAAGACTTGCGGCGCCTGCGAGACTCCTGAAAATGCAAAAAGTGACTCGGGGGAATTTTCAAAGCTCAATTTTTTTTCCTGAATAATTGCTTTGAATATGTCTGTGTTTGCAACTCCAGGGTCTGTCTTAAATTGCAATCGAGAAAAGTTAGATTCTGTGGATTCAAATTTTTCTTTTGAAATGTTAAATGAACTGCTGATGCTCATCACTAAATTTTCTTTACTTGTGACATCGTCTGCATTGTAAAAGAGTTGGTAGGCTTTTGGAAAATCTGTAGTTCTGCTGACTTGAGGAATGTATTCGAAACTTATTTGCGGATTAATATCGTTGCGGACAATTGCATACGGTTGATTTTCTTTTTCGCTTAACGTAAGCAACCCATAAATTGGCAGGTTTAAAGTTGCAATATAACTTGAATAAGTTTGGTATTGTTTGTTTTTAGCATACGGATTTGCTGCTGGAAATGAATATTGAGTAGAATACCCCGTTGCCGACAAAAATGCATTTAAATAGTCGTTGGCAGGTAAGGGCAAAGTAGCAGTAGACTGCGTGTATGTTCTTTCGCCTTCGACGTAGGGTTCAGTAGGGTCTCTGCGGCCATTTTTGACCAATGTGATTGCAGTAGATTGATCAGTTCCTAAAACAGGTGCGTTGAGTTGTGATTGCTCTCCAGATGGATTGACGTCTATAAATGAAGAGCCTCCTACGCGGTGCACTCTTTCCCATTGAAATTCATTTCCAATGGCAATTGGCAAATCGAAATAACGTTTAGGTAATAAACTAAATTCTACCCTTGGAAGCCTTATGGGAGTGTCTGAGTATTTTGCGCTAAAGACATCGCGTACCCCCTGTGCACGGGCAGACAATACAAATTCATTACCATAATATTCTGCCGCAGTTTCATGGGTCAAAAACCGTCGCGAATTCACCGACGGTGAAAAAAGGTCTTGAGTTCCGCCGGTCTCCTTTGAGAAATCGCCTAAATAACGATTGTCACTCACAAACTCTCCATCGGCTTTAACAGAGCTAGACGCTGTTATTGGCAAATTCCAAGAGCCCTGTGAATACCAACGAGAAGGTCTTTTTTCGCCAATTCCAGCCAGGAGATTTTCTTCGATGGACGGATTTAAAGTGGAGTTATTCTTGCTGGTCTCGTCTTTGCGTTTGGCGATTTCTTGATTTACTTTTTGCTTGTTTGATTCAAATTCTGCCGCAGTAGCGCGATCTTTTATGAATTCTCCGTAAAGTCGCACTCTGCTATTTGAAGCAATTTGAAGTCTAGCCTCAGTGTCTATGCGTTGGCCTCGTCGCGTAAAATCGTTGTAAGTGAGAGTGGCGTCTGCATGGTCACCTAAAACTAAATAAAATGGTTGTGAAAAAACTTCACCGGTGCGGCTCGCGTAAAAAGAAGGTAACAAAAAACCGGTTTCGCGCTGAGTCTTTATTGGAAATTTTAACCACGGTGAATAAAGAATGGGTACGTCGAGAATGTCAAACGTCGAACCCACTAGCGTGACGTATTTTTGCAGCTCAATATTTCCACTTTTGGCGCTCAGGCCCCATGCGGGTCTTGCTGTATCGTCGCAACGGCAAGCCGTAAGATTTGCATCTGTTATTTCGTAGGTTCCTGCTGGGTTTTGGTAAATTTGGCTAGCTTTAATGCGCACATATCCTGGCACACTATTTAATCCAATTACAGTTTTGGCGGCTGTAGGATTTTTCTTTGCAAATTCTTTTGCGGCATCTCGCCTCCGTTCAATTCGTTTTCGTTGGTCGGTGGTGAGTTCATTTAGTGCCGTATTTGGCTGATATTTAGTGCGTGCCAATCGTTCTAATATTTGGCTGTAGCGTCGCACAATTTTGGAAATTTCAGCTTCTTCAGGTCCGTTGTTTTCTCGTCGTACCTTTTTCAAGTTAATTTGCGCGACATATTTGTCTCTCAGTAGAATCAGTTCCTTAGTGAGCTCGTTTTCACGTTCACCCCGGGATATTTCAAATGCCATTTCTTCCAGCGTGAAACCTAGAACTTCTTCGTTTATCACTTGAGAACTCAGGCGAGGGTCAACGATAATCTGAACATCGTCCATTCTGAATTCTGAAGTAGTTTGGTCGAATACAGCGCGTGAACCTGTCATTCGTTCTTTGTTTCGCAATATTTTGACATTACCTTCGGCTGTTACAAGGCCTCCTTCCTTCTGGTATATTATTTTATCTGCCGAAACAAACGCTCCAGCCACGAAAAAAAGTACATTGCCTTGTGCTGTAATATTTCCAGTTTTTCGGTCAATTTGCAGGTCATCTCCGTCGTAATATACCAGGCCCAAATTTTCTGCTTCGGGTCTGTTTGCGGCAAAGGTCATAATATTTGCGAATAAATTCGCAAGAAAAATGGTGACTAAAATAAAGAGATTACGTAAGTAAATATATTTCACTTCTCTATTTCTCCCGTTTCAAAGGGAGAAACATTGAGAATTTCCATCGCTTGACCGATGAGTACAATTGAGCCTGTAATAATGATGACGTCTTCAGTGGATCTCGAAAGTTCAAAAGATTTTTCTAGTGCACTTTTGAGTTCTGGAATAGAAAACGTATTTTTTGAATTTGGCATTTTATTCAGTAAATCTATTGAGTTCACTGCTCTGGGGCTATCTGGCTGAGTTAAAATAAGATTGTTAGATATTTTAGAAAGTGAGTTTAATACTTCGTTCCAGTTTTTATCTGCCAGACTCCCATAAACTACGGTGAATTTGCGATTGTTAAATTCTGAATTTTTGAGTTGCGCTAGAAAAAATTCGACACTCTCGCAGTTGTGACTGGCATCAAATATGACTTTAATATTATTCACAGTTCGAATGTCAAATCGTCCGGGCCAAAACGTACAAGATAAAGCCTGCAATATTAAATCATCTGCTAAAATAATATTTCGAAGTTCCTGAAAATAATAAAACGCAGTGAGAGCAATTTCAATATTTTTAATATTTAGTTTTAGCCAGCTGTTATTGAGTTCATTGATTTTTGCGGTAATGCGGGCTATTTTTTTAAAATATCTGTTTTCAGTCATCAAAAGAGAATCTTCTGGATACATTAAGCCATTTGCAAAAACAGCGCGAGCGCCAATTTTCGAAGCGGTTTTTAAAAAGCCGTCAAACGAACTTGATTCTAAATTTCCAAATATTATATTTTTATTTCGCCTGCAAATATGTGTCTTATCTCTCGCTATTGTAAAAATATCTTTGCCTAAAATATCGGTGTGTTCAAGACTAACGCTGGTCAATACGCTCAGCAATGGATTTATGGCATTTGTGCTATCAAAATGCCCACCCAGCCCAACTTCAAAAACAATTGCAGTGCAGCCGTTTGTATAAAATATTTCTAAGGCGGCAGCAGTCATAATTTCAAAAAATGTGGCGTCGGGTAGGGTTTTTTGCATACGCAATTCAACAGTTTGCAAGGCCTCTGCGAGTGAATTTTCGTCTACAGGGATTCCGTTGATTCGAATTCTCTCGTTGGGATGAACAAGATGAGGCGATGTGTATAAGCCTGTTTTGTCGTTGTGAGTTCTTAATAATTGTTCCAAAAAAGCACAAGTTGTGCCCTTGCCGTTAGACCCACCGACGAGAATTAATGGAATGTTCTTTGTTTTTGAATCTAAAATCCAAGGACACAAGGCATGCATGCGCTGTGCGCCAGATTTAATGGCGCCTCGTGTGCGGTTAAAATAGGGCGCAAGAATTTTATCGGAGTCTAATATGGTCATAAAAGAGGCGCGCAGAGCATTCCAAGTGAACGTGAAAGGGCTTCTTTCATTTCGGAACGACGCAATATTTTATCTACCATTCCATGATTCAGCAAAAATTCTGCAGTTTGAAAGTCGTCGGGCAATTTTTGACGAATGGTGGATTCAATCACTCTTCGGCCAGCAAAACCAATTGTGGCTTTGGGTTCTGCGAAATTTAAATCGCCGAGCATGGCATAACTCGCGGCCACGCCACCCGTGGTAGGGTCGCACATAATAGAAATAAATGGGAGGCCAGCGTCGCGGTGAAGCGCAACAGCAGAGCAAGTTTTGGCCATTTGCATGAGAGAAAGTAAGCCTTCGTGCATACGTGCTCCGCCGCTGCTGCTCACCATTATAACCGGCATATTTAACTTACGGGCACGTGCAAACATGCGCGAAATTCGTTCTCCAACTACGGTTCCCATGGAACCACCCATCCAGAAAAAATCTAGAACCCCAATTGCCACAGGACGTTTGTTCAGCAAGCCAGCGCCAGTAATAATGGCATCGTAACGGCGAGTTTTCTTCCAAAGAATTTGCAATTTTTCGATGTAAGCTTTTCCGTCGTTAAATAACAGCGGATCAGTGCTTGCTATATCGTGATCCCACTCATAAAAAGTATCGGGGTCGATGATAAGTTCGATGCGTTCTTCGCCCGGTAGGCGATTGTGAAAACTGCAATGTGGACAAACTTTATGATTTTCTTCGAGCTCTGAGGCCAGCACAATTTCGGCGCATTCGGGGCATTTTTCCCAAACACCAGTGGGCATCGATTTTTTTTCCGACGAACCTTGTAACCTTGCTGGTTCTCGCGTCAGCCAACCCATAGATGCCTCCTTGGAAAAAATAATCTGCATTTGAATAACAAAGGCCCTCGCTCAGGTCAAAAATTTCCCAACGTCGACCTGTTTCGGGGCGCCGTAGGTGATAGACTACATTAGAGCGTGAAAGAGGTGTGTGTATGTATGAAAAGGCCCTGTCGGCTTTGCGCGATGATCCGTACAATTCAGATAAATTAAATGTGTTGCTTACTTTAATCTCCATGACCACTGATAATGTCCAGCGTGGCGACGGATATTTGCAACTTTCCAAATTGATGTTCGAAAGTGAGTCGTTATTGGTTTTTGATTTTGCCGAAAGAGCGTTAATAGCCGATGGACTCTCAAATGGCATTATATCTTTTGCAAAAGAGTTGCTCCAAAAATTCAAAGTGGAGCAAAATTTTTCAGACGATTCAAAAACTCTAGGAAACCCAAAAAGAGTTGAGCAAAAAGCAATTGTGCGCCCGGTGGTTAAAACTGTCGAAATTTTTCCAGCTTTAATTGAAGCTGCGCCAGTTGAAGTTGCACCAGTTGAAGTTGCAAAGCCAGTAATTCCGAAAGACATTTTTAGTTCAACGCCACACGGCAATTCATTTCAATCTCCCGCCCCGTTTTCGGGCTTTGGGAAAGATTCATCCACCGTAATAGGCTATTCTTTATTTAAATCGATGTTGCTGCAATCACAAGTGAGCATGGATAATTTAAAAGACTCAGTCGGTTTTGCAGATTCTGTTTTTGGCATGGTTTATTTTGTACTTTTTTTGAAATCAGCGTTGCGAATCACCCCTTACGAAACGACGTTGTGTTTGGAGTCAATAGTTAATTTTGCAAAAGAAACGCCACATCTTGGCGAACTCAATGAAAAAATTGATGAGCTTTTTGCGCAGTCCAATTCTATGGCGCCTGTAAAAAACAAGGTCGATTTGTGATGCGAATTTTGTGGGGAATTTTTCGACGCCTAATATTCCTCTTTGTTTTTTCCTTTATTTGTCTCAATACTGTTTTGCTTGTAGTATTGAACAGCGCAAAAGTACAAACTTTAGTTGTAGAGTCGCTTAATGCATCTCTATTTAAGTCCTTTGATTTAGAAGCTAAAGTTAATTTTATTTCAGTCAATTTTTTTACATCAACAATTCGGTTTAAAAATGTGCAAATATATTCTACCAAGAATGGCACTAAAACAGGGCCGTTTAAAGTTTTTGAAGTCAGTTCAATTGGCATCGGCGTAGAGCCTGTTTTATCGTATATCAGACGAAAACCTGTTATTTACGAAGTCGTATTAGACGGGTTAAACTTAAATTTAAAATATGACGATTTAGGGAATTTGGTTTTCCCATTTCAATTTTCATCTTCAAAAGCAATAGAGCCTGTAAATTTAAAAAAGATTATACATCTAATATCAAAAGAATTTCCCAAAAAATTGTCGTTAAAAAATGCAAAAATAAAGTTCGGCGAAATTTCAGATAAAAACTTTCAATCGTTTAATATTGATGAAATCGTGCTTCAAAGCGCCTCTGAAAAAAATAGCATTGCGCAATTTTTTGTGAGCTCCCGATTTTCAGGAGGAATTTTTAGATTTCCAAAATTGCATTCCGAGGAAATTCAGCTTCAGGAATTGTCCTCTCAAATCCATCTTGCAGAGACAGGTGAAATTCTGCTTTCAAAAATAAATCTTGAAAGTAGTCTGGGCAAAGCAGATTTTGGCGGGAGTGTAAAATTAAATCTTGATGACATAAGCCAATCTAGTTTCGATTTGCGCATTAAAACAGATATTAAATTTGACAAAGTCATGCCTTTGGTTGGCCTCAGTGGGGCGGGCGAAATTTCATTTGCAGGAAAACTCGAATCTAAAAAAGGCATATTGCAGATGCCGGTGGCCCAGGGGAAGTTAAACTGGAAATCGCTCAAAATAGATTCGTTTGATGTTTATGAAGGTATTGCAGAGGCTTCTTTTAAGGATTTATCTATTGAAGCTAAAAAAATTGAGATAAAAACTCCGTTAGGTGGGCAACTCAATGGCGAAGGGCAATTTTCGCTCAAAAACGATTTTCCTTTTGATTTAAACGTAAACATCAGCCGGTTTGGGTTTGGCGAACTGATGAAAGGCCTTGGGGCGGCACAAAATATAGCGCAGTTCAATGTCGATGCTTTGGATGCTGATGTTTCGGGACGAATGATTGCGCCCGGCAAAAAATTATTTGAACTTAAAGTGTCTACAAATGCAACTGTTTCTGGGCTCATTATTCCGCCTCTGCACAATGAAAAAGCAAAACCATTGCCCGAATGCAGGGTGGCACTCGAGCTTTATGCGTCGGCAGAAGAAGTAAATTTTAATGAGACTTCGGGCGAATGTGATGGCAAAAAGATTGCTCTTGTTGACGTACCAAAAGGTTATATAAAGTTTAATAAATCCCATGATACCTATTTTGAAATAAATGCCCAAGATTTTGATATGTCTTATTTGGAATATTTTTTAGGATTCCCTACTGCAGGAATGGGAAATTTGAAAGGGTTATTGGCTGGTTCACAGTCAAAAATATTGCAATTCGATGCAGACATTGATGCAACAAATGTTTTGCTTTACGGTGTGAAATATCGAACTCTCAAAGGAAAACTTGGAGTAAATGGCGAACGGGCTTTTGGAAAAAATGTTTTAGGCACGGCGCAAATAGCTGGCAGCGATAAGGTAACAAGCATTAATTTAAAACGGTTTTCCGTCGCATATAAAAATGTAGACTCGCTTTTTGAGGGAACTCTATTTGGCGATTTAGAGCCAATGCGTGACGCCTTGGAAACATATATTCCAAAAAATTTCCCAGATTTCGGCGGAAAAATAGGCCAAGTAAATGTTTTTTTGCAAGGACCTTTGATGAGTCCTAAAAAATGGGAGTTGAATTCCGCCGTATTACTTGGCGATTCTTTTATAGGTCAGTTGCAAACCAAAGATGTTAAAATTAGGCTCAATTGTAAGCTCGAGAATTGTTTTAATAGTCAAGTAATTGCAACAGGGTTAAGTAACCACATGCAAAAAAATGCGCTTAATGGATCTGTATTGGTAGCAGACATAGCCGCATTTAATCAAAAAAATGTTTTGGGCAGGGCCAAATTGACTTCATTTCCGCTTTCAGTTTTTTCTGGTAATAATCAAAACTTTGATGGCGCATTATCGGTTGATTTAGATATTTCAGGGTCGTGGGAAAAATGGAGCGGGAGTGTGCGCTCGTATGTAGATTCGTTTAAATTTAACGACCTTGCTTTGGGGAATTTTTCATTTGATGCTGTCACTCACGATGGCGGAGATATTAATGGCGTGCTTCAAGGACGATATCAGCAACTCTACTCTCGGCTGCGCATGCCACACAATCTTTCATCGGAAGCAACCTTATACACCCGATTTTCTGGATTTGATGCGGGTTTCTTAATAGAACCGGCAAAAAGGGCAAAGCAAAGTGTGTTTTTGCAGGTAGATGGCGAGGCAACATTGGTTGGTCCTGGGCCATTGAATCCGTCCCTAAAAACAGGTAAAAACTGGTATGATTTGTATAGTATTAATGGATCGATCGATCGTATTAATGCACAATTTAATCAGGTTTATTTAAAGCTAGATCAGCAAGTAAAATTTTCTACTGAGTCAAGTATTTTTAATCTCAAACCACTGCAGTTGAGAGGGTCAAAAACAGAATTTTTGCTTGATGGAAAATTTGATTTTGAAAACTTTGAGACAGATGCTTTGCTAGTAGGAAAAGTAGATTTTGGAATTTTATCTGCATTTACCGATCGCGTGAGCGCTGCTTCTGGAGAAATCAACGGCAAAATGAAAGTCACTGGAGTCTACCCTGATCTTAAAGTTTCGGGTAACGCAGATATTTCAGGTGATTCTTTAAATATAAAAGAATACAGCCCAGCTTTTACTGGAATAAAAGGCTCGATCATTTTTGAAGACGATAATTTAGAAATTCGAAATTTTCATGCTGAAAAAGGCCAAGGAAGCGTTGATTTGGTGGGGAGCGTGGGTTGGAATTTTGATTCAACTTCTGGCGTTTCAAATGGTTTAAAACTGGCTTTAAAACTAGAAGCAAATGATGCGCAAATTCGAATTCCAATCCCTGTCATCGATGCGCTAGACACTACCATAGATGGGTCCTTAGAGCTAACGGGCGACGACTTTCCGTATTCTTTGTCTGGTCAAATACAACTTAAAAAAGCGAGAGGGTACAAAGACATTACTTGTCAGCAAGCTGTTTTTGCTACGCCAGAGCGGCGAGAGCACGAGTTAGTAAGGGAGCAAAAGCCCTTGGCAAATTTGGCAATTTCTATAGATGCAGACGAGTCTATTGTTCTTCAAACAGAATGTTTAAAGGGAAAAATGTCGACGTATTTAAAAGTAACTGGCAACACAAACGTGCCGGTTTTTTCGGGAATGCAAGTTGTGAATGTGGGTACTGTCCAGTTTTTAAAGAGTAAATTTGAAATTCAAAAAGCTGATATAACATATGACAATCCTATAAGAATTGATCCGCGCTTGGAAGTTCAGCTCATGGCAAAAATAGACAACTATAAAGTGTTTATTTCGATAGACGGATTTTTTTCGCAAAGGCGCGTGAGTTTTTGGGCGGATCCTGCTGTAACACCAGAAGGAGATACACTCAATAGCTCCGATATTTTAGGTATGATTTCTTCCGGAAAAGCACCCGTAAGGGGTGAGCGGCAGAGCATGGGGAGTTCAATTTTGAGTCAGGCTGTTGGAATGGCATACACTTCAACGGCAATTGATGAGTCATTATCCCTGGCTTTTGCCCGCATTACCGGTGGATTTATAGACAGTGTGCAAATTCAGCCGCTCATGGAGAACGGACAAGTGAAGCTGAAAGCACGAGTGAGTCGATCGTTAGGGGAGCGTTTGAATTTGGGCCTCGATTTAGATCAAGGAAACAATCAGACACTCACTGGCACTGTGCTGTTAAACGAAGGAGTGAATTTATTAGGGGGATTTGAAAGGCGATCTGAAGGAGAAGCTTACAGCGAATACACTGGTGGCTTGCGATTTCAATTTGGGAGTCGCTAATTGTGAGAGTTAAATTTTTTTCGATATTGCTTATTTTTTTGGTGAATTTATTTCTGATCAATACTGTTTTTGCAAGCGGCGAAAAAGTGCTTGGCAGTAACATTTATTTGTTTGTTGATGATGAATCAATTGCTATTCCAGACGATATTTACCGCGATGCAAGTCAATTTCATGGTGTGGCGTTGCATCAGTACCTGGCTGTTAACTTGGGTCGTTTTTTTAACTTAACCGATATTTCAGTGGCTACAGCTAAAGGCGAAAATGGGCAAGAACTCATTCGTGTCAAAGGATTTAAAATACTAAAAATTTCTGAAGTCTCACTTGAGGGCCTGCCTTTTTTAGAAGATTCTTCTTACAAGCGAGTTCTGCGTTCACAAGTTGGTGAGGCATTTTTGGTTCAGGATTTGGAGCTAGACAAGCTAAATCTTGAAACTAAAATGCACGACAAAGGGTATCCTGGTGCCAAAGTAGTGAGCACAGATTCGCTCGTCGATGGTTCTGGTAGAGTTCGAGTGTTGTTTGAAATAGAGCGTGGAAGGCCCTGCAGAATTGCAGAGGTGCTGGTAAAACCAGAACAAAATGTGCTTGATTTTATCACCACGCCAGTGGAGTTAGGATCTATTTGCGACAAAGGTATGGTGCTCGATTCTCTGGAAAGAGAAAAAAACAGATTGAAATCTGAAGGGTATTTGAGCTGTATTGTTTCATTGGATCGTTTTTTCTATTCGCAAGATAAGGAATCTGCATCTGTACAACTTCACATTGAAAGAGGAGTTCGCACACGCCTCGAGATTGTAAATTTAGGAACTGGCGCTGTGAATGAAGATCTTCTCCAGGGAAAAAACGGACTTTCTCCCATGGAGCTGACTTATTATTCTAACGATGACATTCGAAATAACATTCAAGTGAGTTTTCAAAAACGTGGATTTGTTAATGCCTTTGTAACTGGTCCTGTAAAATTCACTCAAGGCAATGAATTGGTGCTGCGATTCACTGTTCAGCCAGGGTTGCAAGTTTCGGTTGCAAAAGTAGAAATTAAGGGTCTAATGCCTTTGCCGCAATCGGAAATAGCAAAAAAATTGGGGCTGGGATCCGGATATTTTGACGGCAGAAAACCATTTGTCGAAAGCCAAATTCTAAATTGGCAAGAGGCCTTGAAGGGAATTTATTTTGACTATGGATATGCCGATGTTCAAGTCGAAAGACCAACAGTTATTCTGAGTCCAGATGGAAAACTTGCAACACTTATTTTTAGAGTTAACGCTGGCCCTCAGTTTGTAGTGCACGATATTATTTTTGCTGGCAAGCCTTCCCAGGTTCAATTTAATGAAGATATTTTGAAAAGTACCATGTGGTTGGGTGATGCTGTTACGCAAAGTCGATTGAAAGATTTTGAAGATCAGCTTAAAATTCAACTCCTTGATTTTGGATACGCCTACGCACAGGTTAAGGCGCGCCCAAAAGTTATTAAGACTGAAAATGGAAAAAATTTAACTCGTATAGCGGTTGAAATTATTTCGGGCCATTTGGTTCACGTTGGTAATGTTTTTGCAGAGGGAGAGCTTTACGGAAAACGCGAGCGGGTGATTATCGAATCAGGAATTGAAAGCGGTGAAATATTCACGCCAAAGGTACTCGATAGGGCTCGCTTGAGAATTTTAAAACACGATTTATTTGGAAACGTCGCCGTTGAGCCGCTGAATCCTGGTGCGCTCGAAAAACGAGAAGAGGTTATTGACATCGTTATTCGAACTCAGAGCAGAGGTGGCTACACTTTGGGTCTGCAGCCTGGTTTTGGAAGCGTCAAAGGGTATCGATTTTCGGTAGATTTTATATTGAATAACCTCACTCCCAATGGGCTGAGGTTTAATTCCTCTGCGAGTTTGTCGCAAGAACGCCAACAGAAAGATTTTGGCGAACCGCGCCAACTTCTCGGGAGAAAAGTGACATTGGGTTTGTTGGAGCCTTTATTGCAGGTGGGTCAATTTACAACGCCATTTGATGCTTCAATATTGGGTGGTTTTGAGGTTTCGGCTCAATCATTATCTAACCGAGCTTTTGAAACACTCGAAAGCGCGCTGAGTTGGAAACCTTATTTTTTCGATAAAACATGGGTGTTTTCTGCCAAATTGGCGCATGAGTGGTCGAGAGTAATAAGTCGAAAAATAGAGCCTCTAGAAGCCCTAGATAGACCTACATTACTCATACAAGAAATAGATTTTGGCTTGAGTTTAGACACAAGAAATAATATAGAGTGGCCAACGTCTGGGTTTCTACTCGAGTTCAATACTAATCATGCACGTCTGGCATTGTTTTCTGAAGTGCAATACGACAGATACGCGGCAGATTTTGGGCAATATTTCCCAATTATTGAAAATATTAGCGGGGCAATTTCTTTAGGTGGAATGAGCCTTTCTAATGTGGTCAACCGCCGCACAGAGACCGTTACTGCTCCCGGGTCCCGAAGAGCTTCATTGTCCGGCAGGTCTGTTGTGAGAGGGTTTCCTGAAACTGGCGCTTCTGTGGGGCCATTGGTTTGGCTCGATTTACAGGCGCCTTCTGGTTCTTTTAAAGGCGGGTGTGGCGAAAAATTACGTGCAATTGGTGCCACAAATCTCCTCTATTTGAAGTCGGAAATTCGGAGACGACTGCCTTGGCTAGGAGAAAACTGGGGTGGTGCGCTGTTTGTGGATAGCGGAAATTCTTTTTTTACAGATGTTGAGTCTAATAAAATCCAAGACAAATTGGATGAAAAAAAGAATAAAGACGTCGGAAGCCAGACAGAATGCAGTGTGAGAAGCGCTAAACTCATTTCGAATTCCGAGGTTGCAGTAAAAAAAGCATCTTTTTTAGGATTTGACTATTTTAGAAACGCCTACATTTCTGGTGGTTTTGGTTTGAGATATATAGTACCACGATTAGTGTCCATCAATGCCGATTGGGGTTTTCCGTGGTACGAGCCCGCCGATAAACAGTCGGGGTGTGTGAGTATTGCAGATGCAAATAGCAATGAAAATTCCGAAGGTCCTACCTGTGTGAAGCGAAAAGCATCGGGTAATATTTTCGGATTGATTCCTATTCCAGGAACAATTCACCTTGGTATTGGCGCATCATTTTAGTTTTTATGTTTATTTTGGGGTTTTTAGATGCCTTTGTGCCTAGGATTCGAATCTCGCATGTCGCGATTTAATCTCGATTTTCCATTTATGATAGCACCTATGGTGGGCCTTTCTCATGTGTCATTTCGTGAGTTAGTGCAAAGTTATGTTCCGCAAGGTCTCAGTGCAATTCGATTCACCGAAATGCTTTCCACCCGTAGGCTTCCAAACGAACGTCTCGAAGTCACCAATGAGTTAAAATGCTCCGAAAATGAGTCATTTTATATTCCCCAATTGCTAGGAAATGAAGAAAAATACATCACACCAAGTGTCGAAAAGCTCTTGACTCGAAACCCGTGGGGTTTTGACATCAATATGGGTTGCCCGACTTCGCACACTCTTAGGCACAATTGGGGCGTGCGTTTAATGGGCGATAAAAACTATGCGGCAGAAGTGGTTCGTATCACTAAAAATGCCACAAAATTGCCTGTCAGCGTCAAACTGCGCGGCGGACCTGCCCAAGATGAAGACCAAGATTATTTAGTGACATTTACAGAAGCGCTAGAAGACGCTGGGGCCGATTGGATAACAATACACCCTCGCCCGCGCGCTCAAAAACACAAAGGCGAAGCAAATTGGTCGTTGGCGGCTGGCGTTCGCGCTCACCGCAAAATTCCGGTGGTGGTAAATGGTGACCTGCAAACCTCTGCCGATGCTCTGTATGTGTGTCAACAATTGGGTCTCGACGGCGCCATGATTGCCCGTGCGGCCACCGCTCGGCCTTGGATATTATGGCAAATAGCTGAAGATTTGGGCTATGATGTGGCACCTTTATCGCATTCCGGCAGGCGAGCACCTCGTGGGCCCGAAGCCGAAGGTCAAGAATATTTGGCGGCATGCCTCGAATTTATAAATCATCTCGAAAAGTACATAGACACTGAAGAAAAAGGCCTCGAAAAATTTCGATTTTTTGCAGCAACCGGTGCGCGCTGGTTGCAGTTTGGCCATAATTTTTGGAAGGTTTCGACGCAGGCAAAGTCGTATGGTGCATTGCGTGAAGGTGTGTTGCGTTTTCAAGAGAGCTCTGATTTTATTATGCATGATAGAGTGCAGTTTTCGTAGTTTTATTTTTTTTCAGCTCAATTTGAATCAAATTCAAGAAATTGTTGTGTCTGGAATTGCTAAGGCAATAGTGCAAAGTTCATAGAAAATCCCATATCTTTAATAGGCATTGATAGGCATTGATAGGCATTGATAGGCATTAATGCTGCATTGAGGCGTCAAAATTTTCGTTTTTGGTATGAACTGTGACTTCGGATACCATTCAAATTGCCGGAATTAAATTTTTTTTTACAATGGGACAAGTCAAATGAATTTTAAGTTAAAATTATCCCTCTGCAGTTTCGCTCTCATAGGTTTTTTGAGCTGCACGACACGCAAATTTAATACAAGCGATACTAAAGAAGTCAAAGACGTTGTTTCTATTCTGCGCACTAGTAATCCGGGAGAATATAGCGCCCAGTGTGCCAGTGGCTCAGCAGAAATTGTGACGGAATGGGATATTAAAAATAACAACTTTTGCCCACATATCAACATTCCTCAACTTTCTGGAATTGTTTCATTGCAGCGCCGAGGTGATGGTCGATTCGATGTGTTATGTGCTTCGGACATTGCGATTTCTAGAGTCGTTTCTGCAGAAGATATTGTTGCAGGCAAAGCATGTGGTAATGTAGCACCAGGTTCAAAGCTAAAATTTACAAGCATTTCGGCTGGAGATGATCACTCCTGCGCTCTCTACGCCGATACTGTGAAGTGCTGGGGGACAAAGGGTCAAGATTTAGGCCAAATAAAGGTTCCCGTGCTCAACAAACCCACCCAAGTTGCGGCAGGAGCCAGTCACACCTGCGCCCTCGACACCGATGGCGTGAAGTGTTGGGGGAAGAGTCTTGAAGGCCAAACAACTGTTCCAATGCTTAATAAACCCACCCAAGTTGCGGCAGGAGCCAGGCACACCTGCGCCCTCGACGCCGCTGGCGTGAAGTGCTGGGGACAGAATAAAGATGGTCAAACAACTGTTCCTCAGTGAGTTTAGTCACTCGTAAATAAATCAGCATTTAAAAATATAATCGCAGCTCTAAATTAAGGTGCCGAAAATATTATTCCAAGTCGGCCTTTATTGGAGGATTTAGCTTTATGGAGCAATGTTTGATCCAGCTGCTTCAAGGTACCTATCCAGATATTCTTCCAGCTTTAAATGGGCTGGCACTTCGTGATCTTTGCCGCCTTTTTCTTTGAGTCGCAAAAGTGTAGACCATTGTGCCAATGAGTGGACGGTCACCTAGGCCAATAAGGGTATTGAGAAATTTTTCGCAGGCAAACACATATGCAGTGTGGGTGTTTTGGTTTCGAATTTGCGTTGCGAAGTATTCTAAAATTCTTTTGGGTGCCGATGGGGTTGTTTTCAAACAAAAATAGACTGGCGAAAACGGAAGGAACACAAGAACGCTTTATTTTTGCAAATTCAGAACCGGTCGCCACAAGAGCAAAATCTTCGTTGCTATCCATTGTCGCCTCCCCCCTCAAAAAAAAAGCTTTGAATTTCTGAAACTCGAACATCGCTCAGTCATTCGGGTAATCTTATCACATTACAGCTTTTATGTGATGCAAAATGCCAAAACTCGCTTTTCTGCCCATAGTGAACTAATGTTTTCATTGAAAACTACCGAAATACAATGTAGGAGGAAGAGTGGACCTCGCATTTGAGTTCCGAGCTGACGGAAGACTGACCTTAACTTCTGCCCGGACACTGTTCAAAAGACTTAGAGGGGAATCTGCTGCTGTCATCGTCAGACGACATGCTTATGCAGATCATCCCGAACGGCTCTTCACGAGGCAGGAATTGCTCTCACTTGTGCAATCAGGTCGTGGAGAACTATACGAGAACAATGTAGCGACGTCGGCAAAGTTTGGATCCTTTTTGTTTCGAGTCTCCGACGATGAAGAACGAGAGTGTGAAATCGCTCTGTTTCTTGATGAACAAGGCTCTTGGAAAATCGTTGTGATTCATGCATTTAGGAGGGTTTAAAGTGAAAAAAGTTTTTGTGAAAGATTTTCGCGACGTAGATGGTCTTGAGCCAATCGTTTGTGATGTTTGGGTGCATCTTTTAGATGAGGAATCGGTCCAAATTTTTGAAAAATCCGGCTGGAATGAAAGCCTTGATTGGGGAATGGATGGCGCAGAAATCGCTCGCCTGAGTCGGCTCTCAACAGAAGAATTTGTGAGAGTGCACTACAAAACTGTTACCATGGGTCAGGAGACTTTGAGTTCTACTCAGATTAAGAAAATCATCGATTTTTTGGGCCTGACATATGAGGAAATGGGTGCGCTATTAGGCGGCATGTCTAAAGGAACAATCGCCAATTATGTGAATGGCGTTCGTAAAGCTGAAGGGCCTTCGTCATCACTACTTATGGAGCGACTTTCGTTGGAATTAGTTCGTCCGGGCTCACTTAAAGCAATGCTCGGAAAAGAAAAAACTTTCCCAGAATCCCCAAATTCGTTTCAAAACGATATGGAAAAAGTGCGCTATAATAAGAGAAAAGTTGCTTAAAATATCCAAATCGAACCAGATTGTTATTTAACCCTGTTGGCGCATTCGTAAATCCGCACTAAAATGAATATAGGCGTCGCAAATATTCATCACTCAAACTAAAAATAAAATACCACCGTACCAGGCAAAATTTAAGTGTTTGTTTAAAAATAAATTATAGGAGGTAGCGGAAAAATAAGATGCCGAAAATATTATTCCAAGTTGGCCTTTAGCAGAGGAAAAGTCTTTTATCTGTTCAACATGTGGTCGGTCTAATATCTAGTCCAATTCCTGGACTATTACCGCGACGCTATTGGTTCCGATATTCCGTTCCAAAGTCGCTACAAGAGCAGCGCGCAGAACTTCGACTTGCTCGTTCTGAATAATGTCTTTCCATCGCTCAAGAAAAGCAGGATTGATATGAGCGATGCGGCGCAAAATCTGACCTCCGAAAAGGGACTGCCAGGTCGACTTGCCCGTTGTTGCTTCGCGAACGACATAATCAGTCGATCGTCGCAATGCCCGATCACCCAAGTGCAGGGTTGTTCCTAGAAGAGTCAAGCCCCAGAATCCCAGCACTCAGGGCTCCGCGCGCAAACCAAGCCGCGAACATGGATGAAAGGAAACTGAGCCGGATCTTTTGGCGAATGAGAAGCCAAAGGAATAGGAGGATAATCTGGGCAGCAATGAACAAAAACACAAGCCATCCGAACGAGTGCGTAATCCGCTGAAAGCGACCGCTCGTTCCGGCGGAAGGCGACCACTGAGTCCGGCAATCCGACCAGGATTATTCGGAGCGCAGCGACGACTCCCCTTCATTGCTGAATTTGTTTGTCCTGGTCAAGATCAACAACCTTTTTTCTGCGCATCGACTCTCCTTTTAGTTCAACACGGAGCGAACCGTTAGAGATTCGATCCAAGATCGCATCTGCAATTGCAGGATTTGGCATCAACGCATGCCACATAGACAAGGGATTTTGGCTTGTAAAAATTGTAGAGCTGCTCTCGTGGCGTTCTTCAATGATTTCAAACAGGTCTTTTTGTTCGGCTTCATTTATACCTGACAGCATAAAGTCATCGATAATTAAAACATTTACCTTACCAAGCTGTGTAATTAGTCTTTTTAATTTGCCTTCTTCACTTGCGGATTCCAGTTCTGTTAACAAGTGGGGAGCTCTAAAATAGCGAGCAGTGAGGCCCATAAGGCAAGCTTTGTGACTGAGACCAGTGGATAAAAATGATTTGCCACAGCCTGATGAGCCGGTGACGATGAGATTTTTCTTTTTGCGAATCCACTCACATGTGCCTAATGTTTGAAGGGTTGTTTTGTCTAAACCCCTTGATGACGAAGGTTTTATGTCTTCATACGAAGCCGGCTGCTTGAATTTCGCTTTGCAGATGCGTGTGCACATGGACTTGTTTGCTCTTTCGATTTCCTCGCGTTCAATGAGCAAACTTAGCCGTTCATCAAAGCTCATGTCTTGAAATCCATCCAACAAGATTTGCTCAGAATAAGCTTTACTTGCACCATAAAGCCTAAGTTTTGAAAGTTTTTCAGGAAGATTGTTTATCATTTTTATCTCACTTTTTAATTGTAGTATTTTGCGCCACGAATGTTTTCGTGATTCGAAACCGACGTTTTGGAAGCCTTTTCAAGATCCTTTGTTTTGATCAGCGTCTCGATGGTTTTGTATCGATAACTGCCCATTTTAAGTGCTGCAGCACATGCATTTTCAAGCCTTGGAGCATCGTGTTTTTCACCTAACCGAAGCACTCCCAAACAAGCTCTGAATCCTTGCTCTGGAACTTTTCGGCTCCCCATGATTTTTTCGCAAATCAGTTTTGTAGATTGGCCAGAATTTTTAGCCCAATCAAGGATGCGCTCTGGTGTCCGTTTTACATGCTCCGCATGTTGCGGTGGCATATGTTCAAAGATTGTTGTGTGGCGGCCTGGCATTCCTTCATGCTTTTTGTGGGTTGCAATTTGCTCATCACCTATAAAAATTTGTATTAGAGAATTGGATGCTTTTACAAGCACCGTTTTTCCAATATGAATGAAGGGAACACTGTAATAGTGACGCTCAAATTCGATGTGATAATCAATGTTCACCTTTGCGTTTTTAAAAACAGAAATTTCAAAATCTTCTAGCGGCATTTTTTTTAGAACGGGGAGTTCGTATTTTTCAAAAAGCTCTTTGCGTGATGCTTGAAGGTGGCGCATTGTTTTATCGTTTAATCTTATCAGCAATGGCCTTATGGCAGTGTTAATTGCTTCCACAGACGTGAATGTTTGCCTTCGCAAAATAGCTAAAATCCATCGTTGAACAATTTGCACTGCCACTTCAACTTTTGCTTTGTCCCTTGGTTTGTATGCACGAGTAGGCACAACCGCGGTGTCGTAATGATCTGCTAAGGCTGAATAGGTCGGATTTGTGTCAGGATCGTACCTACAGGCACGACTAACTCCCGCTCTTAAATTGTCCGGAACTATGATTTTTGGAACGCCACGAAAAAATTTGAAAGCAGAAACATGACAATTTATCCAAGAATCTAGAGTTTGATTTGGGCAAGCTTTTGCAAAGGTGTAATTGCTAGCTCCCAAGGCTGCTACAAAGATTTGAGCTTCAAATATTTCACCAGTATTTTCGTCTAGCCAAGGCACAGTTAAACCCGAAAAATCTACGAACAAACTTTTTCCTGGTTCGTGATATTGCCGCAAAATGAGGTGTCCCTTCTGCAACATTCCTAGATTATAAAAACTGACCTCAATAGATTGCAAGCATTACAAATCTTATAGAGGTGATATAATGCTTGCTGAAACTCAGGATATCGTATCTGAATTAGAGTCGCTACGCAGCGGAAAATTGCGGATCGCGGCGATTCACCGGCCTTTACGTTTAAAAGTTATCGCATTGGTACAAAGACAAGGCCTAGAAAAAATTGCTGCCGCATGTAAAATTTGCCCCAGCACAATTAGAAAATGGCCAGAATTTTTAGAGCAAAAAACCAACTTTGTTGCGTCCCAAAAATTTAAAAGGCGCGTTCAAATTCCAAATTTTACAGTCACGCAAATCACAACTGAGCCTATTTTGCCTCGCTATACTCCTGCAATAATTACGGCGGTTCGGGCAGACGGCTTGACGCTGCAATTTCCTGAAAATTCCGCATTGGCTGAAAAAATCGTTTCATTATTTTTGGTAAATCTTTAATGCTCGCACTTTCTCATGGCCATGATGT
>JAYTOT010000242.1:0-23971 GCA_043747645.1 Pseudomonadota bacterium | reverse complement strand
CGACTAAATTTTTTAGTTTTAGAAATACCTTCGACTCAATTAGCCCAAAAAAATTTGTTTGGTTTGGAATTTCAAAATCCCTAAATTAAGAGCATTGATTGAGTTATGGGGGCAAAATGAGGCTTATTACAGCGCAATTCTGCCGTATGTTGCTGCAGCTAAAAACACCGGTGTATTTAAAGGATTTATTTGGCATCAAGGTGATTCGAATAGTGCCTCAAACCCGCAAGATTATGCAAATAAATTAAAAGACATCATTGCACGCATTCGTACAATTACCGACGCTCCTAAATTGCCAGTAGTTGTGGGTCAGGTTGGAATATCAGGAAATAATAACGAAGGGGTGAATCGCTCTCACACATTTGTTTCTCAATATGATCCGCTTTTTAGTGTAGCCAGTTCTGCAAATTTAACGCTTTCCGATAATGTGCACTATAGTGCTGCTTCATACCGCACTTTTGGCGAAAGATTTGCAGAAAGATGGTGGGATATTTACAGACTGGCGCCAACTCAAAAATGATTTTTTTTAATTTGAAAGCACACTTCCAATTTCTTTCATGAGCCCGCCGCCTAATAAAAGAAATATAATTGGCAATATGAATAAAACCACTGGGAACAACATTTTAATTGGCGCTTTGGCAACTCTTTCTTCTAGCGCGGTATTAATATTTTCGTTGAGAACGTGATTTCTGCGATTTAAAACTGGGATCATAGAAGAGCCCATTTTTACGGCGTGCGCTAATTCCATAAAAAATTCAGACAGCATTTGGGATTTTAGCCCATGACTTACTTTTTCAAGGGCCATACCAAAGGGGAGGCCCTGGGTTTTGAGGCGGAGAACAGATTGCACAGCCTGCTTGCAATATTTTTCTTTGAGCTCTGTTTCAAGTGCAATAAAGGCACATGGTACACTCTGTCCTGCTTCTAATAAAAGCACTAAAATTTGAACAAAATCGAGTACAGATCGCATTTCGGCAAAGACATCTTCTTTTTTGGTTTCTATTTCCGCAATTTTTGTCGCCGGAAAAAAATAGAAAGTGATGCCTAAGTGAAATGCTAAAATGAGTATAAATATCATTTGTCAACGCTCTTAAGTGAGTTGTAATAGACAAAGTATCCGCCAATAAAATTCGAAATTACCATGTAACAAATTAACATATGCCCGGTGCTCGTGTTAAAAAAGAACTCAATAGAATCGGGTTTGACGAATTTCAAAAATATACCCATCAGTAATGGCAAAAGGCTCATACACATTGCCTGAAATCGCATTTGTGCCGTGGCAGAACGCAACTTCATGCGCAAAGTTTGCATGGTTTCGAGCCGTTTGATGAGGGCCTTGAGGCAAATGTTAAGCTTGGCGCCACTCTTACTGCCCCATGCTAAAGTTTGCCACATTAATTTTACCGAGTGGTCTTTTTTTTCATTTCGGCTCATGTTGAAAAAAATATCTGTCAATCCCATACCGGTGCATTTTGCTTGTTGTACTTTTTGCAGACTTTCAGATAAATAGCCCTGGTATCTGACACGATTTCTTGCCAATTCAAAACCCTGACCAAACGTGAGACCAGCATCAAGTGCGTTTACAATTCCTTCCAAAAATCTGCCAAGGTCTGCCTCGCGGTGTTTTTTTTCTTGGATATTTGAAATGAATAATTGAAAACGGCGGATTTTCTTTTCTATTATATGACCGTGGTTTTTTTGGTCATAAAAAAAATATGCCCATTTGAGCAATGCAAGAAAAAGAATTGTAAATGTATAATTTGTACTCATTGGATGTATCTGTCTATAAAATTTAAATCTTGCGTGAGTTGATATTGCCCACCCTCGCTTAAATTCGAATAAACTTGCGAAACGGAAGTCACTTTACGGCTGCCATCGGGGCATCGAGAAAGCTGAATCACAATGTGAACAGCCGAAGAAATTTGTTCTCTTAATGCACGCAGCGGTAAGTCGATTCCCGAAAAAAGACACAAGATTTCGAGGCGCCGCAAGGCATCTAGAGGTGAATTGGCGTGAATGGTGGCAAGGCTTCCATCGTGACCCGTGTTCAACGCCTGCACAAGGTCGAGTGCTTCGGCACCGCGACATTCTCCAATTACAAGCCTGTCGGGGCGCATACGCAGCGTATTTTTTACCAGGTCGCGTAAAGTCACTTGCCCCTGACCTTCCGTATTTGGTGGCCTGCTTTCGAGGCGCACCACGTGAGGTTGGTATAGAGAAAGTTCTGCCGTGTCTTCTAAAGTAACAACCCGCTCTGTAATGGGAATAAATCGAGATATCACGTTTAAAAGTGTAGTTTTACCGGTACCAGTACCGCCTGAAACAATGACATTGAGACCCGACTCTACGGCCTTTTTAAGAAATTCCGCTTTATCGTGATCTATGGAGCCTCTTTTTAATAAATCAGAAAGTTCGAGTCGTTTTTTAGGAAATTTTCGAATGGTGATACAAGGGCCCACGCAAGATAACGGGCGAGCAATTAAATTTACGCGCGAACCATCGGCCAAGCGTGTGTCGCAAATGGGAGTGCTGTCGTCCCAGCGGCGTCCGTTCGTTTCGGCCATACGTTCGCCAATTGATGTGATTTCTATTTCGCACTGAATGGCATCGGCGCAACGGTGGATAATTCCGCTTTCTTCGTAATACAGCCCTTCAGTGCCGTTGATCATAATTTCCGTTATTTTTTCGTTGTGCAGCAACGGCGCAAGTAAGCCAAAATGTGCTATGGTAGCCCACACTGTAGAAACCAAATCAATAAATAAATGTCTGGCGTCAGACTTTCCGGCATTGTTATTGCGCCAAAATATTTCCGAAGAAAGTGCTGCCATTGTTTCAAAAATTTGTACCGATGCGTCGGTGTCTGATGAATTTTGTAATGCATTTTTTCGCAGACCATCTATAATTAGCTGATACTCAGGTAGCTTTCTGAGCTCGCTCATGCGGGCAATGTCTAATATTTTTGTGTTGAAAAACTCAAATGCGCCTTGGCATTTAAATTCAATATTTAATGTTCCAAATTTAAGTGTGCCGCGCCCAAATTGACAGTGATTCTGGTTTTCGTTGATTTCAAAATAGAACCCACATTCAAACATTATCTGCCCAGCGTAGGCGCGCTCATTTGAATGTTCGCAGCGCAAATCGCAGTTTTCGTCGGAGCCAAAACTCAATGTGCTTCCGTCGTTCGTTTGTGAAAATCTTTTTGCCGAAAGGTCTGTCACTTGCCAATGAGCATTCATGGGTTTTTGCCCCTTTTTATGAAAGGAAATTGTTCTGCAATTATTTTTGCGCTGCTTTGGTCACTGGTTTTCCAGACAGATTTCCAGTCGACTTCGCTGCTAAAAGCTGCGGCCATTGCGCAAAAAAAACCTACCATTATGACCCACTCTACAAGGGCTTGGCCCTCTTCTGGATTTCTTGGTTTTTGTTTCAAACAAAGCTTTTTTTGCTTTTCAAGTAAGCTCATTGCACTTTTCCTTTTTCACCGGCTAGGCTATTTTTCTTTTTAGCTCCACCCGGTAAAACACGAAATAAATCGTTTTCGTAGGCAGATCGCACTTGCTTGTTTTCAAGAAAATGATTCATGGTCATCATGTTTTCCGATCCCTCGGCTTTCTTTTTATCGCCGGGGTTACGCAATGCGACGCTAAACTGTGCTTTTGTTTTTACAAAGCTCACAAATTTAACTTGCTCGGGTGTGGCGTAAAACGAAATGGCCGATGAGCCTGATCCACCTTGTCCTGCGCGCTTGGAAAGACTGAAGTCTTCGCCAATGCCCACAATTTCGACGCTTTCGAGCAATGTGCCAGTGACTTCGCCTTTTTCTGGCAAATTCATAACAGCATTCACGTCTACTAAAGTGCCTGGTTTAACTAATTTACCAAATGAACCCAACGAAACATCAATGGTCACGAGGCGCATGCCAGGGGGAATTCGTGTGCTGAGGCCGTCGCGTTCAAACTCAGATAAAAATAAATCTGTGGTAAGAGGTGACCCAGATTTAAGATTCAGTCGCACAGGAAATGAATTGTAAGTCTGAAAATCTTTGACCTGCAAGCACATAGGGCAAAAATCGGTTTGCACTATTTTTTTGGCTAAGACATCGTCTTTATTGATGAGCTGACCTTCTGTGAGGTCGTGTGCTGCAATTAATATTTCTTTTTTTGCGCTTTGGCCAATGATAGGTGCTGTACTATCGACTGCTTGAAACATTAAGAATTCTACTAAAGTAACAAAAAGAACAGCAGCAATTTTTACGGGTGTTTTTTGAAACGCCGCGCCTAAACTGCCGCTGTTTTTAATACGCCTTCCCTGGCGCACCGCATCCTTTTTTGAAAAATCAGGAGCTTCAACATGAGGGCCAGACTGATGATTTTCATTTTGATGTTGAGTCGGTATTGAAGAATCATCGGTCCATTTCATGAGTCGTTATTCCTTTTAATTCAGGATGATGGTTTAAAATATCGAATCAACTCAGCAGTTTTTTCTACTTTATCTCTTTTTCCGTTGCAATTACTTCGGATTCATTAATTTCCATGCCGCTGACTTTGTTTGCCTCGACCTGGCCTGCTGCAGCAGCTTTATCTGCTGCAATTTTGCTAGTGTTCGACGCGTCTTTATTTCCAGATATGGCATATGCAATAGAAGTTAATTTAGACTTTATACTTGCACCAAAATACGAAACAACCGCAATTGAAGAAACACCAATAAGACATAATAAAACCGCATACTCAGTAAGACCCTGACCTTTTTCGCCTAAAATCCTTTTCATGAAACACTCCTTTCATTGAGGTTCGATACAGTGATGCTGCAATACAAAACCAAAGTAAAAGGACATTTGAACGGCTTGAGTATCAAAAAAATGTTCAGAATTTGGACGACCGATAAAGTTCAGTAATTTCAGAGTTATTATGTGATTTTTTTTCATTTAATGCTGAACTTTGCAGATGTCCTTTTACTTTCTTTCAAAATTGCCACATTTATAAATTTCAGAATCCTTAGCATACTAAAGTAACAAATTTGGAGCCATTTATGAGAATGAATTCGAAAATTTTTAAAGTATTTTTAATGCTTTGCATTTTTAATGCCACTCCGTTGATGGCTAAAACAGTCCAACAAATTAAGCTCAAACCCGGAATGCCTTCGCAAATTTCTTTAAGTCAAGCTCCCTCGTCTATAGAAGTCATGGCGCCCGAAGTGGTCGAAGTTTCGAGAATAGGTCTCACGAATTCGTTGCGATTGGTGGCAAAAGGCCGCGGAAAATCGGCAATCGTCATTCACTATCCTAACGGCCAAGAAGACATGTACGAAGTTACTGTAGCTGGCTCTGAGATAGAGGGTGCCATTCGTGCGGCTATGGGGCCCACAGCCCAAGGTCGTTTGGCGAAGGACATTCAAAGAGCCACAAACCTTGATGCAGTAGTGGAAGGCGATCAAGTAGTTGTTTTTGGCACGGTCGATTCGCTTAGAACATTCAGAACCCTCGCATCGTTGGTGGGTTCGAAATTAGGACGCGTGCAGTCGAATGTTACCTTATCGACCCTCATTGAATCGCAAGTGATTGCTTCGTTGCATCAAGATTTTAAAAATCTGGGCGAACCCAGTGTTAAGCTTGTTTTGCAAGATAAACTCTTGCTTTTAACTGGTACGCCAAGCAGTGCAGAAGGCCGCAAGCGCTGCATGCAATATCTTAACGCCGTGCTAGGTGGAGTGATTGATGCTACAGATGATTTTGAAGGACTTACTCAAACGGTACAAATAAACGTAGATTTTTTAGAGCTCACAAAATCGAACGGCACTGAATTCGGAGTGAATGGAACAGGAATATCGAGTCCTTTTGCTGGTACTGCGACATTTAAAGAAGGAGGTCTGCAAAAGGCACTCACTCATCCTTCCTACCAAATTGCTCCTATTACTGCGATAGTTGCGGCCATGGAGAATAAAAACGCTGGGCGATTATTGGCAAGCCCCGTGTTGCTCACACGTACGGGCGAAAAGGCTTCGTTTTTGGCCGGAGGAGAAGTTCCGGTTGTTTCTTCGGTTGTGATGAGCGGAACTGTCCATTCTAAAGTGGAATACAAGCCCTACGGCATTCAATTGTCCGTGACTCCTCGCATACAGGGAGCAGGCAATGTTTGGATCGAACTAGAGCTTGAAATGAGCGAAGTAGACACGGCTAGCAGTGCTCAGGGAATTCCTGCATTTACAACCCGCCGCATGAAAACAAATATTGTTTTGCCTGAAGGCAACGCAGCAATGCTCAGTGGATTGGTACAAAATTCGGACAAAAAAGCTCTCGATAAAGTCCCTCTTTTAGGAAGTATTCCCATTATTGGTGAGCTCTTTAAAAGCAGAAGATTTAAAGAAGCCAAAACAGATCTCTGGATTGCATTAACTGCAAATAAAGGCCCGCAACAACCAGTGGATCCTAAATTGGGAGATAAATACGAACAGGCTAAGCCCTCTACATCTGGGAGTTTCATAGATTAATATGTATATACTCATTGATGGACACCGTAAAATTTTACAAATTGGCACGCGCAAGCCACCTTTGAATAATCCCAGTTTTGGAATTTGGCATGCGAAAGCGTGCAAACATGCGCAAAAAAACATGAAACCGGAGATGCAAAAAAACACTGCGTCTTTCGAAAATAAAAGTATGTTTGATGACATCGCCATACATTCTAATCGATCGACATATCAATTTCAATTTTCAAATATGAACATTGATACAAAACCAAAGCCAGTTTATGTGAATGGATTAAAAGAATCGCTTAAGGTCAGCTTCGTAAGCAGCACCAGAAGGGCGGTTCAAAATACTGAAGACGATATAAGCCAAGTTCATTTTCGCACTAATAATTTGTCTGTTTTAAACTTGTACAAGAAGCTTCATAAAATTTTCGTCGCAAACCGTGTGTCGCAGTTTTTTAAAGCTAAGCCTCGTTATGCAAGAGCTTTTCTTTATGCCTTTTTGTTTCTGGCCATGGGAAACTGGTTTACGGCAGCATTTACTATGCAGAATTATGGAAATTCAGGTGCCCCTGCATTGGGAACCAAGCTCACAGACAAATCCGTTGAAATTGCCTTTAGCAAAATATTGGGCGTAGTAGAAAAATCCGATGCTAATAAAAAAATAGCCAACGAAAAATGGTTCGGCACCCGTGGCGAAGTGCCTGCGGTAATGGGCTTGCAAACTTTTAGAGTATTGCCTTTAGGTATTGGCAAAGAGCGGGCCGCTTTATCGAATATTTCGTTTCTGTTGCTTACGGATCACTCCGAACTTGTGTTGAAAGATAATTCAGATGAATCGTATAAACTTGCGCATGTGCAGCAGTGCGGCAAAGGATTTTTGTACGAAATTCAACCTACAGACAGAGCGGTCTTGTTTAAGTGGGAAAAATTTAACAATCCCAAAAAGAGTCTTTACCGGTATGCGTTAGTTCCTAACAGTTCTGGGCAAAAAAACGATTTCTGCGGATTGCTTACAAAATTTATTTCAGAAGACAAAGAAGTAAAAAATAATGCAAAATAATAATTTCAAAATTTTAGTACGTCGCATAAATGCATTGGTAGATTCAACATTGCCGCCACAATGCCAAATGACTTCGCGTGGTGAAATTATTGTGGTGGACGATTCTCGACGAGTTTCGTATCGCGTTGGCGAATATTTCGAGGTCAATGGTTTAGAATACGTGTGTGTGCCTGGCTATTATCAGTCAGGGCCAGTGCTTTTATCGTTGCGCAATGGCTCGTTGCATTTTAGCGATTCTGTCGATTTAGTTTTCTCAGAATTTCTAAAAAAATGTACTGCTTTTGGAATCATAAAATTAAATGCTTTTGTAAAGGCGAATATTTTTAAGTCTGCAGCAAGTCTTGCAATTTGCTTGTTTGGCTTAGTTGCAATGTTTTCAAATGGCGCTGAATTGGCAAGAGCTACTGTGGCATTTGCTCCTAATATTGCCGATGAAGATTTGATTGTTAAAAATAAACAGTTTTTGATTCATAAATCGCTATTGGAAATATGGAATAGCGCAAAGCCTCGGGGGCAGGCGAATGCAGTCGCAGAAAAAGACTCTTTAAAGCAAGAGGCTATTGTTGCAGTTTCCGAAGCTAGAAGCTTAGTTGAATCGGAAGAAGAAAAGCCCGTTAAAAAAGCCGCAAAAATTGCTAAAGCCACCCTCAAAAAAGCAGAAGTGGAACACAAAGTTCAATGCACAGGCGGCACTAAAGAAGTAAAAATGACTGAAGATGAAAGGCTCATTGCACAAAAATTCTCTGCTCAAGTTGATGTAGATCAGGGAAAAATATGCCGTTAAAATTTTCTTCTCGAAAAATAAACAACGAAAATGGTCAAGCTTTGACCGAAACAGTAGTTGTATTTATGGCGATGTTTTTATTGGTCATGGGTTGCTTTCATATTGCCCGGTATTTAGCCATAAAAAACTCTTTGAGTGCCATTTCACATGAGTTGGCATCTGATTTAGCAACACACTCGTTGCTCTTAACGCAATACAATAAAATGCAGAGAACTGTAGACGGCAAAAACGATTTATCGCCTGAATTAGAGGCAGAAATTAATAAAAAGCTTTTGGTGTTGCAAGGATTATTGCCAGGAGTTATGCAGCCTCCAGACAACGTTGAAACAAATTTGCCGGAAATTCCTGCATTAAATACACCTGAACCCAAAGCTCCTATGCGTTTATATGTTACTTTAAGAAATGTTGGCGGTGTGCGTGGGGTGTACGTTCACATCAACACTTGTGCCTCTCTTTTTGGAATGGAGCTAAAAGTTGACGATCCGAGCATTGCAGAATCTCCAGCAAATCTTCCCGCTTCTGCCACTCCTAGTCAGGATTGTCTGGGCGCATTCGCGACTTCTCCCTTTCCTGCTCTGAGCATAAAGACATTTGCGTTTGCGCCTTTTGGAGCCGATGTCGATGTGTTTGAAAAAGGCTGGCTCGATGCGCGAAAAATTAGATCTATTGATTTAAATGACATGTCGTCTGCCATTCCATTTAGTGCCGAAAGCGGTAAAAATTCGAGTCGAAAAAGAGTTGAGGATGTGATTTCAAAAAGAAGATTGGTAACTTCAGTATTGCAGTTTGAGGCCATAAAATGAAAAATAAACTGATGCGCGAAGACGGGCAAATGATTGTAGGTGGTCTGTTTTCCTTTGGGCTCATTGCATTTATGGTCATAGCTTTGCTGTCGCGGAGCCATAAAGTCGAAACAAGCGTTTTAGAAATCAATCGCGCACGAAACGAGTGTCTGCTTAAGGCGAATAAAATTTCTGATACCTTAAATGCCATTGCCACAACAAATAAGAATATTTTGGTGGCATTTGCCATTGCGCAAAATGCTTATATAGATGCTGCTCAAACAGGTGTTTATTTGTCGCTCGCTGTTCCTTATTGGGAACGGCCGCGACTAAAGTCAAAAATTGATGACGACACTCAAACCGTATTTAATGCCTTTGGCACGCGCACTCGCCGCGGTCTCATAGCGGCGCATAATCTTATCAACCGGCAGCACAAGCTCATCGATAAATTGGCGCAATTGGCGCCGCAAACCAAAGACGACTGGCGTGAACTCACTCATAAATCGACACTATGTTTGTCGCTTAATGCGGGCATGAGAGACGCGAATGATTTTGGAGACAATATTGGCTCAAGTTTAGCTGGAATAGTAAATATGGGCTTGAGTCCTGTTATAGGAAACGGCAAATTTCAAGAGTCGCGTTGTGAGCTTGCTTATGACAACAAAAAGATCCTCGATTTAGAGGATTTGATAAAGAGTTTTGACCGCGACAACCAATTTCCACATATGAAGTTTCCAGATGATACAAAAAATAACTTTGAATTCTTGTCGCATTTGTCTGGTTCTTGTGCCCCGCTGGATCCGGTTTTTGATGCTCCTAGCCCTGGAACTGCTGATGGAGTGAATGAAATTGTTAAAAATCATATTGATTCCAATTATGAATCGTCTCTTAAAATGAATTTGAATTTTGCTTTTACTCACCCGGACTTAACCGTTGCAAAATTTAACAACCATGCGCCTTTGTACGCTGATGAGTTCGAAAAATTTGAGGCCACGGCTGCGGAAAAAAACTCTGTGCGATACGCATTTTTTAGGCCTTACTGGGTACCGCAAATCATTAATGAGCAACTCGTAGCACAAGTGAGCAAATAATGTGGAATATTAAAACCAATATAGATCAAGCAAATGAACGCTTCAGGCCGGAAGGCGGGCAGGCACTGTTAGAGTTTTCTGTGATTGGGGGTATTTTTGCCATAATATTTCCGGGAATTTTTACAATATTTGCCATTGCAGGGCATAGGTTTCAGGTGGAACAAAGTGCCCTTGTTGTTTCGCGCAGTCGTATTCCATTGCCTGCTGCAGAGCAAACTCATTGGGACTCTATGAATTTAAAAAACAGCGCGCTAGAAAAGCTCGTTTCGCATTTTGATTTACGAGACGATTCTTCTCTTGTGAACGTAAAATCTTCTGCTAATTTGCAAACAGGTGAAATAAAAAAAGAGATAGATTCTCCGGACTTCAGAAAAATTGATGTGTGCGATAGAGTCACGCAGCAAAAAACTGAAGTAGACTTAGGTCTCATGACTCCTCAGGCAAATTTTTCTGCACTTTTTGAACCTCGATTTCCATTTTCTATGGAAGATCGGGAACTGGCAGCTGCACGAAAATGGAGCCAAATTATATATTCTAGCTTCGATTCTAATTGGACGTCTGCTTACAGTCCGGGACTCTCAAATAAAGTAAATGAAAATCCCGCCAATTTTAACCGCGATTGCTATATGGCTTACAGGCGTTCGGAATGCCAAATGTCTGCAAAAAATTCGCCATTGAGTGATGTTGGTAGACTATTTGATGGCATTATTGACAAAGTTTACATTGCGGAAACAGCCTCGTGTTTGGTGGAGGCAACGGGCAAAGGTGCGGCAACAGGTGGACCTTTTGCTCCTGCTACAGCGACAATTGCTTTTGCTGCAACAACCGCTGCAATTGCTAGTGGCGCATCAAAGTCAGTGATGAATAAATTTTGCCCCATAGCAAATACGATGATTGAAGGCGTTTCAACGGGCATCAGGCTTCTAGCCAAAGGTCGCGCCCTTGCAGTATTAGGTGCAGAAGATATTGAGAAGGCAAATGAGCTTAATGAGGTTGCTGGCGACCTCACAAATTTTAATTGAGTGCAGCACTTGCGACCTTGAAATTTATTTTTTCCTTGCGCCTATTGACAATATCAGAGTGCCTGTAATAAACAGCCCACACTGAAAGCGTGGCATCTTAGCTCAGTCGGTAGAGCAGTAGATTGAAAATCTACGTGTCCCCAGTTCGATTCTGGGAGATGCCACCACTTTCAATATCTTATTTTTCCCGTGTTTTTTGGCCTCTATAGCTCAGTTGGTAGAGCATCGCATTCGTAATGCGAGGGTCGTAGGTTCGACTCCTATTGGAGGCTCCAAGTCCTTTTTATCTATTTTTAATTCCAGTGCCAGAATATCATTTCTATTTTTGTAAAAATTTGTATAAGTACTTAGAGTTCTGTCTTTAAAGACATTTCACTAGAGTTTGTGCGGATTACGGAATTTTATGAATTTTACAAAGATTGATTATCAATCAACAAAAAAAATGCGCCTCATACTAAATTTTGTTGTTAATATTTGTTTGCTGCCGCTTTATATGGTTTTTATTGTTTTAGCATCTGTATTTGTTTGGTTACCTGTTTATCCAAATAAAGTTGGCGTTAGAAACTTTCAAAAAAGACTCAATACCGGTTCATTAAAAGCTAGGTGGTATCTGTTCAGCGTCTATTTAAATTATATTGCACATTTTTTTGAAATATTTGTTTTAATTCCACTCAAAATTCAACACATCAGAAACGATATTGAAGTTGAAAATTTTATGGATGAATTAAATGAGATTTATGGCTTCGAGCAAAAAACCGGACTAATGCTTATGGGTGCGCATTTTGGCAATATTGAAGTCGCCGGAAATAAAATTGCAGAAATCTTTAAAAAAAAATACAATAAGAAGTTTTTTGTTTTGTCAAAACCATTTTCGAGTAAGTTATTGACCAGATTTTTAGAAAAATATCGCAATTTTTTTGGAATGCAAGTCATACAAACAAATCGGAAAGATTTGTCGCGAGCTGTGCTAACCACACTCAAAAATGGCCATGGCATGGGTCTAATTTCCGACCAAAAACCGAAAACCAATGGAGTGTTTTCCAGTTTTTTTGGAGAATGGGCCGAATTTCCTGTTTCCGGTTTAGATATGGCTTTGCGCGCAGGAGTTCCCGGTGCATTTATTGTTGCAAAGCGAATTTCCCCAGGACAATTTACTTTTTATTTCGCCCATAGTACTGCAAATTCCGTGGCAATTGGAAATTCAAATTTAAAGTTGAATCGGATTTTGTTTGAAAATAAAATGCAGCGCACGGCTGAAAGTTTAAGGCTCATGGCTTTATATGTGGGATGGCTTGAAAGCTGTGTTGAGCATAACTTGTTTCAGTGGTGCTGGGATTATAAGAAGTGGTCGCGAAAACCAACATTTGGCGAGTAACTCGATCTTGAATTAACAAATACTATTTGTTAGTTTTTTTGCGGCTCGTCTCTCTATATTTTTCAAAGGTTGATATGGGATCGTCTTTGAAATTCCCAATCAATGAAATTGAATTGTTTCTATTTGAAATTAGTAATATTGGAATACTAAAGTTGGATCTTGAGCTGGAAAATTGGCCTTTCCATCCGGTTTTAACAAAGATTTGTCCTCGTAGCAGCGCAGTATCTTTTGTTTCGAGAAAATCACTCAATCCCGGAAATACATCGTTGGCTCGAGAAGTCACTCGTAAATTTATTGCTTCAAATTCGTCAATTGAAATCTTGTCTTGTAAGGATATTTCGCCCAATTTAATTTTTGAATTGTCGCCGAGGCGCCCCATTATAGTGAATTTGTCCTTGCCTGACTTGAATTTAGGCAACTCAATGCATTTTGCCAAATTCATGGGGTCTAATATGCCTTTTATTCCCGAATCATCTGAATTAGAAATGCATCTGTTTGATTCTGATAGAATTTCCACCGTATCGTGATAATTAAAAAAGGCCCGTGGCTCTTTTACAATGGTTTCGGAGTCAGATGCTATTGAATGCTCCATGTCGCGATAAAAACCACTTAAATAGTCTGAAGACATTAAATTTAAATCTGCCCCATCAAAGTGTTTTAATCCAAAAATGTGGCCAAATTCGTGAGTGAGGAAATGGGACAGAAATCGTTTGGAGTTGTCGATGCTTAGTTTTTTCATCCGCTCACCTATTTGAGGTGCTATATAGAGGAATCCTTTTGCTCTCAGATTTGCATTATCGTAATATGTCCGAACAGTTTTTGCCAAAGAAAAGACACCAGTATTTAAAAACAAAGATTGTTTTTCGTCTAGAATTCCAAATTGAATTTTTAAGTCTGTATCTGATCCGCAATCGGTTATTTCTAATGTTTGTGTTGCCACTTTGAAGTCGGCGCTCAAAAATTTTCTGTTTTTAATATCGAAATACATATGTCCAATGGATTTAGAATACTTAAAATCTTCAACCCAAAAGTTCCAGGCAGTCTGAACGGTTTCAGCAAGTTTTGAATGGTCCGGAAACGAATTAGGATCTGCGACAATACATGCCCTGACTGTTTTTGAATTTTGGATGTACCAGGGATTGAATTCATCTCCAATAAGGTCGCCACCTGCGGCGATCCAAGCGCTAAATCCTTTTTGAGGAACGCTCACTGTCGCAATTGCGATTGAAGAAATTGCTAATGTTCGAATCCATAGGCGAGTTTTCATAGTGTAGCTCCATTGGTAGGTGTTCGTTTTTGCAAAGGCTCTTTTTAAATAATCGCCTTGCTTCGGTTATATATTTTGAAGATTGCAATTGCATATGCATTCAGAGTACATATCTCATAAGAAATTTGCACTGAGAGTGCATGAGGTGTTGTCTTGAAAATCCAATTGCTTGGGAGCTACAAAAAGTATTTGCGGCATTGCATTGAAGAATCGAAAATGCAGAGTGACAACTTAAAAGGCATATCATATTTTGCTGAGTTATTGCATATTGGTCCCTCATATTTATCGAGGGTGCTAGGTAACTCAAAAATGCATATGAGCAACGATTTGTTGTTTGATTTGTCGAAATATTTGGGGTTAAAAGATGAAGAGATGGAATTTCTACTACTTTTAAAGGAAATTGAAACGTCAAAGAGCATTCAGAGAATAAAACATCTCAGAGAGAAAATCCAAGCATTAAAGAATGAATATTCTATTGGGAAAAATACGGAAATTAAAAAGTTAAGCGACTCAAAAGTTTCTGAACTCTTGTATTGGATTAATCCAATAAAAATGTTGATACATGCTTCTTTGGATTTAAAAAAAATAGCACAAAAACCTGAAGAATTGTCTTCTCTGCTCTATATTAGCAAGAATAAATTGAATGAAATATTAAAAGAATTGGAGGTTGAAGGATTAATCATTTGGAATAAGGCGCGAACGGCTATAGCAGAAGTGCGGGAGTCGGATAGATATTTGCCAAGGGGTAGTCCGCTTTTAGTTGCGCATCAAAATCTGATATTCTCTCTGACTCAAGCACAATTGTTAAAAAATGAAGCTTCGGAAAATATGGTTCTATCAGTGGCATTTACTATGTCGGAAAAAAATATTACTGAGTGTCGTGCAATTTTAAACAATGCTTTAGATGAAATCCGTAAAATCACAAGACAAAATTCCCCAAATCGACTCTATCAGGTAAATGTTCAGCTTTTTCCTTGGTTTTAATTGTTTCTTCGTATTGAACGGTTTTAGTGTGAGAAATGCATTTTTGTGTGAGAGATGTATGAAATTATTTATCACATTAAGGAAAGATAATGCCTGAAAATCAAACTAAACGCACAAAACCTGTTTTGAAATGGGCTGGTGGCAAGTCTGGCCTGCTGCCTCAATTGTTGCCACTTTTTCCGCAAAAAATAGAGCGGTATTTTGAACCATTTTTTGGCGGTGGCGCGGTTTTTTTTGCGCTTGAATTCTTTGGCGAATCATTTTTAAATGACATTAACAGCGAATTAATTGAGCTCTATGAAGCTGTACGGGACAATCGCATCGAATTAATGGCAAAATTAAATTTACTTTCGGGTCAGTATTCAGAAGAATTTTATTATCAAATGCGGGCATTGATTCCGCAAACTAAAACGAAACGCGCTGCTCGAACAGTTTTTTTGAACAAAACGGGCTTCAATGGTCTCTACCGGCAAAATTCAAAAGGCGGGTTTAATGTTCCTTTTGGAAAGCGCGTAAAATGCCCGGCGTTGTTTGATGAAAACAATTTAATCAAAGTCAGTGAGGTTCTCGGGGCTGCAAAATTAATGTCGGTAGATTTTGAATCACTCATAAACCAAGCGGGCCATGGCGATTTTGTTTATTGCGACCCTCCCTACGAGCCCTTATCAGCAACGTCGTCCTTTAATGCCTACCAAGGAGGAGGGTTTTCTCGGGACGAACAAAAACGCCTTAAAAACGCATGTGTGAGGGCTCAGGCAAGGGGTGCAAATGTTATTATTTCAAATTCAGCGGCAGAATTTATTAAAGATTTGTATGCGGATTGTGAAATAAAATCGATTTCAGCACGTAGGGCAATTAATTCCAAAGGCAATAGCCGAGGAGAAATTGAAGAATTGGCAATAATTTTAGGAGGAATTTAAAAGAAAATGGAGCCGGCTGAGGGATTTGAACCCCCGACCCACGCATTACAAATGCGTAGCTCTACCGCTGAGCTAAGCCGGCTAACAGAAACACAACCCTTGAGTGAAACACTGCGAAAAGGAAGTTTGGACTGTTTACGTATCCTTGCGACACTTGTCAACTGTTACGAGATCAAAAGATTTAGAGCAAACGCCGTTCGAAATTTGCAGAATGCGTTTGGCTCACGGGTTTGCCCAAAAATGTACAGGTTAAAATGTCATTAATAGCTTCTGGAGTGTAGGGGCGCGTTAAGAAATCGATACGAAAATGACGCACTCCCCAAGATTCAAATGTTTTGCGATGTTGCGTGAGGCTAAAGGCCTCTTTGCCGTAAACAACAGTCTTGCAGTTTTCGTGCGCGGCAAAAAATTGTTCGCCTTCATCATTTTCAATTTCGAGGGTGCGGTAGCCGCAAACTGCAGCTGTGGGGCAGCCTCCGTGCAGTGCTGTGAGAGAGCAGCTTTCAGCAATAAATAAAGGGGTATCTTTATACAAAATAACCAAGGGTGCGGTGCCTTGCGGCCACTGATTTAAGAGCGATTTCAAGTTTTCGTGGTCGTCTTCGAGCGACAGGCAAACCGATTGAACCCCTTGTTCGGCAATACTTTGCACGGCCATTTTATTGAGTGAAAAAAGAGTAAAATCGCTTTGCAGATGAGTTTCAGAATTAAAAATTCCCCAAGATTTTAAATTTTCTAGGGCTCCTACATTTCCTACTTCATATTTATTTATTCCGTTTGCGGCAAAAGCTGCAATCCAGCGTTTGAGCAGTGGTTCGTCCCAGGCACGAATAACAGTGGGCAATGCAATGCGTAAATTGAAGTTCCAATTTTTACATTTTTCAATGCATAAGTTTGCAACGGCTTGGGGTTCTATAGTCTTTAAAAAATTTCTTTTGGGTTCGAAAATAATTTCATTCAGGTTGAAGTCGCTATTTATTTTGCAATATTCACCTATGATGTCGATAAATTCTGGTCTATCGATTTTAATTGAAAACTGAGTTGTCCCTAATGCCAGCTCTTTTTTGAGTGCTATTTTTGGGCCCAGTATTTTTTGGGTTCTGTCTTTTAAAATGTTCAAATGTGTGAGATCGAGGCATTCTGGCAATTTTGCCGCAATACTTTGTTTGACTTTTTTGAGCATGCTTTTAGGAATAAACCAGCACAAATCGCCAGTAATAGTTAGTTTTTCCGCTCGAATATCAATGTCACCCCAAATGCTGAACACTTGGTCGAAATCCGATTGCAGGGTTCCGTTACCTTGGCGCGGGCGTTGCGCTTCAAATTCAGCTGTTTCGTGCAGAGCCACTAACCCGCGTTTTAAGAAAGTAAATTCAATTTGAATTTTAGAGTCTAATTCAACAACATTAATATTTAAATCAATGTGTCGCCATGGCCGTAATTTTTGCTCAAGTGGTGCCGAAGCCAAAGCTTCTACTTTTTTCTTGAGGGCATCGGACCGGGTTTTAAAGAGCACATCGCCTACGGCAGGCAGCCGGGTTAAGTTTTCAGGCAATAAAATTTCGACAAAATGCCCAGCGTCTACGGCTGTGGTGCGTTGGTTTTGCACAGTCATTTCACGCAGTGAAAATTGCAAAGTATCGTTATTGTAGCGCGCTTTTAATTCAGTTTGATTTCCTGCAGGCGCCTCGCCATGTTGTGGCTTTGAGTGATACAATTGCGACGCAGGGTCGATGCGCAGTCCGTCGAATTTTTCTAGCGAGCATTCTGTGAATACACGAATAAATTGCCCAGTTATTTTTTGAATTTCGCCAATGCGGAGCCCCTTGTGGGTCGGATTGTCGAGGTCGATAACGTTTTCGGCGTAACGCCCTTTCAAGAAAAATGTTGTCGATTCTCGCTGAAAACTAAAGGCTAAATCTGATTCATTCAGTTGACTCGGTAAGGCATGAGCCACAGCAGGGGCCGCGCGTCGCAACGTTGGGTAGCCATATAATGCATCGAGACGACTGCGATAAAGGCGAACAACTGTTGAAACATATTGCGGGTCTTTTTTGCGGCCTTCAATTTTGAGTGTGTCAACACCGGCTCCCACAAGCATATCGAGGTTGTCAGACGTGTTGAGGTCTTTCATGCTGAACAAAAGTCCGTGGCCTGGTTCGTTCAAAATGCGGTAGGGTTTGCGGCATGTGTATGCGCATTCGCCTCTGTTTCCGCTGCGGGCGTCTTGTGCGCCACTAAAGAAACAAAGGCCACTATAAGAGTAACAAAGGCTGCCGTGGCAAAAAGCTTCAATTTCTACTTCTTGCACGGGCAATGCTTCGCGTATTTTTCGAATTTCAAGTGCTGTGAGCTCGCGTGCAAGTACAACTCGTTTGAATCCTAATTCTCGGGCTTGTCTGACTCCCGCCAAATTGTGCACTGCCAATTGTGTTGAAGCATGCATGCTGAGTTCAGGAAAATATTGATTTACTATTTTTGCAACACCAATATCTTGAATAATAAGTGCATCAACATTAACATCGGCTAAATCGTTTAATACGGCAATTAAGGCTTCAAGTTCGATGTTTTTAATGAGAATATTTAAGGTAACTAAAACTTTCATTTCGTGCAAATGCGCTAAGGGAACAAGCTCGCGCAATTCTTCAATAGTGAAGTTTTCGGCGCGCGCCCGGGCATTAAACTGCTTAAGCCCCAAAAAAACCGCATCGGCGCCCGAATGAAGGGCGGCAAAAAACTGGGCGCGACCTCCCACCGGGGCCAATATTTCGGGAACTGGATGCTTAGGGGGCAAATTTTGCCCTTCTATCGCATCAGAATTTTTGGATTTATTGAGTGATTTTAACGAATTAATTTCTGTTTGCATACTGCCCTCGGAGTCTGAACCAAGCTCTTAACACGAGATTTTGCCTATTGCCACAGGTTTGACAAATGTCGTTTAAATTGCTGTAGAAGTGATATTCTTTCAATGATTCTCGACGTCATTGGGAGGCACTCATTATGGCATTCAAATGTTTTTTTGCTTGGGCTCAAAATAAAATAGTGCATTTGTTAGCGTTTATTTTTCTGGCTTTTGTGCCTTTTTTAGGCACTGCCCAGGCTCAGGCGAGTGTGCAAACCGAAGAAAATTTTAGAGATTTATTTCTTACAGCAGCCTATTCTGCAGCATTTGGGGCAGCCTTTGGAGCCGCTTTGCTGCCTTTTTTTCCTGGGTCGCCGCAAGAAAATTTGCGTTACATTACTGGTGGCGCTTCGGTGGGCTTTATGGGAGGAAGCGCCTTTGCGTTTTACAATTTTGCTCGCATGCAACAAAACCATATGGCTCCTGCAGATGATCAATCTTATTACGGAAGTCCAACAAGTTCAGTGCAAATGGAATCTTGGAAAAATGCCTCGCTGAAAAGTCAAAATGGATTTCAAAATGTTTCTATCAGAAAAAAGAGCATCACTCGAAAGCCGTCGGGCGCTCTTTTAGTGGGTCGAAATTCTGACTTTGGAATGGCCATACCTGCTGTCTCTGTGGGGCAGGGCAGCTATGGAATGCAATTGGTACGTTACGAACATTGATGGCAAACACGTGTCAGCCTCGGTGCCTTTGCAGAATTCTTGCACTTTGATAAAAGAAAACCGTGCACGGGGCTAGCCTCGTGCTTTTTGTTGTTACGTTTTCGAAAGGAAAAAAGCTTATGACTGTGCACTATTTTAGCCCCGGCCCCGCCATTTTGCCAAAGGCTGTGCGCGAAACCATTCATTCTGAGCTTTTAGATACCTTCGGAATTGGCGTGAGCATAATGGAAATTTCGCACCGTTCAAAACAATACGATGCACTTAACGAAGAAACGCATGTCTTAGCGCGAAAAGTATTTCAAGTTCCTTTTACGCATGAATTATTATTTACTCCCTTTGGTGCTCAGCAGCATTTTTCTCTTATTATTCATCATATGTCTCAATCGGGCGATACATTGGCATACACTGACACAGGAATTTGGGCGCATCTTGCGGTTTTAGAGGCGCAAAATGTAGATCGCAATACTGTGCTACTTTTTAATGGCGCACCTGAGTATCGTCACTTAGGAAACCCTGCAGAGTGGCAAGTTCCGCCAAATGCACGGTACGCGCACATCACAGTTAACAACACCGTTTACGGCACAGAATACGCTAAAATTCCGACTTTTGGCAGTACAAATTTAGTGCTAGACATGACCAGTTCTATTGGCGCCCGCGAAGATATTCCTTGGGATAAAACTGCAATTATTTACGCAAGCGCCCAAAAGAATTTTGGAATTGCCGGTACATCAATTGTAATTGTTCGCAAAGATGTTTTATTAGAAAGTCGGAAATTCACAAAGAGAAATCAGCTCGGAAACGCATTGTGTTACGGCTCAATATTCGACGCAAAAAGTGCATTAAATACGCCACCAGTGTTTCCTATTTACGCTGCCAATAGAATGTTACGTTGGATGGATTCTGAAGGTGGAGTTCCTGAAATGGAAAAACGCGCTCTCAAAAAAGCGGAACTTATTTATGGTGAAATTGACAAAGGCTTTTACGGCGGCAGGGCAGAAAAGCCTTCACGCTCTCGTCATAATTTTGTATTTCAATTGCCGACCAAAGAACTCGATGATTTATTTATCAAAGAAGCTGCAGATCAGGGTTTGCTCGAAATTAAAGGCTATCGCACCACTGGTGGAATGCGAGCCTCAATGTACAATGGAGTTTCGGTGGAATCGGCCACGGTTTTTGCTGAATTTATGAAGCAGTTCCGAACGCGCCATGCTTAGGTCATAAAGCGCTCTGTTACTTTGTGCGCTCTTTTTAAGGACGTGATGTGTATGTCTACTCCGATTCAAGCGCGCCTAGAGGCTCTATTTGATATTGCACAATTGCTCGCTTCTGAAGAAAATTTAGATGCACTCCTCGATAGAATATTAAGCGAAGTGCATGGCGTTATGGATGCCACTGCAGCCTCGCTTTTATTGCGTGTTCCTGGTACCGACTATTTAGAATTCGTTGGCACACGTGGAAAAGTAGCCGAAAAAATTCAACGCATGCGATTAAACATTGGTCAGGGAATCAGTGGCGAAGTTGCTCGCACCAGGCGCGCAATTAATGTCTCTAATGCTTATTTAGACAATCGTTTTAATCGATCATTCGATTTGGCTTCTGGGTTTGTCACAAAACAGATTTTAGCCATGCCTTTGGAATTTAGAGACGAAGTTGTGGGCGTTATTTCTATTTTTAATCGCATCGACGACAAAGATTTTGATGCCGAAGACGAGCGGATTTTACGTATTTTTTGCGATCAGGCATCTATTGCAATTATCAACGCCAAAGAGCGCCGCCGTAACGATCAAAAAAACAGAGCGCTTTCTATTTTTGCAAACGAAATTGGAAGTATTTTGGGCAACGAACTCACGTTGGTTTATGGTTACATTCATCAAATGAATCGTGTGGCTTCTCAAAAAATTAAGGCTAAAGTTTTGCCTGAAGAATATGATAATTTGTTGCGCCCCCTAGAGGTATTAGAGCGCAGTACCGACGTGATGGTGCGTATTGCACGAACCATGAATGTGTTTACGCGGTCGACCCAAAATTCTACAACAGAACTTTTTTCGTGTGACCAATTTTTGTCCGATTTTTTGCGGGATACCAGGCATCATCATGTTAAAGTTTATTCTTTGGGCAGCCGATCGGTGCTCTTAGAAGGCGTTAAAGACAGTTTATTTTTAATTGTCGAAGCATTATTGCACAATATGCATACTCAGTTAAAAATAGAACATATACCCGGAAAACCCGATGTTAACGTGGCTTTAATTTCACGTGCAAGACTCGATAGAGTCGATTTTTGCATTTGCGTCGGGCCCGAAATTCCGGAAGAAAAACTGCAACTCTCGTTAAATTCTCACGATGGTCATACGGCACTTTCGCAGGCCACAATTGAGTCTGTCATCGATAATTTAAGCGCGGAATTGCTCGACCGTGCGGCGCTCGAAAAAAGTGGAATTCAGAACATAGAGCTCAAGGGAGTTCAGCCTCCTTGCCAAGATCAGTCGCTGTTGTATATGCAAGCGGTTTGGCAAATATGCATTTCTTCGTTTTCCGACGCGGAGCCCAGAGAATGAAAGAGCGTTATTTAGAAGTTCAGTGGGCTGCGCTCAAATTGGCTCTGCAAGAATGGAACGATTTACTTCAGCATTCTGCGCGCTACGAATTTAAAAAACGCATTGAGTCGTCTGTTTTTTACGCTCCCGCTTATATGAGTTTAGAAATCGTGCTAGAAAATATTAAAAAGATTTCATCACGAGGTCACATGGCGCGCATTCGACTTTCACGTATTCTGGTGCGTATGATTGCATCTGCTTTGAATCAAAATCTTGCGGCGTTTGAGGCTGCATTAAAAGATCTTATCGCATCAGGAAAGAGCGTATAAAATGGACCAGATACCAGAAAAAAAATTAAAAAAGAAGTCTAAATCTGCTGGCAAAGCTGAGCCAGCGGTTATCGTTAAAAAGAAACTTCAACCCGAAAGCATTCGTGTGGATCTGTTTGGCGACCTGCTAAAATTCACGCGCAAATCGCTAGATATTCAAGCGCCATTTAGAAAATACGATGCTTACGCAATGGCATTGGCCGAAGAACCACGCGAAGAACGCCTCCTTGTGTATCACTTTTTTTGTGGCGTAGCTCTTACTTCACATGCGCGGCGTATTAAAGATCACGCAGTGCGCAAAGAAGTTTTTGAACTTAAAAACGCGCTTTACTTGGCAGTGGCCAATACGTTTCAATACCGTCGCATGCTTAATTTTAGACTTTGCATGAACCGTCGTTTTAAAGTTATTAAATATTGTGATGAATGCACAGCAAGGAATACCGAACAAAAATTAGACCCTCGCGCCTGGAAGTTTTGCCAAAGTTGTACGGTCGATAGAAATTATTTTAATGTTTTATCTATGTTTCATAAGTACAATGAAGGCGGTGCTTCGTTGTTTTTAGGCAACGACATGTTGCATGAAGTCAAGGCTCTCAAAGACATTCGTCGTGTTAAATTCGGTGCTCTAAACGAAGAAATCACTTTTCGTAAATTTATTTTTTCAGCTCGAAATTTAGTGGCAATGGATTTAAAATCACTCCTTGCAGTGGGTAAAAAATTACTCGATCTCGATCAAAAATTTGCACTGGCAAATCCGGAACCACCCTTTTTTCGCGACTATGTGCCCGAAAAAGGCGCTTATTATTTGCAAAGTCAATTTTCCGATAGGCCTTATGCCGGCAAGCCGTCGTTTGGTGGGCAAGGAAGATCTTTCGATAATAGGCCTCAAGGGGGGCGCCCTCAAGGCAGGAATTTTGGAGGGTCGCAACAAGGCCAACAGCGGCCCTTTGCGCCTGAGCCTCGCACGGGAATTCAATTGCCTGGTGTTGCTAAACCAATTGTAATGCCAATGGCTCACACGCACCCTGAGGAGCCCCGCACAGGAATTCAAATGCCTGGTGTGGCACAGCCTGCTGCAATGCCCATGGCGCAAGCGCACCCCCAAGAGCCTCGCACGGGTATTGTGTTGGCCGCTCCAGGTTCTGCACCGGCACGTGCACCAAAAATTACCGACGATTCGGCGTCTCGCTTTCACGACGAATCGATTAAAAGCGAACCTCGCACGGGAATTGTTTTGAAGCCGAAGGTTTGAAGTTGGAAATTTAATATATGAGTTTGGGTTCAACCTGGAATATTGCCAAGCAAATAAAAAATCAAATTTGCCTCAATTGGAACGAAGTGACCAATATTCAACGACAAAGGGTGTCAGAAAATGCAACGCTCACTGCTCATTTAAACGGCGAGAGTGTGTTTATTAGAGTCACTCCAGCATGGCACCGGGGTATTGCACAGCTTGTGTCTGAGGCCGCAATTATTAATGAGCTGGCGAGCTTAAATGTGCCAGTGGCAAAACCTATTCCATCTTTAAATGGTCAAATGATTTGCACTGCATTAGTGGAAAAAAATAAAGGCGAATTTCAACAATATTTCATTATGGTCTTTACGGCCTGCACTGGCAAGCATTTACGAGGCGACCAAATTTGGAGCGACGATATTGTTTACGAATGCGGTCGGTTGCTCGCTAAATTGGGCGTTGTTGCATGAAACCAATATCGGTCCGTGAGTTTTAATAACACTTTCAACCGTATTAATGCCCCGGCAATATCCCAGCATTAGTAGCAACATTTT
>JAYTOT010000241.1:0-1734 GCA_043747645.1 Pseudomonadota bacterium | reverse complement strand
AGGGTCTACCTGAAACTGCGCGTTCATCCGCCTAACCGAATAAGATTTGGTTAGGCGTTTTTATTGTTATGAATCGATACGGCATTGGCATATTTTTATTGGCGGATTTGTCTTATTTGGGGTCACAGAGGTAAGTTTGGCACAAGTCCATTGATTAAAAAGAGCGGCAATAAAACAAAAAAAAGTCACCATAGAGTCTCATCAAGCTGCTCGGGCAGAGGGTTTGGATTTATTAGCTTTATTAGCCATCTGTTTATTTCTCTTTTTCTCTCTACCAATCAAGGTCATAGCATTGGCAGTGAGGATAGCACAAAAAAGATAAGCCAATTGAGTTTCGGGCGTTTTGGTTTTGATTTTAAGGAGATCATAATGTTGTTTTTCATTGCCGAAGCTACCTTCCATGTGAGTGGCTCTGATGGTATGAATGGTTTTGATAGCCTTTTTTTTATCTTGCTTTTTATCTTCATCGGCAGGGAGTTTGCCTTTGACTTTGAAACAAGTGGCAATATGATTTTGGGTGGCGAAGCGGCGATTGCTGTTGGTGGCGTAGATTTGGTCTGCGCCGAATTGATGGCATTTGCCAGTTAGTTCATCATAAGCTGTACAGGCTTTTTCAAAACGGGTACCTTCGTTAAAATTGTCGAAAGAGAATTTCTCGATGAGATTAATTCCGCCAATTCGGAGCATATTGACTTTAGGTCCAAATTCGACCTTTTTCAACTCTTTACCCCGAACAATGGGGCGAATATGGGGTTGATGAAGGGAAACAATGCGGTCTTTGATAGACTCCTTGGGGTTGTCAAAAAGCTGTTTTTGTTGCTCATAAACCTTTTCAACGGTTTCAAAACGGCTGATAAATCTCTCTTTAAGCGGGCGAAAACCTATTTCTACTTCACTCTTTTGCTGATGTAAAATAAGCAAAGGTTTTAATAAATCTAAGCCTTTATTCAACCAAAATAGCAATTGTCGAATGCGGCTGATAGTCTGAGCATGGGTCTTGCGCCGACTTTTATCGTAAGCCCGTTGGCGCGCCAATTGGTCTTCATAGTGGCGATACTGCCTCTTGAGACTGCCCAATCCTAAGCTTTTACCTATTTTGGCGATGGAGTCATAAATCCACTCGCAACTTTGCCACAACAGTTTCACCGAGGTCGAATAGGCGATCAACACTTCATACACCGTAGCATCGCTCAGCCGAAGGTGCTGATGCTCCAACTCGCCCTTCCAAGCTTGCAACTGAACGACATTGAGGCTGTCTAAGTCCATGTGGCTACCCAAAAACACTCGCCATCGCCAAAATATATCCTTATCCTTTATCTGTTCATTATCCCTCAGGTGCATAAAACAGAACCACTGATACACCTCACACTGATTCAGCTTCTCCAACAACTTCTCATCGCTTAAACCATTGTAATAGGATTTTAATACCTGAGAGGCGATGGCTCCTCGGATATCAAACCAACCCCATTGGGGAACGTGAGAACCTTGTTTCCTTGCGCATTGAACGATGCTCTGCGCCAAGGAATCAAAAGGTATTTTTTGCCATAGCTGACCCAAATCGATTCGCAAAAAACGATAATACGCGGGTGCAACCCCCAATTCAATCGGGAATAATTGCAATTGCCGAATTTTATTCGGTTCTTCGTGACTATTATTTTTGTTCATGTCCCGAATTTACGCTTTTTGAGCGTATTTCGGGACTTTTTTAACAAAAAAAATCGCCTAACTTGTTGA
>JAYTOT010000240.1:0-4144 GCA_043747645.1 Pseudomonadota bacterium | reverse complement strand
GGGGCGCCCAGCCTCGAATTTGGCGATACTCATTTGAATCCTCATGTCTCATCTTCTCCTTGTGCACGTAGCACAGATTTGAGTGAGACACGGAATTTTTTACGCTACCATTTTGCAACTCCTTGGCACTCGAGGTGAGGCAAAGCTAGACTTTGGGTCGGTGATTTGCTGAAGGTGCCAAATGCGGATCACAGATTCTTATTTCTTTTTTAACCAAGTAACCCATTGTGTTTTGAGGTTTTTAGCCGGACCAAAGTTTTTCACAAAAGCATTTTCAAACGAGATTTCCTTGCTTGTTAAGAATTTTGAAAGTGCTTCAGCACCAAAGGTCTCACGTAGAAACTGGCAAATTGCAAAGCCGTTAGTTTAGTCGTCGGCGCCATTTGCGAGTTCAGGGAGGGTGCCTTCAAATGATATTAGGTTTGCCTTGCTCGCTACCAGTTGTTTATAGGCCGTCGAAGTCGCGTCGCGATTTGTGTCACTGGAGTAATTTAGCCCCATGTATTCTTCGTAACCCTGAATAAACCAGTTTGGGGCAGCAGTAGTAGAAAATTCCCACCCTCCCGCCTTTTCATTGAAATATTCCAGTGCTGTAGTCGTATATTCGTGAACTAAAATATGAAAGAAATAATCATCATCTTTTTTAAGCCCAGTAACCGTTGTTTGTCCTGGAGGCATTGCACTAGGAGTCAAAAAATGTATTTTCAGTTCGTACTTATCAGATAAAATATAGTAGGGTTCCTCTCCAAGAACTTTACCAACATTCGCTTTTTCATTGGGTGTATCGTAAAGATAAATGTTACAATTCTTTACCTGATTAAAAAAATCCGATTTACTAGCTGAGGCAAATTCTTTCTCAACGGCTGCAACAGCTTTTGACATCCACAATTCAAACTTTCGTGCATCGGACTCAAATCCTTCAATGTAGTTTATCTTGCAGCCCTCCGCTTCAATGGATTTCCATGATATTTTTGTGTCACTAACTTTTTTACTTACGGCACTTTGAGTGAGTGAAAATTCCCATATTTCAGTTACTGCGCCCGAAGGGACTTCAATCTGAATCGCATTTAAAAAAGATTTTCCAGAAAGTTTCAATGAAGAATTTTCAATTGAAAAACATTCGATTGATTCAAACTTTTCGGAACTTCGATCTAGAGCTGGATTTTTGAAAGTAAAATTTCTTTCTTCTGTGCCAATTGACACGCCATTGTTGAAAACATTTTTCACATACTTGCCGTTATTAAAAAGGGTATACTCGGTTGATATTCTGTTTTTAGGATCAGGTAATTGTTTGCAACTAAGGCTTACATCGTTACTTTGTGATGAATCATTACTTTTGGTTGTGGTACTGGGCTTGGTGCTGGAGCTACGATTGAATTCCCTCGCCTTGCAAGAAACTAAGCACAAGAAAAAAAAATAACAGACCGAGAATTCATATGTGCTTCCTACTTTTCTTAAATCGCAACCTAACGTGGCCCTGCAAAGTATACGAATCGCATTCTAGCATTGCACCTGTCAAAATTTCGTCAAGCATTACGTTCGTTTCTCGACTGTGGCGACTTCTCGACGGCAAAAGTCACGCGTCCACGTATCTCGAAGGTTCTGATCTTTCCAGCATTTAATGGACACGGGGTTAAGCGACTACAGACTTTTGCTAGACAGGACTGCGATCTCACCCCTGAAATGAGGATTGTCAACTTGGTGTTCTGGTACTTTAGGAATAGCTCCCCTACCCAATTCCGACTTTGAGCTTTGCAGCAAATTTAAAGTTTGACATTTCGTTCCATGCATCGAATTTATTCGAAATAAGTTCGCGATAGTCCTGTGCTGAATACAAATGTCTTCTTCTTGAAAAGAAACATCTGATTTGGCAATAGGCTGGAAGAAAGCGTCTAGCATGAATAAGTGACTTAAATCTCTTAAGGTGACGTTCTCTTTTGCGAACATGGCGGTGCGAGTTTTCCGCTCGCATGTTGGCTCCCTTATCTTGAATATGCGGTAAACTGGTACCCCTTTGGTGGACATTCTGATAATTCTGCCTTCGGGAAAGCTAGGAATGCCAATGACAAAGTAACCGAGATCGTATTCTGAAGAATTCCGTCAGAATGCTTTAGCTTTAAGCTATGCAACCAAGAAAACCCTTGCAGAAACTGCTGAAGAGCTTGGAGTCGGTTTTTCGACACTAACCAATTGGCGAAAAAAATACGAAAATTTTGGATAAGAAAATCGCAAACAGCGAGTTACTGTACAAATTTCAAATGAAAATGCTAAGTTGCTAAAATTAAAGCGCGACAATGAGCGCCTAAAAAAGGAGGTAGAAATTTTAAAAAAAGCGACGGCATTATTCGCAAAAGAGCAGTGATAAAATTTTCTTTTATAGACTCAGAAAAGGTAAATTACTCGTGAATCTTTTATGCAAATGTCTAAATGTGGCTCCAAGTGGTTTTTATAAGTGGTCTAAAAAGCAGCCGTCAAAACGGGAAAATGAAAATAAGCAGTTAAAAATTGCAATTGAAAAAATTCATATAGCTTCAAGATCCACTTACGGCCGTAGAAGAGTTCATCACACGGTTTTGCATCAGAGATTGCGATTTGGTCAAAACAGAGTCGCGAAAATGATGAAAAAAATGGGCCTGAGAGGTATTGGCAAACGAAAATTTAAGGTGACCACAAATTCTGAATACACAAGATTTGTAGCGCCAAATTTAATCTGCCAGGACTTTAAATCGTATACTTCGGATACACTTTGGTGCAGCGATATCACCTATATTCCAACACGTGAGGGTTGGTTCTATTTGAGCATCGTTTTGGATACTTTTTCGAGAGCGATAATTGGTTGGTCAATGGGTTCTCGAATTGACGCCGAATAAGTTGTAAATTCGATCCAAATGGCGCAACAGGGTCGAAAAAATCCAACAGGTATAATTTTTCATAGTGATCGAGGCAGCCAATATGGGAGCAAAAAAGTTCGAGATCATTTAAAAATATCGGGATTTTATCAAATCATGAGTAGCACTGGAAATTGTTCGATGCGGACGGCTAGTCAATGCCATTTCAGAAACATTTTTTGCGAGTTGAAAAAGAGAATTAATTCATCGTTGCGATTTTTTCACCAGAAAGGAGGCTCAGACAGCGATTTTTCAGTACATTGAATCGTTTTACAATCGAATCAGACGCCACAGCTCCCTTGGTTCTCTCAGCCCTTTGGAGTATGAGCTGTCGAGAAATATGTAACTGACCACTTTTTAGGGGCCACACCAGACATCGTTGGTTCGCTTGTGGGAGCCAACATGAGTGTCCATGAATCTCAAGCAGACGGCACGAGATTGACCGCTCTTTTTATAGGTAATAACTTTATTTACGTGATGGCACTAGGGGTAGACTACAGCCTGAATACTGTCTCAAATAGCGCAAAAAACAGCTGGGTTTTTGATGGTGCGTTGCGAATTAGAAAACCTTAATAAGGTGCATTAAATTATTTGGTCACGAGATTTTGTTTTTCCCCGCATACAATTGTTGCAGAAGGTGAAAAAGAGCTGCCCGGATACCATGTTGTTATTTCAGGACCACCGCTGGATGCTGGAGTTCTGCAGCCACGAGTCCCAGAACTCACGTCGCACAATTTATTTACCTCCCAGGTTCCAGACTGCTTTTCACAAGAAGCTGCAAAGGTTTCTGCACTACCTCCAGGACCATCTTTATGGTCTACGCATTTCTCTGTCGGCTTACCTAAGTCATAATGACAAAGCCCATCAAATGGTTTTGTCGCCTCATTATTTGTTCGTGACTTGCAACCTATAAAAAAAATAAAGTTCCTACTGTCATTGAAATTTTAAATCCAAAATTCGTCATTTTTGCCTCGTCTTATAACATTTTAGAGAAATGGGAGGGAGATTTTTTCAAAATTTTATTTGTTCAAACATAGTATTGATGAGATTTTTTTCAAGTGCCAGCAGAAATCGCCTTGCATGGGAAATTGATTTAAATCTCTGAAGGTGACGTTCTCCTTTCATTCTTTCAAAACCTAATCCTCTGAATCTCTTCTAAACTCACCGTGTCATTGGTTCTATCGTACAGTTTAGTGGTTGAAGCAGAAGCATGTGCGGCAATTTTCTGTGCTTTTTCTAAAGTACCACCGGCATTT
>JAYTOT010000239.1:0-18783 GCA_043747645.1 Pseudomonadota bacterium | reverse complement strand
GAGCCTATTTACTCTGCAGCCGATGGACAAATTCTCACTGCAAAACGTAAAAACGCCTATGGTATTGTTGCTGTGGTAGGCCACGACAACGATCATCAAACTTTGTATGGCCACATGATGAAACTGGCTGTGCGCGAGGGGCAATTTGTGCGAGCAGGGCAGCTCATTGGTTATGTTGGAAAAACGGGCCGTGCCACGGGCTACCATTTGCATTTTGAAACACGGGTTGCAGGCGGTATTCCTCAAGATCCTTTGCGATTTTTGCCTGATGTAAAACGTCATATTAAGGTTAGTTTGCTCGATAAATCTCGTAAGGTAAGTGTTTCTCAATAAATTATAATTATCTTATTTGTGAGCAGCATCCTTATTTAAAAGGGTCCTGTTTTTTTGTTTTCTGTAGATTTATTTCCAAGCTGTAAGACTCATTTCAGTTAATAAACCAGAGAACTGATTTGCAAGTGGTTGCAGAACAGCTAGGGCTTTAGCATCTTCTTTGAGTTTATTTTCTGCAGCTGTATACAAAAAATCAAGAAGTTCTGATTTGCTTTTTACCGCTAAATCTTGAGGCACAAGTTTTATTTTTTTGAGCAAATAAAGGTCGAAATCAAATGTGATTTCTGTTTCACCAGGCGAGTAAGGAGGGTTTTTCCAGCCCATCAGTGCCGATGCCCGGTAATTCAGTAATTTTTTAATTGCTTCGTCGGGTTTTTCGACGCTCTGCAGCAATATCGCTTGAACTGGCAAAGGTTGTTTTTCAACCAGCTCTTTTAGCCCAGGCTCTTTCAGCTCTTTTTGGATAACTGTGTATATCTTTGGTTCATTGTTTGCTCCAGCGTGAAACATTGCAGAATTGTACATGTTGTTCAATTCTGTTTTAATATAATGCAATTTCGCTGTTTGTGTTGTGTCGGCTAGGGAACAAAGTGTTTCAAGTGTTTTTCTGGAATTCAGAAAAAATTCTAAAAACTGCTTTAAATCCTTGGAGTCTAGTGCCAGCTTTAATTTTTCAATGCCTTTTTCATCTGGCACTTCGAGTTTTCCGCGTTTAAAAGTATAAAAACTTGCGGCATTCCAATCCACTAAATCTGGCGAGCGAATTACTGCAGAACGGTCAAGTGCACCAGGCACAAAACTGGAGATATACCGATAAACAATCATTGGAGTATTTGAGCGCATGACTGAAAATTGACTCGAATCACTGCGTTCAAAAATATATGTAAATTTAGATTGAGGTTTTACCGGAACAAGCAATAAATTGGAGCCAAAATTGTCAGATTGCATCGGGTCTGTTGCAATATAAAGTCCATGTCCTGCGGCAGCCATTTCTGGTGCAGGCCCGTTCTCAGGAATTTTTGCATTTTCTTTCGATTCATCTATTTGAAATTTAGCCCAAGCAATTGCCGAATTCAGGTCGGTTACGCTTGGTGAGCTCGTCCAGTGAAATCCGTATGTGATGCGATCAGGCGTCACTGAACTGTAGGCTCCATTTTCGATATTTTTTTGTTGAGAACTGTTGTTAAAATCTCTGTTTTTGCAAGCTGGCAATGCTGAAAATACGAAGGCCAAAAATAAAGTCGAAATAGGTATGTTTTTCAATTAATTCTCCTAGTGGTCTGATTAAAATGCGGATTTAAAAAAAATTAAAAAAATTGAGGTTGCCGGAAAATTTATAAATCATCGATACTTTTGAGCAGTGCAACTGAGTTTTCAATTCCCTCTAAAAATTTACTTTGATAGCTTGATAAAGACAAAGAATAATCTTCATGTGGCCAACGCACAGAGGGCAATTGTTTGTTGCGAGTCAAGGCAAATACCGACCACATACCGCATGTGCGCCCATTGCCGTCTCCAAAAGGATGAACAGCAATGCACCTTCGTGTGAGTTCTGCCACGCCGTTTAAATAAGATTTTGAATCATTTTTGAGCTGTTGCAGTCTTTCGATGTCCAGTTGAAATTGGGTCAATTTCGAACAGATATCACTGGAAGGGGGATGAAATGCAAAGTCACCCGATACCATGGCTGGCGGAGTGACATCGTAACTCATAAAGGGTTCCGAAATGTTTTCAACGTGCATCGTTCCATCTGGCCAAAGCGATTTCAAAAAATCCGATTCAGTCTGTGTCATTGGAATGCCCTGAAAAACATCGCCCTTTCTTATTCCTTCCAAAGTGCCTCTCACCGAAAAATTTTCGTCTAAATACCGAATTCTATCTTCAGTTGAGAAATTTGAAAAATCTTTATTCACTGCCATAGGCATATTCTGATTGGCAAACACTAAGAAAGAAATGTCTGGTTTTTTTAATTCTTCAGAGCATTTTTTGAGGGTAGTTTCTTTCATTGGTGAAAGTTCCTTTGGGATCAGAGAACGTAAAAATATTTTATACACCTGTTTACTTGCTTTTCGGCCGTAGTGACTTGCACCGGATTTTTGAAATGAATTACAACTCATTGATATTGGAATTGCTGAAAGAGCGCTCCATTTTATAAATTTTAATTCATTGATTTGGGGAAACTGATTGTGCGCTTCCGAACAAAGTGCTTTAGAACTGCCGTCGCCAATTTCGGCAAATCCAGAATTCACGGTTGCATCGGAGCAGACTTCATTCGCTGCCAAAAAATCGTCGTCGCTGCGCGGAGACAAATTTTTAAAATCAACGAAATTGGTCAGGGCTGAATTACATTGAGCAGATGAATTCAAGACCATTTTCGGCTTTGATGAATTATAGTTGCGAGACTTACAATGAGTCAGTAAAATGATCGGAATAAAAATTTGTGCAAAGCGCGTGAATACAATTTTAGTCTTTAATTTTTGAAATTTGCGATTCATTCTTATGATCCTTGTTTGCGTTGCATTATCGTCGCGCACTCTTTTGTGCCACTTTCAATTTGTCGTTCCGCACAATGATAGGGCATTGAACGAAATAAAACATCGTGAACTTAAATCCAAGAGGCCAAAAACTTGACTTATTATCGAATTCGAATTGTCGAATCTTTGAATGCCTAAGAGTATGTAAAATCTTTTAGTATAACTTGCCTAATGTGTTGGTACTTTTACCGGAAGGTGTAAACAAGTCGATAGTGCTTACTCGCAGAATTGTGCAGACAACTTAGACTCATTCAGTGCCAAAATCTTAAATTCAATCCCTCAAAAATAATGACTGAAAACTCTAAATGGTTCACAAAGACTATTTGTTTGCAACAATAAAATTGCAAAAATTCGGACTCTCTCTCCGGAAGGTGTCGGCAATAGAGTTTTTTTGCTAAATCAATTTAGGAATTCCTGAATCAAAAATCTGATTAATTTTAAATGAGTTAGGTTTTGGAGCATCCTAAAATGCTTTTATTTTGATTAGTAAATATGAAAAATTCACTTATTTTATGCTTTGCAAAAATAGAATAGATGTTTTAATGATTCGTTCTATTTTGATTTTTCGAGAAGGGAAAAACATGAAAATTTTAAAATGTGTATTGTTATTGTCTACTGTTATTGCATCTCGTGGTTACGCCGCTGTCTCTTGCAAGGGTTCTTTTGGTACATTATCTTACGATATTATTTCCGACGATAGTTTAGGTATACATCAAATAGACGTCATAGAAAACCGTAAAACGATAGATAAAGTAAGTGGAAATGCAGTCGTTCAATGGACAGTATTAAACGATACTCCAATCAAAATAATGGTTAATTTTGTTGCATCAAGTGGAAATAGAATTTATGCCTATGGAACCTCTGATGGAGACTATTTTTTGAGTCATGAGGGCATCGGCGCATGGATTCCCTTAAGTTGCGAAATTGTTGAAGGATTTAATTAAAATAGAATGGTCTTTTTTTATAGTGTTAGAACGCGCCAGTTAATACAAAATATCTTCGAGGCAAGTTCCTTTTAAAAGGAATTAAACTTCACTCGACGCATTCAATTCCAATGCAGCGTTCACACAAAATACATTTACCTCTCACTTATTTCAATTAGTCTTGAACGATTGAAAATCGATTTCTTTTGAGGTCTGCCCATCCTTTAGAAGTTGGCTTAGTTACAGATTGTAAATATCCAAGCGTTCTTCCACCAGGCAAAACAATGTAACAAACACCAGCTTCGGGCCAATCAGCGCCACCACGATCGCAGTGCGTGCTGCGGAGGCTTGTTCCTGTGCCAATTTGAATTTGTGGCAGCTGGTCGTAGCGGCTGGGGTCTAGGGCAAAAGAGGTTTCGGAAATAAGGTGGTGCGTATTAATGTATGTTTCAACCATGTTGTATTCTACAGAAGTCAAATAGGGGAACTTAAGGTCCGCAACAGTGCTTGCTTTTAAGGTTAAATTAAATGTTTTACCAATAGAAGAACATTTGCTGTCTCGGTAAGTTCCTTTCACTTTCCATTCTACTTTCATAGTTCCTGTAGAAGTGTTTTCTGCGATTTTTATTGTGCCTTTGCAAACTTCAGACATTTTTGCGTTACTTAAAAATGTAATATCCGTAAAATTGCCGTCAAATTTTATTTCATTTGTATTGCATCCGCTCAAGGTCCCGCCGAAGTTTCCAATAATAGGTGTATTTCCGATTGTAGTATCGTATGGAATGCCGTCAATAAAATTCGGGACCAGGACATCCGTTACCTTTGCGCAGTTCGTTGTAAGGCTCGGGAACACTGTACCTTTAGTTACTCCAGCTACGTAAACGCTGGGGGAATATGCAGCAGATTGAGCAAGGGCTGCACTAGACACTAACGAAGCAAACAAAAAAACTGATTTCATAAAAGACTCCTTTTTTGAGCAGTGCTTAATTCTCAAACCGCTCAGAATTTTGGGCTGTGTTGCTCTTAAACGAAATGTACCTGAGCTGTGCAGCAAGTGCGACAAACATCGCAGAGTGCATGGGAGTCAATTAACATACCGAAATAACAGTATTTAAAAGTTATTTGACGGATTCCCGTTTCAATCGAATACTGAATCACCGATATTATTATTATAAATTAAATTTACGTCAACGTGACTGTTATTGATTCGTCAGTGTCTCTGAAAGGAATTTATCTTTGTTTAATCCAAATGAATATCTCAATCGTTTTGACCCAAAATCTAAGCAAAACAATTTTTTTGGCATGGAGCAGATATCACTTGAATCTGCTTTGGAAATTATTGATGCAGAATATTCTGATATTAAGCAAAATACTATTGAACAATTAGTGAGCTGGCATATTAATAGCCAGTATGCAAATGCATTCAAATTATCAAATTCACTGTACATTTCAAAACAGCATTCAAGAGATTTTGAAAAGTCATGGTATGCCTATTTTAGGTATTGGAATGCTCGCAGAGCTGGTGAACCGCAGGATTTATTGTCGAAATTAAAGAGCACCGGTGAGGCATTGCAACGCAGACTCAAAAATGATTCTCTCCACTTAGAGTGGACTGTAGAATGGGCGCGGGTTGAAATGCACTCAGGTAGGTACCCCGTTGCAGTGCACATGATTGAAGATTTTTTAGAACAACAGACCAGTCACAATTACTCACTGTACACGATTTATAGAATGTATTTGTGTCTAGGAACCTGTTATCAGGCCATGGCTCAATATTCTAAATCTTGGCATGCCATTAGCATTCAGGCAAAAATTATTTCTGTTTTTCCGTCTCAACTTTTGCAAATTCAAATGCTTCGTCGCAAGGCGAGTCACTATGTAGAAAGTGAAAAATTTGAGAGCGCAGAAAAATTTCTAATAAGCCAAGAAAAATACTTCCAAACAAGGACTGCTCCCTTACAAACGGTGCAATTTTTTCAAGAAAAACTGCGCTTGGCATTGCTCCGCGGACAATATCAACGGGTCGACTCTTTGCTCGTTGAAGTCACTGATATGGTTCACAAGCATAAACTTCCTCTGTCTATTTTAAATATGGATGTAGAGCGGTGTGAAGTCGAAATGCTTGTGGAAGCAAATTTGTCGGGGCTTCAAGCGAGGTTTACAGAACGGCTCAAACAAAATAAATCGAATCAAAATGACGCCACAGTTGCGGTGATTCATTTTTTATTGTCCCGTATTGCTTTGCGTTTGGGCAAATATGCACGGGCTTCAAACCATGTGCAGTTGAGTTTAGAATTTTGCCACAAATGGAAATATGGCCGATTTGGCGCCCTCTGCTTGCTTCTAAATTCCGTCATATTTTTAAAACAAAAAAACACATTTGAAGCATTATCGTTTTGCATGAAGGGTCTTAAAGATACGGCACAGAAAAAACTCATCTTACTCAACTGTTGTTTTGAAATTCATTTGGCCAATATTCAGCGAGTCAATTTTCCCTTCGAAAAAATATGCAGAACAATGATTCAAGCAAGTGAATTTTGTTTGCGAGATATTTTTCATGCCGTGAATCAATTGAGCATTCAATGGCCCATGTTGCCAGGCTTAGAATGGAAAAATCAGACCCAGCAATTTAATTTAAATCAAAGCGATGGGGTGGAGCAGTTTTTTGTAAAACTAGACGAAATGATTCAAGCTGGGTCATTATTTTTTATCCACGAGTCTCAAAAAATAATTTGGTTTGAAAACTCTAAAGCCAGTGAAATTATTCTCACTGACACAGAATTTGAGATTTTAAAAATCCTTATAGATGCTAATAATATAGGAATTAAGCTTGAAGAAATTCATCGTATTTGTTACTTTTCTGTGAAGTATGATGCAGACAAACACCGTGCGCGGTCTGCAATGATGCTCACTCGCCTAGGTGAAAAACTGGCACCTTGTGCCCTTGTCATTAAATTCAGTCGTGCGGTAGATTCATTTGTATTGAATCAAAATAGTCTTTTATTATCGTTAAAAGAATTTACTAAAATAGGCATTCCTGTTTCTGCAAGTACTCATTTTTCGAATTTTGCCCTCACCGAGAGACAGCGCGATTTGATGCGATGCATCGAAGATGAGATTTCAATTTCGTCAATTCGTTTGCGCACAAAGCTTTTTATTACGCGGCAATCTCTTCATCAATTGCTGGCACCACTCGTTAAAAAAGGTTTGGTTTTAAAAACTGGAATTGGCAAAGCCACTCGCTATAAAATGGCTTGACTGCTCGGATCAATTTTCAAAATGAGAAAAAATGGTCAATTTAAAGAAACCTGAGATGTTCTCTCTTTTTTAGGCAAAAATATCGTGTCCGGTTTGTTGTCTTCTGAAAAAATATGAGCAATTTGATCTTGTAAAACAGAGTCTGAAATTGCTAAAATTGGAAAGTAATTTGGTATTTTTTGAGATGGAGTGACAATAACTTCACCGCCGTTCTTTAATACAATTTGAGCTATGTCGTCTAAAATATCGTCGTCTTCATGATCTTTATCGCGTGGGTACAATTTTATATCGCCATTTTTTTCATTGAGTTTGCCAAACAAATTTTGGTCTTCGGAAATTATAAGGCGTTGGATTTTGCCGAGAACAGCACATTTAGCAATTTGAAAAATATTCTTCATGACTCTATTTTGGAGTAAGGCAAATCTGAAATCTTCTACAGAAGATTCGTGGGCTTTAAGTGCTTCTTTGGCGAGATAGTTTCTAATAAATTCACAGTTTTTTGAAATTGATTTTCTAGAACTTCCGCTCAGAAACGTTGAATGTACTTTTTTAGGATATTTTAGATTTGAAAATATTTCTTTGTTGATCTGCGAAATTCCGGAGAAGAAAAGTGTATTTGTATTTTCGGTAGAGTGTTTTGAAATTGAAAAATCAATTTGCTTAGCTAAAATTTTCATTTGATTTGAAAAAGTTGCGTTTTTGTTAGTTGCTAATGCATTTCTTTCTTGAAAAGTCTTGTTCTCATCGTTTTTTTCAAATTCATAGGCTGAAATTTTTTGACAAGTTGTTTTGTTTGCAAAATACAATGTGATTTTTTCGTGATCTGAATGAATAAGGTAAAATTTTCGTTCAACTTGTTTCCAGGAAAGAATAGGTTTCACATGAAATGTAGTCGCTACGTGGCATCCTGCAGCAACTTTTAGTGGAAGTTTAAGATAGCTTAGCTCATTATTTTTTCGAAAAATTGCGTAGCTTTCTTCACTACCATTTAAAAATGTGTCACTTAATAGCAGATTGTAAATGGGGTCCAGAAACTTTTGTTTTTCACTTTCACTCAAAACTGGACTCAAATAGACTTCTGCCTCCACCAGGTATTTTTGAAGCATTTTTTTAGATTCAACGATGCCCAATTTACCTTCTATATAGATAGATAAATGGATGCCGCCAGACGAATTTAGAATTCCGGAAACTTCTGACACTGGGTGTTTCATGTCCATTCTCCTTTAAAGTTGGCTGTCTGATTTCTACTGACAACAACTTTACGGCTTTTTTTTAAAGTGCATAAATAGATAATAATGAATACTTGTATCGAATTTAACGATGAACGGTTTGGTTTTTACCGGCCAGGTTTCACAAATTTTCGTGGGATTTTAATAATCTCTCCAGAATATTGTGAAATCACGCTAATATCTGTGTCGCTTCCATCGTATGAATTTAGGTCAAAAGACACTAAAAAAGGTAAAATTCTTGTTTCTCCAGGTGAAATTGCTTTGGCTTCTTGCGGTGAGTCGATGCGGAAAACGGGATTTTCGATTGCAATTTTTAAATCTTGAATTTTGGAACTTTGATTTGAAAGTTTTATTTGAAGAAGATTCGAAATGCGATTTTCGCTTTGAAAATATGGAGTTTGGCCCACGGCGAAAATTTGAACTCCTACAGATTTTCTTGCAATAAATTTAAAAACACCATAACCGCATAAAGTGAAAATTGCGACGAAATAAAATAAAACGTGTTTTCGAATTGGCACAACATTTTTTGAACGTGTGGCATTGAGGTTTAAATTTGTTTCTTTATCGAAGCGAACGAGCCCCTTCGGTCGCTTCAAATTGATCATAATAGAATCGCATGCATCGGCACATCGTCCGCAATTAAGGCACTCCAGTTGATTCATTCCATCGCGTATATCTATTGAGGTGGGGCAAACTCTGACGCACAAGCTACAATCGATACAGTCACCTGCGGAGGAATTGTCTGGTTTGGATTTTCCTCGTGGTTCGCCACGATTTGCATCGTATCCGAATGATTTTGAATTGGGATCTTCAAAAGCACTCTGAATGCGAGCGTAAGGGCAGGCTAAAGTGCAAAATTGCTCGCGCCAATAGGTGCCATTAAACATGGCAAGCGAAGTGAGAATTATGGTTACCAAATTTGCTGTAGTATCTGAAAATTGCCAAGCAATTAAAGGGTCAATAAAGTAACTGACAAGTGTCGTTGAAAACGAAACACACACAATTAAAAATAGTAAATATTTAAGAGTCTTTTTTGAAATTTTAGAAAGCGTGATTTTTTTTAAATCATTTGCTTTTCTGTGAAGCGCTGGGCCTTCAATATAAAATTCAATGCGACGTAAAATGTGTTCTATAAAAATTGTCTGTGGGCATGCGTAACCACACCAAATTCGCCCCCACAACGCAGCAGAGAGAAATAAAATAAGTACCAGTAGAATGATTAAAAAAACAAAATGATACATTTCAGACATGGCAATAGGCTGACCAAAAAGAAAAAAGAATCCTTTAGAAAAATGCAGTCGAATAAAAGGAGCCTCATTCCATCTGTAAAATGGCGCAGAGTAGAATAAAAAAAGGAGAGCAACTGCAATTACGGTTCGCAATCGTTGCCGCGGCCCCGAAATTTCTACGGGGTAACACCAAATGCGTTTTCCTCCTTTTCCTATTGTCGCTGGCTGGCTGCTCACCACTTGATTGTTCCTTCCGTACCTTGGGACGCCTTTGGATTTGGAGGGTTTGTGTTTTGTAGAGTCGCTATGTAGGTGAGAACATTTTGCGCATTTTTTTCACCCAGAATTTGTTTCCAAGCTGGCATTCCTTTTTCGGCAACACCGTTTAAAACGACTTCAAGGAGTTGCGGAGAAGTAAAACCGTGAATCCAATATTTATCGGTTAAATTAGGACCAACAATTCCTTCGCCTTTTTGACCGTGACAAGCGGCACAATTGGTATCAAAAATACCCTTACCTGTAGCAACTATCGCAGAGTCTTTTTGCGCCGATTCAAAATCAAATCCTTTGGTTCCAGAATCATTTGATTTATTTTGAACTGCAATAGCTTTTTCTAGTTTTATTTTGTCGGCTAAGTACTCTTCTTTTGGCCCCAGAGCCGGAGTTCCTGGAAAATGATACCAAGCAAAATAGCCTATGCCGAACGCAATGGTAATCAAAAATAAATTAACCCACCATTTTGGTAAGTCATTGTCTAATTCTTGAATTCCATCGAAATCGTGCCCGCCATCACGTAATTCTACTTTTTTTAAAGCATTATCATTGTTTTTATCGTTATTTTTCATTGAATGGCAACTCCGCATGTTTTGAAAAATCAGTCTTGTTCTTTTTCAAAAGCCAAACACAGGTAGTCATAAAAACTGCAAAAAAGACAAAAAATGCCATAATTGCGTATGTAGGGTCTGCATTTTGTGAAAACCATTGCCTCATCATTTAGTGCTTTCCTCTTTGTTTTTTGCTGCTAATGCGCCATCGATACCCAGGCGCTGCAGATACGAAATAAGTGCAATAAGTTCCGAATTTTCATTGGCAACACTTTCGCCTTCAGTTTTTAACGCTGTAGAAATTTGGGCCGATTGCGCAGTCAATTGTGAAAGTGCATTTGTTATATTGTCATTGCTATATGGCACTCCCATAAACAAAAGTGCTTGCATTTTTTTTACGGTGTGGTCGGTGTTTAATGTTGCGTCTGCCAAAAATGAATACGAAGGCATAATGCTCTGAGGCACTAAACTGCGCGGGTTATTCATGTGCTTCCAATGCCAAACGTTTCCATATTTCCCGCCTATTCTTTGTAAATCGGGCCCTGTGCGTTTTGATCCCCACAAATGAGGGTGCTCGTAAATGTGTTCGCCGGCTTCCGATGGCGGGCCATAGCGTTTTGTTTCTGAAACTAATGCTCGTACCATTTGAGTGTGGCAATTGTTGCAACCTTCGCGAATATAAATATCGCGTCCTTCTAGCTCTAATGGAGTGTATGGTTTTATATCTGAAATGCTTCCTTCTTTTTGGTCGAATGAAAAAAGTGGAACAATTTCGATAATGCTTCCAATGAGCACTGCTACTGCAGACAGTTGGATTAAAAGTGCGCCTTTATTTTCTGCACGGAGTTGCAGTGAGGGAAACGATTCTTTTTTGTTGCTAGTTAATGCGGGTGCTGAAAAAAATTCTGCAACTGGTTTTGGGGCAGACAAAGCGGTCTTTAAAAGATTGTAGGCCATAATTAAAACGCCCACAAAGAAAATTGTCCCGCCTGCAGCGCGTATCATTTGCAGGGGCAGCACTGCCGAAACGATTTCTACAAAAATGGGAAATCGCAATAAACCTTCTGCATTAAGACTTTGAGACATGACTCCTTGAATGATTCCCGAAATCCACATTGAAACAATGTATAATAAAATACCAACAGTGGCTGTCCAAAAATGCACATTGGCTAGTTTTTTACTGTAGAGCTCAACTTTATAAAGCGTTGGTACTAAATAATAAAGCATGCCAAAAATAACCAAACCATTCCAACCAAGAGCCCCACTATGCACATGAGCCACAATCCAATCTGTGTTGTGCGCTATGGCGCTGACCGATTTTATAGAGAGAAGGGGGCCTTCAAATGTGGCCATCATGTAAAAGGTAATTCCCGCAGCAAAAAATTTAATAATAGGATCTGTTTTTACGCGGGACCAAGCCTGGCGCAGTGTGAGAACAAAATTGATTGCTCCACCCCACGATGGCGCTAGTAACATGATAGAAAAAACCATTCCCAAAGACTGCAGCCAGTTTGGCAAGCTGGTGTTTTGCAAATGGTGTGGCCCGGCCCAAATGTAAATAAAGATAAGTGACCAAAAATGAATAATTGACAATCGGTACGAATAAATGGGTTGCTTTGCAGCTTTTGGAATGTAGTAATATGCTAAACCTAAGAACGGTGTGGTGAGAAAAAATGCAACGGCGTTGTGGCCATACCACCATTGAACCAAAGCGTCCTGAACTCCACCATAAAGAGAATAGCTTTTGAGTGGTGAGATTGGAATGCAAAGTGAATTAATGATGTGCAGCATTGCAATTGTAATAATTGTTGCAATGTAAAACCAAATAGATACGTACAGAATTTTCTCGCGCCTTACTTTTATTGTCATAAAAAAGTTTGTTGCAAATACAACCCACACAGCGGTAATTGCAATTTTAATTGGCCATTCTAGTTCGGCATATTCTTTTGACGTTGTGAAGCCAAATGGCAATGTGAGTGCAGCTCCCACTATAATAATTTGCCAACCCCACAGGTGAATTTTTGAAAGCACATCGCTCCACATGCGGGCTTTGAGCAAGCGTTGTGAAGAATGATAAATACCTGCAAATATAGCATTGCCACAAAAGGCAAAAATTACGGCATTAGTATGCAACGGACGCAGGCGTCCAAAGGTTAACCATGAAGTTAAATTCGCACGAGGCTCAAAGAGTTGAATTGCAATTGTGATTCCAACGAGCATTCCCACAATGCCCCAAATAACTGCGGCCCACAGAAATTGTCGCGGAGTTTCGTCGTCATAACTGAATCTTTCAACGGACATTTGTCCTCCTCAGGCAAAATTTGCAATAAAAATGAATCAGGCACCGCGCCCGAAAAGAGTTCAGTTTTTTTGCTACGCGACTTCGGAAAGCAAAGACTGTGCCAACGTGTGATCCGACTCTTGCGGTTTAAAAAATTGGTTTTCTGCGATGTAAGGAAGGTTTCTAATGAGTTTGAATGCCTGGCCGTATTGCGAATCTGACAAATTGTCTCAGTCTTGTGACACTTTGTCTTCGTCCATGAGTACCCGGTGTGCAGGCGTTTCTAAATCATCAAATTGGCCTTTGTGAAGTGCAATTAAAAAGGCCCCAACGCCTCCACCTGCGAACAAAATTGCGATGGGGATGAGCCAATACAAGACTTCCATCGGGAGTCTCCTTTTCTTAAAAAGACAATTAAAGCTGTGGTTATTGAAGAAATTGGCATTATGAGTGCTGCAATAATAGGGTGTAAAATGCCAAAACAGGCCAGTATTACGGCTGATAAATTATAAAGTACACTTAATGCAATGACAATTTTTAATGTTTGTTGTGTGTGCAGAGCGTATTTGTAAAGGCTAACAAAAGCAAACATATTCTTATTTAAAAAGAGGATTTCTGCGGCATTTAAAGCAATGTCAATTCCACCACCCATTGCCACTCCCACATCTGCTCGGGCAAGGGCTGGCGCATCGTTTACGCCGTCGCCAATCATGACTATTTGATTGTTACTTTGTTTCAATTTTTCTAATAAACGGAGTTTTTTATTGGGGTTGATTTCGCAATGCCATTGAATTTTATCTGTCTCTACCCCTGCTGCATTTAAAATATGTTTGAAATTTTGAGTGGCATGAGAGCCATCTCCTGTAGCAATGTGAATGGCAAATTTTTTCGCTATAAAAAAGTTTAAAAACTCAACACATCCTGTCCGCATTGTATCTTGAAGTGAGAAGGAATAATCAGTGTTATTGCAACTTAAAAAAACCACTGTGTCTGGGGTTAATGGTTTAGAATTTGGCAGTAAATTGTGTTTAATTTTGCTTTTTCCCAGGCAGATTTTTCCGAGGCCGGGGAAATAACCTCGCATTCCAATCCCTGGGTCTTCAAAACACTCAATTTTTTCGCTAGTCCAGTCTTTAAATTCAATGTTAAATGGTTTGTTCTGCAGTATGTATTCGGCTACGGCTCTAGATACGGGGTGCTGAGATCGGCTGGCCAAACATAGCGCTGCGCTCATTAATTCATTATGATATTGGCTTCCATCATTCATAAATGATGTTTTAACGACAGTGAATTTTCCAGTAGTGAGTGTTCCTGTTTTATCGATTATTAAAGTATTTACCCGACACAATCTTTCTAGTACCTGCGCTCCTTTGATTACAAATCCGTTATTCCAAGTCATATTCAATGCAAAAGAAAGTGTCAGCGGTACTGCAAGTGCGATTGCACACGGGCAAGCAACAATGAGAACAGTCGCCAATATAGAAGGGGCTCGGTTCAGATCTAAAAATATCCAAATAAATGATGCAATGAATGCAGAAAATAAAGTGAATAGTAAAAAATAAGGCAATATTTTTTCTGATAGTATCTGGAAATCACTTTTTTGTTCGCGAGCTGTTTGAACAAGATTGATGAGTTTTCCAACAAATGTATCTGCGCCGCACCTTTCTACATTTAACAATATAGGCGCAGTGATGTTTTGAGTTCCAGCGAAAACTTTACTACTTGGTTCTTTGAATATAAACTTAGATTCTCCTGTAACTGCTGATTCATTTGCATCAGTTTTGCCTTCTGCAATGGTTCCGTCTGCCGGAAAATGTTCCCCAGCAGTTACCCAAATTTGCTGTCCTGGTTTTAAATCAAACGCTTTTTGAGGCAATAACGAAGTCGCATAATTTGTGAGTCGTCTTGCTCTTTGAAGCAGGTATTCATTTATCGCGCGTGCGCTTAATAGTAAAAAAATGAGCCCAGAAAGACTGTCAAAATAAACCAAATTAGAATTTTTAAGCATGCTAGAGACACTGGTGATATAGGTAATCAAAAGTGCAATAGAAATAGGAATATCGATATTTAATTTTCGGATGCAAAAAGAATTCCATGCAGATTTTAAAAATGCAGACCCAGGATACAGCAGCGACAGGCTGCCCATGAGGAACATTAAAATGACAAAAAAACGACGCATTTTTTCGTCCATTCCCCAAATGTCGCCAAAGTAGGTCCCAATAGAAAATAACATGATATTTGCAAACAGTGCGCCAGATATTGCAATATTTTGAGCTGTTTTTCTGTTCAATCCTTTTTGATTGTCGTTCCATCCCGAAGCTTGTGGAGGAAACGCTTGGTAACCCATTTTGCGCAAAGTTTGGCACACTTGTGTCAGTGACATTTTTTCACTTTTGGCTTTTACCACCACGGTACTTTCCAATAAATTTACAGCGACGCTTTGCACTTCTGATAATTCAGAAAGAGATTTTTCGATGAGCCAAATGCATGCTGCGCAGCTTAAACTTGGTATGAAAAGAACAAATTCACCCACGTTTTTTTCAAACAAAGCCTTAATTGTCAACTCATCGTAATTCTTTATTTCTCCAAAGGCATCATGCGATTGCTCGGGAGCGTTTTTAGCGACAGACTTTAAAATGCTGTAATATTTTGTTAAATCGCCGCTTTTTAAGAAATTGTGAACTTGCTCGCAGCCCGGGCAACAAAACCATAAAAGTGGTGGAGCGATGCTTGAGTTTTCACCAAGAACAGATTGGCATTCCTTTTGCATACCAGTTTGCACCTGTGCGCCTTGGATGCGTCCGCAATGAGCACAGGATTTTTGATGCGACAAAGGGGTGAGGCTGCATGATTGCTTCTCTGGGAATGATTTTTGGTTTTGGTTTACTGGGTTCATGGCATTGTGTCCTCATGTGTAGCCCACTCTGCAGTGCGTCGTGCCAGGGTAAAAAAACAGCGACTCTTAAATTTTTGTTTTTTAGGCTCTGTATTTATATGTTTTGGGGATTCATGGTTGGAATTTTGGGAGCATTCGCATTCCGATTCTTCACTACTGAAATTCATTTTGCTGTGTCCCTGTTTTGCGCGTTGCTGTATTTTTTTTATGGCATGTTGCAAATAAATGCAAGGATTAAATTTAAAAAAGAATCGAAAACAGTTCGATATAATATATCCAATATTATTAGTAAATCACCGTTTAGTAGTGCTACTACAGCTGGAATTTTAACCGGTTTGTTACCTTGCGGATTTCTGTCGTTGGCATTAATTCAGGCTGGAACTTTAGCAAATCCAATTTACAGTGCCGCTGCAATGGGTGTTTTTGCGTTAGCTACAAGCCCCGCACTTTGGGGTGGGCAAAAAATCTTGTTTTTTATAGCAAAAAAATATTCTCTCAATATTCAAAATTTAACGACGTATTTGTTTATAATTTCTGCTGCATTTTTGACGCTGAGAGCTTCGTATCAATTTGTCAAAAATACCAATTTAGACATACTCTGTCATAGGTGATATTTCTATGTCATTAAATTCAATTGCAGTGAGTCTAATATGGCAAAATATAAAAACGCAGAAATGCACCGTCACATTAGGCTGCCTGGTCTCGTCGACGAAAGTGCAAGTTTAGCGGGAATTGCACAACCTGCCGTTTGGAATAATAAGCAGGAATTTGGCTACTATGTGTCGAGTTATTATATTCCTGAAAAAGTGAATTGGATAAAAATTAAATGTTGGGCAGGAGGCGGTGGTTCCGGTGGTCGCGATAATTCTACCGGACATTCTGCTGCCAGTGGCGCATATATCGAAGCAGTATTTAAACTGGACCAATTGAATTTATTTCCGGGCGATAAACTCACACTCATTGCTGGGGGCGGTGGCCAGCGGGGCACTTCCGATTCCAGTGCAGCAGATTCCGGCGGTGCTGGTGGTGTTGGTAGTGCCTCATATGGATATGCCGGAGGCATTGGCGGTGCTGGTGGTCCTGTTGGAGAATCGGGGGGCGGGGGCGGTGGTGGAGCAGCTGCGGCAATGCTTTTACCAAATGGCAACATACTTGTTCTAGCTGGCGGTGGTGCTGGAGGTAATGGAGAGCAAGGCGGAAACTCTGGCTCAACTCCAGCCTACGGTGGTGGCGTTTATGTCGCGCAAAATGGTGTTTCCACAAACGGAGCAGCGGGACAACGTCCCTCTGGTGATGGAGGTGGAACTGGCGGTGGCGGTGGCGGTGGGCCCGGAGGAGGTACCGGAAGCGCTGTGAACGAACCAAGTCAAACAAATCCATCTTCTGGTGGCCGCAGCGACTACACATTATTGCAGAGTTACAATGTTTATTCCGTAGCAGGAAATTCCGGAAATTCCACCGAAACCACAGTGGCAGCACCAAATAATTCCGATATCGATTATTTTTCTGGCGTTGGCACAGGCGGAAAAGGTTCGAGCCAACGCATTAGCAATGAATCGGGCGGTGACGGACTTATGTTACTTTATGTAGGAGCCTAAAAAGTGGCAAGTAACATGTTTAAAGATAAAAATGCAAAAAGCCACCAACGATTTCGGCTGCCCGGGCTTATAGAATCAAAGGCTAATTGCGGAGGTGTTTCAATCCCAACAAATTGGGACCTTGGCGCAGCCTGTGGCAAATTTGAATATCTATGGACCATACCAAATGGTATTAACTGGATCAAAATTAAAGCTTGGGGTGCGGGCGGCGGAGGTGGGGGAATAGACACCTCTGGCTACGGTTGCTCAGGAGCCAGTGGTGCATATGTCGAAGCTGTCATTAATTTAGGGCTTATTAATCTTTCTGCGGGCGATAAACTTGTGGTTTTAATTGGTCGGGGTGGGTCTTGTGGTGCTAGCGATTCGAATTCAAATTCGGGTGGCGGAGCTGGCGGTTTGGGGAGCTCTACATATGGATATAACGGAGGATTGGGTGGTTCCGCTGGCCCTAGCGGAACTTCGGGCGCCGGCGGTGGAGGAGGTGCAGCAACTGCCATTTTAAAACTCGACGGCACTCCCATTGTTGTGGCAGGTGGCGGTGCAGGCGGAAATGGGCAGCAGGTCGGTGATAGTGGCTCGACACCGGCCTACGGTGGTGGGGCGCAATTATCTGCGAACGGCACTTCGAAAAATGGGCAAGCTGGCCAAAGGCCCACAAATAACGGCGCAGGAACTGGAGGAGGAGGGGGAGGTTTTTATGGTGGAGCCAGTGGCGTTGCCGTCGACGAGTCTGGGCAAACAAACCCCAGTTCAGGCGGCAATTCTTACATCATATCTGGGGCTTCTGGTGTTATTTCGACCACTGGTAATTCTGGCACTTACAGTTGGGCCATCGTTTCTGCACCAAACAATTCAGACACCAATTATTTGTCTGGAAGAGCAACAGGGAGTAGCGCTTCGTATGCTTATTGGGTGCCAAATTTTAACGCTGGAAATGGAATTGTCACAATTTTTTGGTAGTTATGTTTTTTATTAAACTTTTTCAGACCAGTTTATCTCATAATTCAAAACATTATTAGTTATTGTATTAATTTTATTAAAGATATTGCGCTTTGTTGCCGATTCTTCAAGAGATCGGGGTTAAGCATGTATAGAGTGTTGATGAGTCCAGTTTTTGCATCTCTATTTCTATTGGTGAGTTGTTCTCGTGAGAATAATTCTCAATCACTTCAATTCAATCGTAATTTTAAAGTTGGGTCAGAAAAAGTACCCGAAGTTGAATTTGAAACTCTTAAAACCATAGTCCAGAAAAACAAAGATTCCCTCACAAAAACTGAAAATTCATGTGTCAAGCCAATTCCTATGCCACGCATTTTGTCGCGACGCGAAATTACAAATTCCTTAAATGGGTTATTTGAAATTCCAGTTGCAGATGCTGCATTCAAACTCAAATGGCCACAAGCGCGATCGAATTATTTTTCTACAATGGCATCTGATAACAATTTAAGCGTTGCGCAAATGAGGCTTTTATTAGACGAATTGGAAACGGATTTAATTCCCGTTTTACCAAAAATCACCCAAAAATATTCTTGTCTTTTAAATTTAGAAAATATTCAAATGTGCGATGCTATTAAAAATATTTATTGATCCATGCGATTGGTTCAAAACCTTCGCCTTTAGGCGAGGCGCTTTAGCATGTTCCCCTTTATGGTATAGCCTGTATGAACGCTCCTTTGGC
>JAYTOT010000238.1:0-1170 GCA_043747645.1 Pseudomonadota bacterium | reverse complement strand
AAGGGCAATTTTTCTAAAGGAATTGCACGCAAAACGACCGTAATTTCTGCTCGTGCCATTATGAAAATCAATGTTCATATCCAAGAATCTATTGAATGCAAATCTTGCGGCCATTCTGAAACATCCCAGCTTCCAGAAAAAGTTCGGAAAGAATGCTTGGGCCGGTACCACGTTAGTGCCATAGCAGTGCTTGCTTATTTCCGTTATTTCTGCGGATTTGCCAGCCATAGACTTGATACCGCAACGAAACATCTCGGTTTCAGAGTGCCCGAAAGCACGCAGTGGCAATTGTTCGAATCCGCCGCTGATTTGTTGATGCCAATTTTTAAGCATATGAAATACAAAACTGCAAATTCCAATTTGATTTGGATGGACCACACCCACAATCACATTCTTATTGAAGAAAAAGAATGCCGCGAAAAACGAAACGAAGGTGATAAAAATTCTAGAATTGGAATCAACACGAGTTGTTACCTTTCTAAATTCAAAGACGGAAACAGAATTGCATTTTATCACACCGCAGCTATTGATGCAGGGCAATATCTGGAGAAAATTATCACATTTAGAGAAAAAGACTGCGGGCCATTGGTTGTTGCATGCGACGCTCTCGCAAGTAATTTGAAATTCATTCACCAAGATGTTGTCCATGCTCTTTGCAATTCCCATGCTCGCCGCCAGATTGTAGATCTTGGAAAACACATTCCAAAAAATGGCCACGAAATTCTAAAACTCTATAAAATTATTTTCAAAAACGATCGATACGCAAATACACTCGATTCTAAAAATAGACTTGAATATCACATTGCGCACTCGTTGCCTCTCATGCTAAAAATCAGGAATTTAGCCGAATCTGAATTGCTTTCCGAATGCAGGGTGCCAGGAGAAATTTGGAATGCATTTGCTTACCAAATTCGGCACTTTGAAAAGCTAAGTGCGTTTTGTAGAATTGAAAATGCTCCGTTGCATACAAACGACGTCGAAAGAGCGCTGAAAAAACCTATTCTACACCGCAAAAATTCGCTTTTTTTTCAGACTCTAACCGGCGCCGGTGTTGGCGATCTGATGATAACCTTGTGTATGACAGCCCATCTCAACGGTGTTAGTCCTGTGGACTATTTAACAACACTATTATGCAATGCTGACAAGATTAAGTCTGATCCTGAAAAGTGG
>JAYTOT010000237.1:0-1336 GCA_043747645.1 Pseudomonadota bacterium | reverse complement strand
GCAAGTGGCTACGAAACTCTCAATGTGAATTTTGTGAATGTAAGAACAATTTATGCATCAAAAGGTGTGAATGTAACGGGCTGGGCAAACGCCCTAGGCGAGCTCACTAACATTCCAGAGCTCAAAATTTCTAAAGTTGGGCCCGACATATTAGCGCGCATATATGTTAAAGAACATAAATTTATTGCTCAATATTTAAAAACCATTCAACTCTTCGTTGATGCAAAACTTATTTAGAATTGAATTCCAAATTTATTAATTGTCCTACGACTTCCGCATGAGAATGAATCTCTGACACAATTAAATTACTCTGCGAACCACTCTTTTGAATGACAGCATCGACACATAATAAGTCACTTGCTAGCAATGGTGCTCGGTATTTAAGGTGCACAGGCGGCTTTAAAATAAGGTTCATTGACCCAAATTCATCTTCGAGGGTAATAAACATAAAACCCTTCGCCGTAGGTGGCATTTGACGCACAGTGGCCAACCCCACGACTGTTACTTGAGTTTTGTCTTTTAATTTTGATAACGAATCTGATGAATTTATTTTTTCAATTGCAAAAGCATAGGGCCAGCCCAGTTTTTTGATAAGCTCTACAGCGTGGGGGCCCAAAGAAGTTCTCATAGTTTTTAAATCGTCTTTATGATTGTCCCAGGCTTCTAAATCTTCATGTTTTCCCAAAAATTCGCGATACTCCGTGTCGATTCGCAGAGAGGATGGCTGCGAAATGGCATACCATAAAATATTTCTTCTGTTTTCGTCGTATAACGTAAAGGCCCCAGACATTATGAGAGATATTAATTCGTTCGATTTTAATTCTCTGAGCGCAGTAAATAGTGTTTTAAATTCAACCTTTCTGCTGCGGCTTGCCATTTGCATTTGATTTCGCTTTGCCACAAAGCGATCGATAGAATCTTTATTGAGTCCCGATATTACCCTCAAACCAAGTTGCAGCCAATTTTCATTTATAACTTCAGAATCCCATTGTGAAAACAATACACATGGCGCCTTAGAAAATACTTTTTCTCGCTTGGCATTTTGCAATAAACTATGCACCGAATAAAAACCCATGGGCTGGGAATTAAGCAATCCTACTAAAAAATAACAGGGATAATGGCTTTTTAAATAGCAAGAATCGTAAGCAATTAATGCAAAACTTGCTGCATGCGATTCCGGGAATCCGTACTGAGAAAATCCTTCGATGTGTTTTAATATTTGCAGCGCAAATTCATCTGCAATTCCGTTATTCTTCATTCCGCGCAATAGCTTTTCTTCGAATAACTCTAAATGCCCTTTGAGCTGCCAAGCCCCCATGGCACGCCTCAAATTATC
>JAYTOT010000236.1:0-35899 GCA_043747645.1 Pseudomonadota bacterium | reverse complement strand
ATGACGCACAGGGGCGATTTCCAGCCGACCATCATTGAGAAGTGCTAAGGTCAATTGAGACCCTGCGCCCACTCCCATTGCCTCCCGAATGCGACGGGGAATGGCAAGTTGGCCTTTACTCGACAAAGTGATTTTGATGACGTCTACCATGAAATGACCTCCTTTTGTTCAAGGTTTTCTCCTTATCGGCAGTAAGAAAAAAATCCTTACATAATTCTGCCGGACTCCGCTCCTGTGGTCAATATCAAATTCCACCTGTCTTTGTTTTAGGATTGCTGAAAGCAGACCATGGATATTATTCATCCACAGGGGGCATCAAAAATCACTCTTCGAACTGCTTAAATTTTGCAATACGTTTCAAATATTCTTGCCAAGGCAAAACTTCGACACCGTTTTCCATCTGTCTTATATGCGACTCTCTGCACACAATCCACTTATTTTTCAAAGGAATGTCTTGACTCAGAGCTAAAATCCCTGCTGCGTCGGGAGCATGCACAGCGCCTGATTTAAATTCAACTGCCGTGTGTTCATTGATTAATAAATCAACTTCGGCACCATTTGCAGAACGCCAAAATTGAATTTTTTCCACTTCTCGCTCGTAAAAACTTGCCGCAATGGTTTCAAGAACCAAAAACTGCTCGAATGATTTGCCAAATTCAGGAGTTTTGGGCGAGAGAGTTCTTCCCAATAAAGTATTTGCCACGCCGCAATCAAAATAATAGAATTTTCGTGTTTGCACGGCTCTGCGCTTCATCGTTTTTGTAAATGGTTCTACAAAAAAACCCAAAAGAGTGTCTTCCAATATTTGATAATATTCGGCAACTGTTTTTGCGCTTACGCCACAATCCCGAGCAATTGACGCATAAGAAACCAACTCTGAATTTGAAAAAGCAGCAAATTCCAAAAATTTTGTGAACGCGTTTAAATTCCGAACCAGACCTTCGGATTTAACTTCTTCTCGCAAATATTCACCACAATAATCTTTTAAATCTAAAGACGCCTCGCTAGAAAAAAAAATTGGCGGAAGCATGCCAAATTGGAGCATTTTTTCGAGTTCAGTGTCTGGCGGACATTCGAGCCAAGTCAGCGGTGCAACGCGTTGAGTGCGTAAACGCCCAGCAAGATTTGTCACACCTTCTTTGCGAAGTTTTCGAGCGCTGGAGCCAGAAAGTATAAATCGCAATTGTGAATTTTCTATGAGCCAATGAACTTCGTGCGAGAGCTCAGGAATACGCTGAATTTCGTCGATGATTATTGTTCCTGAACAGCTTTTAAAGCGCTCGCGCAGCAGCGCAGGACGGGACTGGTATTCAAAAAAAACGTCACTCATGAGCAAATCGATGTGAGCCAGGGGTAGGGCCTGAGATTTTAAAAACGTGCTTTTTCCAACCCGGCGTGGACCCAGAAGTAGGTAATTTTTTTGAGGATTGAGCGAAAAACGGCGAGAAAGGAGCATTGGTTCCCTTTATCAAGATAATCGGAAGTAGTACTCCTGATTATCTTATCATTCTAAAATCAGCCTGCCTAATTCTGAGACTAAATAAAAAGGCACCGAAATAATGCCGTCTGCCATTGCCAAAGGTGCTTGGCTAATGCGCACACCTATTTTTGAATTCTTTTCAATCATGAATTGCTTGAGTGAGCGCAGTCGCCCCGTAGCGCCCGATTTGACTTCAATAGGCACCACTTTTGAATTCCATTCCAACACATAATCTAATTCTGCTTCGCTCCCCTTTTTTTCGCGAGTCCAATAATGCAGAATGGGAGCTTGATCAAAAGGTGCTAGGCATAAGAGCTCTTGCCCCACAAACTGTTCTGCAAGCGAGCCCTCATTGGCAAAAAAAGAATCTTCTGAAAATAATTCCAATCCACCTATCCCAAGCATATGAAGCGTTAATCCAATATCAAGAGCTAAAAGTTTGAAGTTTTCCGAATTGTGCTCTGCGGCTAAGGGGACACCGTTGGCGTGGGTTGCAAAGATCTGTCTCAATATACCTGCGCTAGCTAAGTCTAGAAGGGGTTGCTTGAGGTCACGCGCCCTGGTGTCTTTGGAAATATGTGTGTACTTGAATTTGCGGCCTACTAGCCTCGGAAGCGCGTCTAAAATTTCACGGAGTTTTCCGATATTATAAGAAGCATTGTATTTTGAAAAATCTGCAACGTATGCCTGCGCCAAGCGCCTTAAAATTGTATTTGAATTGAGAAGTTTTTTTGAATTGGCATATGCCAACACAGATTCAGGCATGCCGCCGACCCGCCAATAAATTCGGATAAGTTCAAGAGCTCGTTTGTGAACTGCAAGGCTTGGGGGATTTTCTAGAGTTAGAGTTTTAAAATACGCAATCATATTTTGTTCGTCAACTGCTTGCAAAAATTCTATAAAAGACATGGGATTTAAATATGCAAACGAAACCCGCCCAACCGGAAAAGAAAAAGACTGTTCCCTTTGAAGAGTGAATTCAAGCAAAGATCCTGCTGCAATCACATGCAATCTGTTTCTTTTTTCTTTAAAAGCCCGCATCGAAATAAGCGCTTCTGGACACTGCTGAATTTCATCCAAAAAAAGCAAAGTTTGTCCATCTTCAATTTTTTGACCAGTCAGCACCTCAAGTATGCTGCATATGGTTTGAGGATTTCTGCTTGAAAAAGCTTGGATTAGATTTGGGTTGAGTTCAAAATTAACCTCAAGAACAGATTCAAAATTTTTGGCGCCCCAATCCAAGACTGCATAGCTTTTGCCGACTTGGCGCGCTCCTCTGAGAATAAGGGGTGTTCGGATCTCAGATTTCTTCCAATCATCTAAAAATAACGATATTTTTCGTTCCATTGGCGTTTTTATCCCGGTTAAAAAAACCATTGACGGCCATTTTAACCCCCATAATACCACCATGCCATTTTCTGTACAATATTTTCTTTTTCTTTTTTAGTTAACTCAAACTTATTCAGGTGGAACTTAATTTCAGCAATAGTTGTTACCTTATCTGCGTGTTCAAAAACCATATCACATCGAGCGATGTTCGATTAATTGACGCAAATTTACCTATAATTAAGCCGTATCGGCCTGCAGCAGGGAATTCATTTTTTGAATCTCAAATTTTCTGCCAATTATATCGACCATTTAACCTAACCCCTCTTGATTTTTAGAGTTGGTACCACCTATAAATTTTATAGGTGGTAGAAACCTGCAATTTGAAAAACCGCAATGCTAAGTGCCCAAAAACTTTCTCTAAATATCAGAATTAGGACCGCTCACTTTGGTCAAATTTTATAGCAAAAAGCTAAAATAACCGAAGGTTCAGGTATAATATAACAACAATGCTAGTGCTAGTGCTATCATACGACCCCGACTTTACGATGCAACAAGAGCGGAATGAATCGAACCTGTTAAATCCAAAAAAACCACAACTCAAATCAGAAATGAATATGGAAAGAGTCATAACAATTTCTGGCACGTATTTTGAAGATAACTGGAATAATACAGATGATTATTGTGATAAAGAAGTCTATCGTCTCAAAAGCAGAGGTTCTATAAAAACAGGAGATAGAGCTACAGACGTGAAAGAGATGTTTTACGGTGCAAATGGCATTGAACTCGTGTCTGCAAAAAAGCAAAAATGTTTGGAATAATTTTTCTCACGGAGTGACCCATTTCTGAATTTCGAAAACAAAATCAATGTAATCTGCGGTGTGATTATTCACAATTTTCCAAACGATGCTCCAATCAATATTAGCGTATTCATGAACAAATAGATTTCGCATTCCCAAAACTTTCTGCATTCTCACAGAAATTTCTTTGCTTATGATACTGTTTTCATACAATACTATATGACTCAACGACATCGATTCGGCCGATTTTAAATTGCAAGACGAAATAATATGCGCTGCAATATCTACAGTAGCTTGAGATGCCCGTTCTAAATTTATAATTATTATATCTTGGGAATCTAAATCTGAACTAAGAGTTTCCAAACTACATGGAGTTTTTTCCCTAATGCGATTGATGCACCTTACAATCGTTTCACATTTTTCGAGTATCATAGCTTTATTAAGTGTGCTCACGGAGAAATCCTTTGCATTAATACTTTTTGAGAAAAGCGATAATCGTCGTCTTGTTCGCGCCACATGCGCTTAAGAAGTGACTCCCGAATAGCAATGTTTTTGCAAAATAATAATCTTCCATTCACCATGGTCTCAAACAATATGGCGCCTTTGGCGCTTAAAAGATCGACTAAATCCACTTCACGGCAAGAAATTTTATTAATTTCTGTAACCAGCGGAAGGTGACAATCGATCTTCAATTGAAAATTTGTCTACACCGGCAATTGCCAAATCAATATCCGAATTTTCTGTCTCTGTGCCATGAGCAAACGATCTAAATAAAATAGCTATTTTAATTGATGGCAAAAACTCTAAAAATGATATGACTTTCTGAATAGGCTCTTGTTCTAGAGTCATTTATCCCCCAACAATCCACAGAAAACCAAAGATTACACGAGTTGAATGACTTGGCACAACAATCTGAACCGCCAAAGAACGAAACTAAAGTTCAGACATTCCTGAGTTGTCAAATTCCGTTCGATTTTAAAATATAATTTACTTAATGATAACCGAAAACTAAATTTTCAATTTAAGAAATTCCGAAAATCTGTCGATAGTGCGCTCACGGACAAGGGGAAATAAGAAATGACAAGAAAACTTTTGTTACTTTACATCATAACCGCAACGGCATGCCGCCAACAGACAGGTACAGACAGCCAAACCCTCATGATTATGGAACGCGGAAACGGCGTAAAAGCATCCGACCCGGATCACCCGGAAGTAGGCGCCTCATTTAACTCTAAAGGAGAAGAGGTTTGCACTGTAACACTTGTGCACCCTCATTACGTTGTGACCGCATCGCATTGCATTGGCAAAGCAGGTCCGCAGAAACTCAATGGTCCAAAAATCAAAATAAAAGGAAAGGATTATACAGCTATAGCATCTAATTCTCCGCAGGATATGGAATCAATGAGGTTTTGTTATGACTCCCATGGTTTGAAATGCGGCAAAACAGCTTATAAGTTAGATTTTGCCATATTAAGGCTCAACGAAGATGTGAAGAATGTTTCGCCTGCAAAATTCGAAAATCCAGTCAATTTAGAATTTGTAAAAATTTATGGATTTGGGTGCTCTTCAGAGAAAGAAGAAGAAGATGGAGTAAATAGAAAAGTTGGGCGGGGAAAGAGGAGAATGTATGAAGGCAAATGGGACAATCCCGCCACATCGAATTTTAGAATTAACGTGACATGTACCGGTGATTCAGGTGGTCCAGTTTTTAATGCAAAGACTGGCAAACTTGTTTACTTAATGTCTCAAGGAAAACAAGATAATGGTGGCGGAACAGATACGTTTGCAAGCGTTGGAGAAAATAGCGAATTAGTGAGAGGACTTGTTAAAGGCTTAGGTGACCAAGAAGCTTTCAATTTGCTCGAACTGCAATCAGCTCATAGCAATACGATAGGCAATGACACAAAACACAGCCCCAACGACCCCTAAAACGCACATGGTTGTGAAGAAAAGACTTTTGAGTTTGTCTTTTTTAAGCAGAATTCCAATTGCACCAATAACAAGTGAGAGCTGTAAAAATAAAGTTGCGCCATCGAATTTATCGCCTGCGTCGTCTAGCTTTGAAACACGAGATTCAATTTCTTTCGCACCAATCACTTTACCAAGTTCACCTTCAACATCTTGTGCCCAATTCTCTTTGCCTACAGCAGCAGAGCCCAACATTATTTCATTTTTTTCTTTTTTATATTTTCCTATTTTTTTATCGAGCTCCGTGGTGTATTGAGTCAGCGACTCCACATGTGCAGCTTGAATGGTACCGGCAGTTAAAAGGGATTTGAGTAAATCTCGTTGACCCTCAACAAGTGACTCTTTAATTCCTTTAGACTGGTACCACATATAAGCTGAAGTTTTGTCGTTAGCGCCTTGCAACTGGTCGTCGCCGTATTTTCCGCTCCCAAGATCATTCACCGCCAAAACCGCAGCCACAAAAGCTAATGCGCATCCAAAATAGCTTTCCCATCTGTGTTCGTCTGGCGGACTCACTTGGGTTGACACATTCGTCATAAAAAACTCCTTCATAAATTTATGTCTATTTAGTGGTGACGTACAATAGCACATAGTTTAGTAGAGTTAAACTCCACTGTTGAATTTTCGTTCTGTTACCTTGCAACAAAACAAAGGGAACTTTACCTTGGCAACTTATCATTTGCTCGAAAAACGCAACGAACCTGGACTCGTTTCGTTAATTATACCTTGCTATAATGAAGAAGAAGTGATTCCATTTTTAAAAAAAGAATTGAATGTGTTTTTAGATTCACTCGCATGCCCGTGGGAAGTGATTCTTATTAACGACGGAAGCTCCGATAAAACAATCGAACTACTTGTGGAATGGTGCAAGCAAGATAATAGAATAAAAACCATAAGTTTTTCAAGAAATTTTGGACATCAAATTGCTGTTACGGCAGGGCTCGACGCCTGCAAAGGGGACGCAATTGTAATACTCGACGCAGATTTGCAAGATCCTCCACAAGTGATTCACAAAATGATTGCCAAATACCGCGAAGGCTACGACGTTGTTTATGGTCAAAGAGAAGAACGCACTGGTGAATCGGCATTTAAAAGATTTACGGCTTGGGCGTTTTACAGACTCATGCGCAGCCTTGTGCACAAAGATCTTCCGTTAGATGCAGGCGATTTTAGATTGCTTTCCCGCCAATTTTTAGAAGAATTGCGCCAAATGCGCGAAATGCACCGTTACCTTAGAGGCATGGGCACATGGGTCGGATTTTCTCAAACGCCAGTGAAATACAAAAGAGCACCGAGAGCTGCTGGCCAAACAAAATATCCGCTGAATAAAATGCTAAAATTTGCGTGGACTGCAGCAGTTTCGTTTTCACCATTGCCTATGCGACTCAGTTTAGCGGTTGGAACAATTGTTGCGGGATTTGGTTTTTGTGTGGGTATATACGCCGTTGTTAGGTCTATTATTCACTTTTTTTTCAACCCACCGGGCTTTACGTACAACCCTGGCTGGGCAACTCTTGTTACTTTAATTTGTCTGATTGGCGGCATGATATTGGTGAGCATTGGCATTTTAGGCGAATATATAGGTCGCATTTATGAAGAAATAAAAGACAGACCTCTTTATATTGTAAAATTGAGAAAAAATTTATGACTAAAATAGCCGTTGTGGGCGGTGGTTTCACCGGATTAGCATGCGCCACATCTTTGATTCAAAACGGTGTTAAGGTTCATTTATATGAGAAACAATCTTACCTTGGAGGGCTTTCAGCAGGATTTAAAGACCCTCAGTGGAATTCATCTCTGGAGCACTATTATCATCATTGGTTTAAAAGTGATCATTATGTGAGTGAATACGCTAATATTTGGGGATGTTCTGATGGAATAAAATTTCATCGACCCACCACAGTGATGGAAACTCAAAGCAACGGATTTGTTCAACTCGATTCGCCATTGTCGCTGTTACGTTACCCTGAACTTAAATTTTCTGAACGATTGCGCATGGGACTGAGCTTAGCATGGATTAAATCTATGTCAGACTGGAGAAAACTCGACGACGTTACAGCGTACGAATGGTGCAATAAGGTGATGGGAGAAAATGGATTTAATGCCATTTGGAAACCCTTATTACTTGGGAAATTCGGCGAGAAATATGCGCCACAAGTCAACATGGCATGGCTGTGGGCAAGGCTTGCCTGCCGCACTCCACAACTGGGAACATTTGAAGGCGGTTTTTCGAACTATATTCTACGCGCGGCTACATGGCTCAATGCAAAAGGCGCAGAAATTGAAACCGGCGTTGGAGAAATTAAGCTAGAATTGAGAAAATCACGCGACTTCAGCAAAGCAAATACTTGGATACTAAACGACAAGGAATACGATAAAGTTGTTTTTGCCTTAGGCCCCAAGCCATTTTTGGCAATTGCGGGAGAATATGCGCCTCAATACACTCGACATCTCCATGAAAAAAAATCGCTCGGTGTGCAGGTTGTCATTCTATCGCTCAAACAAAAAATCGGAAAACCCTATTGGTACAGCTTAATAAAAACAAACACCCAGCCATTTTTAGCTTTAATAGAGCACACTAATTTTGTTTCATCAAAAGAATACAACAACGAAAATATTATATATTGCGCAAATTATGTTGATGTTCAATCGGAAGAATGGAAATGGTCTGACCAAGACCTGCTACAAAAAGCCATGCAATGCGCTCAAAGAATTAATTCCAAAATATCTTCGGCTGATTTAAATCGAAGTTGGGTTTTTAGAGAACAATATGCACAACCTATTTCGGGCACTGGGGCGTACCATAGTATTTTGCCAATACAAATTGAAGAAGCGCCAGGCTTGTTTCACGCAAGTATGAGTCATGTTTATCCGTGGGATCGCGGCACTCATTTTGCACTTCAGCTCGGAAAAAACACCGCCGACCTGTGTTTGAGTTAAATCAAATTAAATCGATGAACTCTTTTGAATGATGTTCGAAGTACTTCGGCCATCGATTAAATTTACGAGTTCTACTTTTCCGCCCCAAGCCAAGACCTCTTTGGCGCCGGCAATATCTTCTATTTTGTAGTCGCCACCTTTAACTAAAACATGGGGCTTTATTGCCATAATCAGTTCGAATGGTGTGTTCTCCGAAAAAATAACTACACCGTCTACGCAAGTCAAAGCTTGCAATATTGCCGCTCTATCTTTTTCAGATTGAATAGGCCTTTGTGGTCCCTTTAATAGAGATACGCTAGAATCTGAATTAAGACCAACAAAAAGAAAGTCACCAAACGACCGCGCCTTTATTAATGAATGAACGTGCCCGGCGTGGAGGATATCGAAACAGCCATTTGTGAAAACAATTCGTTTTCCCTCCCGCCGAAGCCGCTCCGAAACTTGGCGAGCGACACCAAGCGACAACAATTTAGTGTGTGAAGTATTTCCTTTAAATTGGGTACTATCAAGAGCAATTAACAATTCTCCAAGCCCAACAGTCGCGGTACCAAGTTTTCCACAGACAATTCCCGATGCCGCATTTGCAATTTCAACTGTGTCTTTAACATCTGCGTTCACTGCACATCCCAAAGCCAAAGTTGCAATCATTGTATCGCCTGCACCAGAAACATCTGCTACTGTTAATGCTTCAGTAGAAAACCATTTTGCTTCATTTGTTTCGCGAGAATAGAGAACCAATCCTTCTTCGGACAAACTTAAAACAACGTGGTCTGCCATAGTATTATCGGCCACATGTCGCGCTAAAAATAGAACCTCTGACTTAAAATCTGTGGGGCACTCATGAGAAAGTCCATTAGCACGAACTATTTCACGAGCTTCAGTTAGATTTGGTTTTAAGATTGTCGAACCAAAATAATTTTGCAAATCGGTAGATTTTGGATCCGTAATTACCGGCACCCCAGCTTCGCGAGACTTTTGAATAAGTAATCGAGTGACATCGCCGCTCAAAAATCCTTTACCATAATCAGAAATCACCAGACAACGCGAACCAGATTGTGCGATAAAATCATCGAATAAATTCAAGAGATGGGCGATTTCCTCCGGCGATGCTGGGGCAATGACTTCTTCGTCAAATCGGACAATCTGTTGGAATCCAGCTATAATGCGAGTTTTTTGCGTAGTTGGTAAATCGGCACGCACAAATGCTAGCAGATCTATTTTTGATTCTTGGGTAAGATGCTTATAAATAGCGCCACCCAGATCGTCTCCGAGGCGACCACAAAGAGTCACTGCCCCACCTAAAGCTGCCACATTTGCCGCGACATTTCCTGCACCACCTAGCACTTGCCTGCGGTGCTTGCAGTGAACAACGGGAACAGGCGCCTCAGGAGAAAGCCGAGAAACTTTACCTTCGATATATTCATCTACTATTAGGTCGCCGCAAACGAATATTTTCGCATCCTGCATTGCCGCAAGGACATCGGTGTACCCAGAATAATTAGCTTTTACGATCGGATTTTTGGTCGGAAAATTTTTTAGCATTTTTGCTTCTCCCATGAGCTATGCCGATGGTACAACGGACCAGGTATTCTACTCAACTCTAGAGTAGTGTTCAATCTCACACATTTTTGAGGAGAATTGCAATGAATCTTTTTGAAGGCCCGCAAAGTTTTCGTGCAAATGCCTGGCTGCAAAAAAACCGAATATATTGCCTACTAAGTCTTTCTAACTTGTATGTTTTTGCCGCATTTGCAGAAAACAAACCAATTATTCTGACTCCACTTGAAAAGAATATTGCAGAAAAACTCGTGATAATTTTGCCTGGTGCCAGCCGAAATTCAGATGAATATTTAAATTTTGCAGCACAACTGCAACGAGAAAACAAGGGAAAACTTTGGATTGCAATACCAAAATATTCTACCACTTTTCCAAATCCTTTAGAAATTGACGGTGCTTTAAATTCGGCAATTGAGTCAGTAAAAATGGCCGGATTTACAAACGCCTCCGAAGAAAATTCTTTTGTGGTTGCTCACTCTTTGGCTGGAATTTTTGCTCAATCTAATGTAGCTAATAAACATTTTTCTGGGCTCATATTATTGGGATCATATTTACCGCAAGCAATTCCATTTGCAAATAATTTAGCCACCTATAAAACACCTGTATTAACATTGGCAGGCAGTAAAGACGGACAAACCCGGGTCACGCGCATTGCGCAAGAAGTTTTAAACCTCCAAAACATTTTGGATCAAGAAAAAACATCGGGTGAAAAAACCGCTGCATTCAGAAAACCAGTAGTAATATTGCCTGGTGTAAATCATGCACAAATGGCCAATGGCGTAGCTACACCTGAGGATTTAAATCCTGACCTCAGCTACGACGAAGCTACTCGCAATCTGGCGCAAACCGCCTCGGCATTTGTCACCGCTAACAGTGCTGAGCAATTAATGGCAAATAAAACTCTTGCAAAAGCATTTTTAGAAAACAAAATTTTAGAATCTCAAAATATTGTTCAGCCTTATATTAATGCTCTTCAAAGAGACAATGAAATTTGCGCAGAGGCACAAAATTGGTTGCTGCAAAACAGGAGCGATGTAAGTGAACTGACCCAGACTAAAAGTTCCATTGAAGGAAATTTATTTTCTTTTGCTTTCTCAAAACCATTTATTCAAACGCAAAGTAATGCAGCAATAGTCACAACCAAAAGCCTCATAGAAAACACCCAAAATCTTCTTGATGTTTCTACTACCCCAGCTGCAAGAAGTCAGATTTCTTGCAAAATGAAGTCGGCAAATGCCATTGCTGCGTCGCTCAATTTTCCCGCTAGTATGTCGGATAATATTTCTTGCGCGGCGCTAAACAGGCTCACTTATCAAACGGCATTGGACACCGTAAATGTGTCAGACAGAGAAAGGTTTTTAGACCGAGGAATTCAGCTTGTTTTTGAGGCTGATGCTAAAATAGGGAGCGGAATACAATGGTTGCCAGCTCCTTTGCTCTGGAATTCATTGGGCAAAGAAACAAGGCGCGTTTCCCTACAATCACCGCTGCTCTTCACAGAACCAGGAAACGGCCCATTTGATGGTATGCAATATTGTAAACTACTTGCTCCATCACGTGCCATTGAATGGATTATGGTAGATGGATTTCGGAATTAGCGCGGTAGAGCTATTTGGCCAGCATTATTAGCACAACTCCCCCAACCACAACTTTTGCTTCCGGGTTTTACGCCGAATTTAAAATTAAGTCCCTTACGTTTACCCGCCAAGCCAATAGATATTACATCGTTTACTTCGGCAGTTATGTACGTATTTTTCATACTCTCGCAGGTTTGTTCCGATTTTATGCCGCCCGCAACAATCATTTTGTCTTTTACAATTTGAAATTCATCGTCGGCCATAATTGCCAATTCGTTGCCTTCTACAATTTTAGAAGTGTTTGCACCGTAAATATTGTTAAGGTCGTTTTTAGCAATAGGATACTTATTTAAAATTACACTCGTTTGCACAACTTTCATGGCTTGTTTGAGATCTGCAGCAGAAGTGTCGTCATTTGGAATGTTTTTTGATTGTTCTACGGAGTGATTGTATTGCATAAAACAGTAAACATCTTTATCCATATCTTGCAAACTCACCAATGCAGATGTTGAACCATCTGCATTTATTTTCGCAGCCGAAGCTGTTTCCGCCGAGTTACTATTCGAATTTTGACAAGAGACAGCGAACAACGCCATAAGTGACAAAAGCGAATAACGAAAAAACATAAAAACTCCTTTTTGGTGAAAATCTCGAGGCTGAGCATCTCAGTTATCGAGCCCGAGAGTCACTTTGTAAAGAGGCAGTATTTTCCACCAGACCAGAAATGGTATTTAAGTGCTAAAGTAACGAGCTTGTGGGTGCCAAATGACCAACGCGGCAGTGGTGAGTTCTGGGACCATTTGAAACGATTCCGAGAGCTCTATGCCAATACGTTCGGCGCCTAATAATTGCAGCAAAGGCGCATTGCCTTCCATATCGGGGCAGGCGGGGTAACCAAACGAATACCGACTTCCTTGGTACCCCTGGCTAAACAATTGCCGCATCGTTGGTGCGTCTTTGTGAGAAATTGCCCACTCATCGCGCATGCGCTTGTGCACAACTTCTGCATAAGCCTCCGTTAGCTCCGTTGCCAACCCGTGCACATAAAAATACTCAGAAAATTTTTCTTGTTCGTACAATTGAGCTGCATAAGTAGAAGCCTCAATTCCCATTGTAACAATTTGAACACCAACAACATCGAGCTCGCCAGTGTTCTTATGTTTTAAATAATCAGATATGCACAATTTTCGGCCCGATGTTTGTCGGGGAAAGGAAAACCTTTGCAGAATTTTTCTTTCTTCGGGGTTTGATTTAATATTAGTTTCTGGCGCATAAACCAATATTTCATTTCCGTCGCTGCATGCGGGATAATAACCGTAAATAGCTTTGGGATGTATCAGTTTTTCTGTTCTAAATTTTGCTGACATTTCCTTTAGCAGAGGCTCTGCCTTATTATTAATGACGCGCTCGAATTCAAGTTCAGACATTTGTCCTTGATTAAAACCCCAGCGACTGCGAATAAGAGCAAATTCATCGAGATATTTAAAAATGGTTTCGAAATTTTCCTCGAGCAATTTTGTTCCAAAAAATGGAACTCTAGGAATGGCTTCGTTTCGACGGACCCAAGTCGATTGCCCCTGAGAATCGAGCAAAACTTTAGATTCTCCTTTGCGCACAACTTGAATTATTTTTTGCTGATCTTTCGTGATTGAAACGGAACTCAAGCCCATTTTATTTTTAATCTCGCCAGGACTCAATTCCACAATTTCTGGCTTTAAAGCAGAAATTTTATCCATAAGAGCAAGGCCTTCAAAAGCATCTCCGGCATAAAAAACTGGTCCCGGGTAAATCTCTTGGCATTCTTCTTCGACAAATTTTCGAGTGAGCGCTGCACCACCCAAAATAACTGGCAATTTAAATCCTTGAGATGCCATATATTCAAGGTTTTCTTTCATAATAACTGTCGATTTTACCAATAAACCAGAAAGTCCAATGGCGTCTGCACCTTGCTCTCGGTATTTTTCCAGAATGGTTTCAATCGGCTGTTTGATTCCTAAATTAACGACTTCGAATCCATTATTAGAAAGTATAATTTCAACTAAATTTTTGCCAATGTCGTGTACGTCTCCTTTGACAGTGGCTAAAATCATTTTGCCTTTTGAATACCCTTGTTTTTTTTCTAACAACGGCTCTATCACTTTTACCGCAGCCTTCATGGCTTCGGCACTCTCTAAAACAAAAGGCAATTGCATTTCGCCAGAGCCAAATCTTTCGCCGACAATTTTCATACCTGCAAGCAAAATATTGTTAATAATATCAAGCGGCGGATATTTGTGAAGTGCTTCGTGCACATCTAAAACGATGAGTTGTTTTTCTCCATCAATAATATCTTGTTTCAATTTTTCTTCGATTGACAATGTGTCTCGGGCTAGCGACACATTTGATGAACGAAATTTTGAGTCGGTGTGCTTTGCTAAAATCAATTTTAAAGGGTCTGAATTTACAGTTCTTCTGTCGAAAATAAGGTCTGCAAAAATCTGCCTATCGTTGTCGTCAATTTTTGAAAGTGGCACAATTTTTGAGGCATTTAATATAGCCATGTCTAAGCCATACTTAACGGCGTGAAAAAGCATCATAGAATTTAAAATCTGACGTGGGTAGGGGTGTAATCCAAAACTCACGTTACTGAGTCCTAATATCGTTTTCACACCGGGCAATTGTTTTTTGATTTCTTCTATGGCTTTAAGGGTTTCAATTGCTGATTTTCTGAATTCTTCGTCACCGCTTCCAAGAGTAAAAGTGAGAGGGTCGATGATGAGGTCTTCCGGACTCAATTGAAATTCACCCACGGCCATATCGTAAAGTCGCTTGGCAATGGCAAGTTTTTGCTCCACGGTTTTGGCCATGCCCTGTTCGTCGATAGTCAGTGCAACTATGGCTGCTCCGTATTCTTTGCAGAGTCCCAAAACTTTGCGCGGTTTTTCGTCGCCGTCTTCAAAATTGATGGAATTGATTATATTTTTGCCTGGCGAGCACTGCAAAGCTTTTTCCATGACAATAAATTCGGTAGAATCTATCATTATGGGAATATTTACCTGCGTCACAAGTCGTTTTATAAACTCTTCCATATCGCGTGTTTCGTTACGTGAAACATATGCAACACAGACATCTAATATGTGAGCACCTTCTTTGAGTTGTCCTTTTGCTATGCTGACAAGTCCGTCAAAATCTTCGGCCGCCAATAAATCGCGGAATTTTTTGGATCCATTGGCATTGGTGCGTTCGCCCACAAAAAGAGGGCGAGGCTCCAAATTTAAGGAAACAGACTGATAAAGACTCGTCACAGACCTCTCGTATTTGGCTTGCCGTTGTTTTAAATTAACGCTGCCCACAACTGCAGAGAGTGCCTGAATATGCTCCGGAGTTGTACCGCAACACCCACCCACAATATTCAGATTGAAATCGCGCATCATATTTAACATTTTGCTTGCAAAATCGGCGGGGCCTAGTTTGTAAACAGTTTTGCCGCCTTCATTTGAAGGCAAACCTGCATTGGGCAAGCAACTCACAGCCATCGGAGCCGCTTGCGACAAATAGGCAATATGAGGACGCATTTCGTCGGGGCCGGTGGCACAATTCATTCCGATAACATCGATATTTAGCATTTCAAGTGCTGCAAGCACTGCTTGAATATCGGTTCCAACAAGAGTTGACCCTGTTGTTTCGATTGTCACCTGAACCCAGATTGGCAGTTTTTTATTCAGGTCTAACATTGCTTTGCGAGCGGCGCGCACCGCCAATTTAATTTGACCCAAATCTTGGCAGGTTTCGATTAAAATGGAATGCACGCCGCCCATAATGAGGCCACGCATTTGCGATAAATAACTATCGAATAGAATTTGATATGTAACATGATTTAGCGTTAATAATTTTGTCCCTGGCCCCACACTGCCAACAACAAATTTGGGAGTGTTAAAACTATTTGCCACTTCTAACGCAAGTTTTGCAGCCTGGATATTGAGCTCTACCGTGCGATGTTCGAGTCCAAATTCAGACAACACAACATCATTGCAACCAAAAGTGTTGGTTTCAACAGCGTCGGAACCGGCATTAAAATAATTTTCGTGAATTTTTTGAATCCACTGAGGCTTGCGCTCGTTGAGTAACTCCACGCATCCTTCGTAATTAACTCCGCCGTAGTCGTCTACAGTGGGTTCATAAGCAAAAATTTGCGAGCCCATTCCTCCGTCCAAAATCAGCGGGCGCTCCAACATTATACTTGCGATAGTTTTCATTTTAGAGTCCAATGTATTGAATAGAACAATCGCCATTGATGCACATTTGGCAACCCAAACGTTCGTTTTTTGTTGCCTCAATGGATTCTAAAAAATCTTTTTCTTCCCGCAATGGTACAGAAATATTTTCGAATCCAGCTTCAATTTTCACCCGACATGTGCCGCAAGTTCCATTGCGACATCCGAAAGTCACGTCTGCGCCCGCGACTTCTACAATTTCCAAAAAAGAAGTGCCGGCGCTCACCAAAACTTCCATGTCTTCTAACTCAAAATAAACTTTCGCTAAATTTTTTTCGTTTGTGGTATTCATTTTGTTACTTTATTCACAGAAGTTTGAGAGCTAATTCTACCTGACCCAAAGGTGCGGAAATCTGCAGTCCTTGAACCGAACTCTTTAATTTAAACACGAGTTCTTGCGCTATGAGCAAGCCTTCTTGTTTTTGCTCCTCTGCCGTTTTGCAACGCCGCATGCGGTCGAGCACCGAAACGGGAACATAAACCCCTGGAACTTCGTTGGCCATAAATTCAGCATTTCGGATGCTCACCAAGGGCCATATTCCGGCAATAATTGAAATGTTAAATTGAGCTGCAAATTCTAAAAACCGAAACATGGAGTCCAATTCGAATACAGGCTGGGTTATTGCCCACTGCGCTCCAGCTTCTACTTTGTATTTAAATCGCTCCATTTCACGTGCAGGGTCTGGGGCCACAGGGTTAGCTCCCACACCCACACTTGTGACCGTCGGACGGCCAATACTTGAGCCACCAAGGTCGTATCCGGAGTTAAGGCGAGTGACCATATTCACCAAGCCAATGGCATCGATATCAAATACTGCCGTAGCATTGGGGTAGGGTCCCATTTTGGGCGGATCTCCCGTGACGCATAAAATATTTTTGAGCCCAAGGCCCGCAGCACCCAATAAGTCGCTTTGAATTCCGAGTAAATTACGGTCGCGGCAAGCATAGTGCAAAACAGTTTCTATTCCAACTTCTCGCTCGATAAGGCAAGCTGTTGCAAGTGCACTCATTCGTGCGCTAGCGCGTGGGCCATCGGGAATATTAATGGCATCAACCCCTGCAGCTTTGCAGGCCCTCGATTTTTCGAGCATTTTAGAGATGTCTAAACCTTTGGGTGGCAACAACTCGACACAGGTCACAAATTCTTTATTTGCAATTTTTTGTGACCAATTGCTTTTTTGCTCATTGCTTTCGACATGATTTAAAACCGTATTATGCGTCTCTCCCACATGAATATCTCGAGAAGAATCGAAGGCACGACCCTGTCGTTGAGCTCCTGCCATGACACGAATGTGCGCGGGAGTAGTGCCAGAACACCCACCCAATATTCTTGCTCCAAGTTGCAGTGCGTTGCGTGCAAATTCGCCCATATATTCTGGGCTAGCCATATAGAGTGCCCGACCATCTACAATGCGAGGCAAGCCAGCATTGGGCTGCAACACTATTGGTTTTGAGGTACCCGCTTTTAATTTTTTGAGGATTTCTAGCATGGGAGCTGGGCCATTTCCACCATTTATGCCAACAACATCTGCTCCCCATTCATCAAGCTTATGCGCAAACCAGTCGGCTTCGGTGCCATATAAACTTTGGCCTTCGTCGTTGGTACTCATCATTGCAACAATGGGATATTCTCCCAATTGCCGCACGGCCGCAATGGCTTCGCGGATTTCGTTGAGGTCTCCGAATCCTTCTAAAACAAATAAATCAACTCCGCCATCGATAAGCGCCTTAGCTTGATCGGCAAATAATTCTTTTGTTTGTTGAAAAGAAGTAGGGCCCCAGGGTTCGATGCGAATGCCCAGCGGACCCATGCATCCTGCAACCCAAGCAGTGGTTCCTGCAATGGAGCGCGCCAATTTAGCACCAGCACAATTGATTTCACCCATGCGCTCTTCAAGCCCATAAGTCTTGAGTTTAATATAGTTTGCAGCCCAGGTATTTGTGGTCAGAATTTGCGCACCAGCGATTAAATATTCGCGATGGAGTTCTGAAACCATATCTGGATTACTAATATTAACTTCGTCAAAAGAACGGTTGATAAAAATGCCACGCTCGTATAATTGCGTCGCCAAAGCACCATCGAACAAGAGACACTCGGGGCTATTTAAAGCCGCGCGAAAACGAAGTCGACGCGAGTCAACTGTATTCATAAAACCCACTCCAAATTGTTTCGGCACACAGTGGATGAACCACACAACACTCGCATTTCATGCGGGGCGCCGAAAGAGTTAAGGCAAAATTGCAAAGGTGATAATGGCATGTGCCCAGGTTGAATTCAATTGCTAGAAATTTTTCGTTTCCATAACTTCACAGGAAATTGAAGTTCTGAATCGACACTCGCATCGGGAGCAACGCGCTGGGGTTCGATAAATTCGGTGATCTCTGGCAGGGAATAATAAAGAAACGTGCCATCTGAAGAATAAATGGGACGAGGGTCGTGTATTTTAGACAGGCCATGAAAAGGAACCAATGAATCTAAAATTTTCATGCTGACTTCTGATTTATCGCTTATTTTTATTTCAATGAGTCCTGCACTTCGTTTATCGGTTGAATTTTGCCATGTGGCAAGTGGAATAGTTTTGACATAACTTAGAGCAATTCTAGATCCTGACGGATCGATATTCATAGATTTGATATTTAAATTGTCGCCTCTAATAACATTCTTGAACAACACTTTCTCGCCACTTAAATCGAACGCGCCAACTCCGCGCAACTGCTGGCCCGCGTCATTTTGGACCTGAGTTTCATAAAGAAAAAAGACTTGTTTTGTGCCATTGTAAAACGAGGGCGACCAAACATGATTGACCATACCAGGCAGATTTAATTTTGTTCTTTGCCAATACCATGAAGTCGCTGGATATGCTTTTTGCGAAGTAGGACCTTTAGAATTAAATACGAAAACTTCCGAAGATTTTCCCTCGGGCTTTTTGCGTACTGCAATAACCGGTGGCGGATTCGACTCTGACTTGTAAAATTCCGGATTTGCTGGTTGCAAAAATGCGGCGTCGCTAAAATTGACGTAATAGCCATTGCGCGGGGTTTCGGCAATTAATTTAAATGACCATTCTTCGGCCCCTATGTTTCGCAGCTTACCTTCAGCAAATTCGGGCTTTCGAATGTATATTAATTCGCCGTATTTATATTTCTTTTCTTCTAATTGCAAATTAACTAAAATATGTTTGCAATCGGGAGTGGCAGACATAACTGGTGACAGGGTTCCATTTTGATCTGGTGCCCGCTTCCAAATAAGCTCTGCAGATCCCGTTTTAAAGGAGTAAATATAGAGCCTTTTTGCGCGCCCATTTGGAATAAATTTTCCTTTTGCATCGATTGAAGGCTCTTGAAAAACAATTTCCTGAGACGCAGGACAATTTACAAACGCATCAAAAATGTGCGGCATATTTAAAGTAACACGCCCCTCTTTTTCTGCTTTAAAATCTTTAATATAAGCTGTAAAAGCGTCTTGAAAATAATATCTTTTTTGATAAAAAAGAGTGTCTCCTATTGCTGGTCGACCGTTTTGATTGAGAGTCACAACTTGTTCGTTGCCTTCACTTTCTACTGCCAGTTGCTTTTGAACATCGGTAAATTTTTGTGGTTCTACTTTCGAAAAATCAATTTTGACAGGGACGGTCAAATTCAAAAATGGAGAATCTTTTGCCACAGGTACGGGAGTTGGTTTTGCCGTTGCAACAACTGTAGCCACAGGTACGGGCGTTGGTTTTACGGTTGGGACAACCGAAACCATAGGCGATGGAGTGCCAGTAGAAGCTGGAATCGCCGACAGTGCAGGTTGTGGAATTAAAGTAACAATCGGAGTTGGTGTTACCTTAATGGCCATGTCAGGCTGAGGAAGGGATTCTGGAGCAATTTTATCTTGCGCCAATAAAATGTAAGCAGGCCAGAACACAACACTCGCCGAGGCAATGACACAATGCCTCCTGGATTTTTGACCAATCACCATGGATTTTAACTCTCCCTTTGCAGATAATCGAAACCACTTAGCATTTGTAAATTGCACGACTGAGACTGACCGGAGCAAATTCATGAAAGTGTTTTACGATCCCGTACAAAAAAATCATGTACCAACACATGAAATTATTGCGGGAAGACGCTTTAGGCATCACGAAAAACGATCACGTATCGATACCATTCTCAAAAAACTTCGCGGCCACGGCGGATTTACATTGCAGATTCCGGATCGTATCCCAATTGAAGCAATCCTTGCAGTCCATGACGAAGGCTATGTCAAATTTCTGGAGCAATCGCAGTTTCTGCCAACCGGGGAAGAAATTTTACCTTATGTATTTCCTTGCGATAGCCGCGTTCCCATTCATGAACCCGTAACAAATTTAACCGCAGGTCACTACTGTTTTGACGTCGGCACTCCCATAATGAGTCACACCTGGCATGCGGCAATTGCCGCTGCATCAGGTGCATTTCGAGCGGCGCAGCACGTTAAAAAAACAGGCGAAACTGCATATGCTCTCGCAAGGCCACCAGGACATCACGCTGCGTCCAAAATGTTTGGCGGCTATTGTTACCTTAATAATGCTGCCATTGCAGCGCGCTATCTGAGTCAATATGGCAAAGTATTACTACTCGATTTCGATTTTCATCATGGAAATGGAACGCAGTCTATTTTTTACGACTCCTGCGAAGTGTTTTATTTGAGCACTCATGCAGACCCTAGAATAGAATATCCCTATTTTTCGGGATTTGATTGCGAAATCGGAATTGACGATGGCGCGGGATACAATTTAAATTTACCCCTCACTCCTAAATGCAGTTCTCAAAAATACTTTGAAGCCCTAGAAAAAGGGCTCAATTCTGCACTCAAGGTAATGACTCCTGATTTTGTGGTAATTTCTGCAGGATTTGATATAGCAGATAACGACCCCTTGGGTCATTTTGGAATTTCGTTCGACGATTTTAACAAGCTTGGAAAAATAATAAAATCACTCAACAAAAAAACAGTTCTCATTCAAGAGGGCGGATACTTAGTCGAAAATCTGGGCCTAAACGTGGAGAGTTTTTTAAATGCGTTTTTATAAAATTTCATTTTTATTATTTGCATTGGCACTTTCCTGCCGAAATTCTGACATCAGAAAAAAAATTCCCGAAGACTGCAGCACTCGAAAAAAATCTGGGGACTGCGATAAAGGTTCACAGGGTGACGCAGATGCAAATTCGGGACTTTCCGTTGTTACTAGTTCAATTATAGCTACTGATTCTTTACACTCTGCGCCATTTCAGGTCTATAAACTAGGCTCAAATAAATCTCCCGAAAATCGCAGTTTTCACAGCGCTGCACTTTCTGCGACGGACATGCTTATTTTTGGTGGAAATTCTACTGATGGAGTTTCTCTTAATACAGGCTCTCTTTTTAATTTAAAAACCAATCTTTGGACTCCTATTGCAAGTCCTCCGCCCGAGTTTGAACCGCGCACAGATGCGTTTTCTGCATGGACTGGCTCTCAATTTATTTTTTGGGGAGGCGTTAAAAATTATCGAGACAATTCTACAAATTCTTTAAAGACAACATCTCTTAATTCTGGAGCACTCTACAATCCGGAAAGCAGAACCTGGACCCTCATTCCAAGCACAGAAGCCCCACCCCTTTTAGAAAAATCGGTTGTAGCATTTGTAAATGGTTCGCTTTTTGTCTGGGGTGGATATTCTTTAAATTCAGGTGAAGCGTATCCTAAAAAAGCGTATATTTTTAACTCAAAGACGAACTCGTGGAAAACTATTCCAACGACACAAGCTCCTGCGGGGCGCAAAAATGCCGCTGTGTCGGTACGCGAAAATTTCATTGATATATGGGGCGGAGTGGGATTTGATTCAAACATTCTCGCTGATGGTGCAAGTTTTAATGTGAATTCTGAAACCTGGACGCCACTTTTAAGTCGCAATGATTCCCTGCCAGGGCGTCAAAAAGCATCGGGAATTTCGGTTGCCGGAAAATCTTTTTTTTGGGGCGGCGAATCATTATTGGGCGAATGCCCTGCTGACTTAGGCCTTTTAGAACTCAATCAAGAAACTCCTGCATTGTTACGTTTACCTACTTTGCAGGGACCCAAAGGGCGCTCTCATGGCCTCTTTGCATCTTTAGGTTCGCTGATATTTGTGTGGGGCGGAAGCTGCCAAACTCAACTTAAAGATGAGTTTGTGCTCGATGGATATACTTTTGATACCATTAAAAATACCTGGAACGCTTTCAAAATTGGCGACAGCCCCGAAAGCCGAAAAGGCTTGTCCGCTGTTGGCGATGGCAATATGCTCATTATTTGGGGTGGCGAAAATAAATCTAAATACCCTTTCAATGATGGGTATATTATTAAATAAATCGCCATAAAATTTTAAATAGAAAATTCCTCAATTTTGTGAGTCCACAGTAATTTTAGAAAAATTTTCCAAGGAATGACATCTATTTGAAAACTCCCCGTTGAAGTTTCGAGCGTGATACGGCGCTGAAATTCTTCTAAGCAGACGACAATTGCTTTTGCGTTTTCGTTTTGACTCATAAAATGAACTAGACCTTTGCAATCTGCTTTTGCAATTTGTGTGCTTATTTTACATTCAATTCCTAATGGCGCGCTTTTATGAGGAATGGTTAGAACAAAATCGACCTCATGACCCAACTTTGTTCTCCAAAAATTAATTTCCCATTCTTTTTCTAAATAGGCGTTGGCAGCTAAAAGTTCGAGAAAAATAAAGTGCTCAAAAGATTCTCCTGCAGCCGTGCCATTAAGGTCTGTGACCATTCGGCCTGCGAGGTGATTTGCAAGGCCCACATCGAACAAATAAAATTTAGACGACTTTTGTATGGTGGATCTGTTTTTTGAGGTTGAATAAGGCATGAGCTCAAACCCAATGAGGGTGTCTACCAGTATCTGATAGTATTCTTTCACGGTTTTGGAATCGACACCGCAGTCACTTGCAATAGAGCTATAGTTTGTCAAACCGCCGTGTGTACTAGATAATGCGCGCAAAAATTTAGAAAAAGCTGGCACGTTTCGAACCAGCGCTTCTCCTTGAATTTCTTCCGCTATGTAATCTGTTAAGTATGCATTTAAAAATTTTTTGGCACTGCCAGAATTATAATGCCTAGGAAGAAGTCCATTCTGAAAAGCTTTAATCAAATTTAATTCTGGAATTTCTGCAAAACACAAACCAAACATGCGGTATTTCCAAGCGCGCCCACCCAGCAAATTGGCCTGACCTCTTATAACTTTTCGCGCAGATGAACCTGTCATTATAAAGGAAAGATTTTTATTCTCTATGAGCCAATGAATATCGTCTAAAATGCCCGGCACTTTCTGAATTTCATCAATGATAATTGGCAATGCTTTTTGTGCTTCGGAAAGTGAATCTATCATTTCTCTAAATCGTTCAGGAAATTGCGCTAAATTTTGAGCCAAGGCCCGATTTAACAAGTCAAACACCGCTGAATTTGGATATTTTGACTTTAGAAAAGTTGATTTACCTGTTTGCCGTGGACCCCACAAAAAAGCGGATTGCCCTGGGAGCAAATTCAAATCGAGAATGCGCTCAAATTCGCTCATCATTCTGCCTTTTGTTCTGGAAACAAACTCCACATGGACAATTGTATTGTTTTTTCGGAATGAAGTCCACAAAAACGTCATTTTTTCGGAATAGAATCCTAAAATAAGTCGTTTTTTCGGAATTGAATCTATGATTGTATAGTAATACCAATAATTTACAAACACCTGTGCATTTTAAGATATTAGTTTAGAGAAGAACTAAGGCACCGCCGCGGCGGCGTTATCCAACAGATCTGACGAAGGCAAAAAAGCAGCTTGATTCTCCCACTTTACCGCCATTCGATTGTTATTTTTAGACTTATAGCCAATCAACAAATTAATATTAAAACCAATATTTTCTGCAGGACCCATATAGGTGTGAGTTGCTCGCTCGGCACACATATAAACCCCATAATAGAGCGCTTGGCTTGCAGAAGGCCAACGCAATTGTGTGCCTGAAGGATGCGTAATTCGAACGTAAGGACGCTGTGCTGGAGCACAAGGCGCAGGACAATCGCTGAATGTATTTGTGTTCAAAAATGCCACATTTGGAACGGGCAAACCAGGGGGGCTTAGAAAAGGGGGAAGGCCCTCACACATTTGCTGATACGCAATCATATCAGTACCCATGCGCCCTAAATCCATTTCTACCAACCGGTTGCCCATTCTTATTATGTTTAGCTCACCACGTAAAACGCGATAGTTGCGCCGAATTTGCTCAATATAGGCGAGGCCATCAACTTTTGCATCCAAAGCATTCATGGTCGACTTATTTTTAGATTGAATCGCATTCATTCCAACGGACATCCCAATTCCAATGATTGCTGTGATAGTCATTGCAATCATGGTTTCGACAAGAGACATACCATTTTGTGAATGTATTATTTTCATGGTGTTACTTTATTTTTCCTTTTGCAAGGCTTTGCTGAATAAACAAGTCACCGGTAATAACACCATTTGCTAACACAAAATGCTCATCTGTATCGCCATCTGGCGCGTCAAGGTGAAGATTAAACACATCGGGTGGCGTTGCAGGCTTGTGCATTTCTTTGGCAGTTACCTTTTGGGTAGCTCCAAAAGAAAGCACTAATTCATCGCCTACTTGTAAGTCTTTAGCTTGTTTCCATCCCACAGTTGTTAAAAAAGGATGTTCTCTTGTGACGTCAATCATGTCGAATCCTGATGTGACTTTAAACATTTCACCAAATTCTGGCCCTACGCTAAGCTTCCTAATCCCTACAGAATGTCCTGTTTTTGGATTGAATATTTTGTCAGATTTATCGAGCTCGTAAATAAATTTATCTGTGCCATCGGCCATGCGAATTTTTGTTTCTTTAGAAAAACATCCGTCTAAGTTACGACAAACCCACGATCCATCTACAGCATCAATCATTTGAACTTGACACTTTTTAGCATTAGTCATGTCGTAATAGCGGAAATAAACACACCGGCTAGAGTCGTAAGATTGTGCACCCACTGGCTTAACATCTACTAAATCCCAAAAACTGATTTGAGTGTTTGGGGCCACGGCTATTTGAGTATCACTCGCGATATTTACAGGATCAGTGCTGTCATCCACGACAGGAGTAGCATCTGGAGTCACAGACGCCGCTGCAACGGGCGAACCAGTTGGAACAGGAGTTGCCGCAATTGCAGCCGCCGCAGCCTTTGTTAAACCGCCAAAATATTCAACATAGCCGCCAATTGGCGCCAAATAGTTAAAGTAAATATTTTGGGGGGTCATACCAGTTAAATTGCCTTCGTTCATAGCAATATAATCTGCAATTGTGAATTCTGTTTTGAGTCCGCCCTCTGCTTTATTAAGGTCCACTCTTCCTTCATTAGCCGCTACATACGCCCTTGTGGTTGCTGGCCAAGTAGGATCGCAACTCGATTGCACCGCGCGCGAAACGCGGAAAATCTCACCTTTTTTCACTGTGTGTTTTTTAGCCACACATTTTTTTGTAAAATGTGACCCATATTTCATAAAAGGAACATTTACTTTTGTGCAAAAATCTGCGCTTCGAGTCGTTCCGTCTGGCGCCAAAAACCCGCCAGTTGTTCGTGTACATCCAGCCTGATATTCAGATAAATTTCCATATGCTGGCTGCGGAACTGCAGCTGTAGCATCCCAGATAGTTACGGGCTTATTCAGCTGCACTGCGCGAGGGTCAAGGGGAGTAATATTGGTATCTCCGCCACCATTTACGTTTCTTAAAAAATATTCAAACTGAGGACCGTTAGGAATGCGCGGCATCACACCCGCAAATATTTCTTTTGATTTAGAACTAGAGTCTGTAATATCCAGCTTCACACCACGGTAACCTTGGTTATAATAGAAGTCCAAAAATGGCCGGAAGTTCTTTAAAACTTGGACACTTCCGCCCGATCCAGTACCTGTATTAAGCGCAAAAGCTTTGGCATATTGATTGCCTTTTGTTCCCTCAGGGCGGGGCTCAATGAGTTTTAAATCGTCTTTCGAAACTTGTCCGTTAACGTAAGTAATGCCACCCGCATGTCCACCTTTAGGTTTAATGTAAAAACAAAAGTCTGTATTCCAGGCAAAAGCTTCTTCTTTTTCCGTGCCAGCCATGCCAAATTCAATCACACCCGGAGTTTTTTGATATTCTATTTTTCCCGATGCAAGTTTTGTAACGCCTTGCGAAGTCTCAGCTAAAACATTACCAAAAGTTTTGCCATTACGAGCGGTAAATGTACTAAATACAACCGTAGCATCGACACTTATTAAGCTCTTACCGCAGAAAGCTAAATCTTCCGGTGTCGCCACACGGTCTTTGCCCGTAGGTTTATCGCAAATCCAAACCTTCATGGTTGTGCCATCAACCAAAGTCCAGCGGCTCGTTTTGCCGCCCTCAAGTGCAGGAACGCCCTGCCCCCTAACAACGATATTTGTACCATAAACAATTGCTTTAGTATTGGCTAACTGTTGTACGTATCGAATTGCGGCATCGTTTCGTTCGCGGCCTTTAGATGCTCCGTCTAAACTCTTTTTTGCTTTTAAAGTTTGATTAAATTGCATGAGCCCTGCGGCTACCACAGCAGAACCTGCAACTGTAAAAATCATCATAGTTATTTGGCCAGAACCACGTTCGCCACCAGCCCAAAATTTAAACCAATTTTTCATATCGTATCCTCCTTATGTGCCCAAATTACGTACATTGATAAATCCAAACCGGGTCGCCGTTATTAGTAGTGTTCCCACAGTTGATCAACTGACGAGGTGTTTTTTCGACAAAGAAAGCTCTATTCGAAGAGTCTCTTTTTTGATCAATAATTTTTCGTGCCAACGTGTCATCCATTGAAAAAAATTCAACGGACACATTCCAACCTCGATTTACAAAACTAAAAGCTGTATTATCGCTCAGGCATGGAACACGTTGATTGAGAACTAAATCGTAAATAACAGCCTTTGCTTTTGCCACCCTAAAACTTGGTTTTGCCGCAGGAATCGCCCCAAGCGCATTTGGACTAGAGCGATTTTCGCGCACACTAGAATCGAATTTCGATTCCATAATCATGCAAAAATCGAATTCTGAAGTACCTGCAAGATTGAAACCTGGGCGCATTAAAAGAGAACCCGCGCCGACATTGAAACATGGTGCCAGAGCAACTTTAAAAGGATCGTTTGCAGGAGCAGCATTAAACCAATTAACAAACACTGTCTTAGATGGAGCAAATGCATCAGCAGACCCATCAAAAAAATAACGAAAAGAATAAGCAGCAACTGCAGGCCTGGTTTCAGACGGTTCACGCAAATACTGCATGAGGTCGCCCTGAACCAAATTGTCGTGAGCCGCATCTAGCTTAGTTCCGCTACCGTATAAAAAATTACCTGCAGATGCACACGCATTATCTACACTATTCATCCAAAAAAGATACGATTGCAAATGGCTCGTAATTGTTGCTAAAAATAAATTTTCATACATAGGTAACAAAGAAGAATTGTTTAAATTTTTAGCCGCATTAGACATCTGCCCCGACATTTTGACCATGCCGCCCAAAATCGCAGCCATAACGACCATGGTCATCACGGCCTCTATGAGGGTCATTCCTTTTTCAGTTTTTAGTTTCTTTTGAACTCTCATAGGTCTTTCCAACAAAGAAGACTGGTTTCAGCAAGAAAATCCTGCTCATCAATCACTTTCGGTGGAGTTTTACAAAAGTTTAGTCATTCAAGCGGTTCAGAACTATCCCCACGACACACTTGAAGAAAATGATGTTTTCTGCAGCTCGGCGAATCGCGATTCGGAGATCTTCTTCAAAAACTTCATCACAAAAATCTTTTTTAGCCTGGCTCACTTCTAGTACGGAGAAATAAATGGATTCTATTTTTTTATTCACCTGCTGAACAACAGCTGGCAAACCTTTAAACTGAACTTTAGGCACTGCTCTTAAATCGTAACCGCGAAGCGGAAGCACAAACGAGACCCCTAAGTATCCATTTTTACCCAAATTTTGGCGCATGCGGAGCAACTCACCACCCGATGGCTCGATGTGTCCACCTTGGCAAACAAACACACGACCACTTTGCACTTGGTCTGTGATTCCTGGTTGAGGAATTGCTAACGAAACAGCACCCCCGTTTTCGGTCACAATAGTATTTTCAAATGGCACACCACATTCAATGGCCAGGGAGGCATGTTTGAGCAAATGTCGAAGCTCTCCGTGCACAGGCATAAAGTAACGCGGTTTTACGGCCCTAATACAAGCTTTGAGATCTTCTTGAAATCCGTGCCCGCTCACATGAACATCTTTGTCTTTAGGTGAAATAACGTTACAACCCAACCGACAAAGCTGGTTACTTAATGAGCCAATGGGCTTTTCGTTACCCGGAATGGCACGGGAAGAAAACACAATAGTGTCGTCGGCGCCCAATTTAAATCCGTCGTAGGTGCCGTAAGCCATGCGGTTTAGACCAGAATACATTTCGCCTTGTGAACCGGTACATAAAATACAAAGTTCGCGTCTTGGAATTTTTTTAATTTCTTGCTCATCAAGATAAATATCTCCCGTAGGCAAAAATCCCATTTTAAGAGCGTATTCCATGTTTCTTTTGAGGCTTCGCCCCACAGCTGCAATTTTTCGACCATCTTTTAGCGCCGCAGCAATCACTGTTTGCATACGCCATATATTGCTCGAAAATGTTGTGACAATAACCGAGCCGAGAGCTGAGTTAAAAATGTCATAAAAATTTTGAGTCAAATCGGCTTCACTCAAATCAGTTCCAACCTGAAAGGCATTGGTGCTGTCGGAAAGCATAATTTTTACAGGCCGACCAGCAATAGCATTTGCCATATTTTCATGTGTCATGCTTTTTTCTGGAGGAGAAACATCGATGCGATAATCGCCAGAATGAAGAATATTTCCGTGTTTAGTTTCAATAAAAAACCCGAGTGCATCGGCAATACTATGATTCACAATAAAAGGGGTCAGAGTTAAATTCCGAAAAGGCCGCGCCACTCCAGGCTTCCAGTTTACAAAACTCGCATCAGAAATTCCTGCTTCGATAAATTTTTCTTTAATGAGCATTTCTGCAAAAGGAGGGCAATAAATAGGCGCTGGGAATTTTTTATAAAGAAATGGAAGTGCACCAATGTGATCTTCATGCCCATGTGTGATGAGCCAAGCTTGAGGTTGAATTTTTTCACGTTCAAGCCAAGCCGTCTGGGGAATCACTAAATCGACACTCGACAGTGAATGATCTGGAAAAAGCGAACCGCAATCGATAAAATAATACAGACCATCTATTTCAAGAATGGTCATATTCATGCCGATTTCGCCGCATCCTCCTAGTGGAGTTAATTTTAGACTGGCATTGCTATTTTTTAGGGAAATACTCATGGATTATTTTGTCCAGACTGATTATTAATTACAAATTTAAAAGGGTAACTCACTACGACCGAGCCATTGCGGGGTCGAGGAAATTTCCAGGACAGTATCCTGTTCTTCATACAACTGGCAAGATTTTGATCGTTCACACTGTTTTCTATGGCCGCAATAGATGAAGCTGTTCCGTTTTCTAAAACACGCCATTGCCAAGTTATTTTTCCTGCAAGTTTTGGATTAGCTCTTAAAGCAGCGTCGTAACACGAACGTAACTCTTCCCTTTTTCCCAATATAACCAATTCTACATCTTTAAAATCTATCGTGGCTTTTGGCGGCGGGAGAGGCGGGATTTGCAATAAACTTGCTGAATACCGCGCATTTTCAAGCAGATTTTCGGCACCATTTTGCGTCCATCCAAATTGAGTTTTAAATAAATTTGGCACAATCATAGAATCTTTACCAAGCCAAACAATCGACAATCTATCTCTGTTTACTTTTTCAAAATGATTTTCCCTACTTTCTCTAAATGCCGACTCCTGAGCTCTTTTTGCAAGACCTTCGGCGGCAATAAATTGTTGCAAATCGAATTCGTATTCTGGTGCCGATTTAGGAGAAAACCCGGCAATGGCCTTTGGAGGACTAAAATGTTCGTTGATTTTTAAATTCAGATCGCCATAGTGACTTTTTAAAAAGCCTTGTTCGCTTTGAACACGGTCTTTAATTGAGGCATACATTTGCTTGAGCTGCTGAATTCTTTGATTCATACGCACATCGAGCGAGCCATACAATCCGCCACTGACTTCGAGTAAAATACGCGGATATTCTTTTTGAAACTTAAAGTAACGCGGCGACTCCGAACTGACGCGGCGTTTCTCTAATTTTTCATACGCCGCATCGATACTTTTTTTCCAATCCAATTGCATTGTGCGGGGATATCTATCGCGACTAAAGGCCGCTATTGCTGGAATTTTAGAACTGTATGGTGTACCAGCCTCTTCGGCTTGCCAGCGTTTCTGCAATTCAGATATCAAATTCACAACTTGGGAAACGGCATCGTACCGATTGAATTGATCGCGATAAATCCAAGGTAAATATCTAAAATGTTGCGGATGAATCACTTCCATTGCATAGGTATATGGCAAACTTTCTAAACCGGTGAATTCTTCACGCGGTGCTTTCAGCAACCAAACAATCACTGCCGAAACCATTATTATTGATAAAAATCCGGCCAAAACAATAGTCTGTCGCTCTAATGCCACGTCAAAAGAAGGAAGTGCAAAAAAATTACGACCTGCACCTGCAATTTTTATTACATTTTCTTTTTTTATCCCGCGGTGAACTTTAAAAACTATTTGAAAATCTTGGTAAAGAAGTGAACCTCTCGAGCCATCCAAAAGTTCTAATTTTAGGGGTTCAGAAATACTCGCTATTTCTGCAATACTTCCTCGTGGAGCAATAAATTCTCTCACTTCGCCGAATTGATTTCCATCATTCACAAAGCCCGTGAGGCGGTTGTCGAGAATAGAATAAATTCTACCACTTTTGATTTCAAATAGATTAATAGGCAAAGACATAGTTCCAAATGGAATGTGCAATATCGAATTTGAATTTGCGCCTAACGCAATTTTCTGACGCAACAAACCATTAGATTTAAAAATCTTTTGAATTTGAATAGAGCCGGCCTGCAAAACTTCTATTTCAAGAAACAGCGAGTAATTACTTTTCTTACTGTTTTTAGTAGATTTATAACTATGATTGGAATATTTTCCCATAATTATTTCACCTCAAAAGCGATATCAATGTCATCGAATCCTATTTCGGTGAAAAAATTTGCTATGTATTGTGTGTCTTTAAAACTTACATTTTGGTCGAGCCAAAGCTGAACTCTTCCCAAATGCTCCGATCGGGTGAGAGTCAACATAGTAATAGTCAAAACCGCATTGGCTTTCTTCTCCATCATCTTTAATATTGATGCGCTTTCAAACGGGAATTCAAAACTCTCACCAGAATCAAAAATAAACCGAAATTTTTTATCTCCCAATTTATAAATGCCCACCGCCGCAGTCATGGGCCGAGCTTTAGATAAAAAATTCTCGTTTAAACTTATTTTTGGTAAATTTAATCCTGAATTTTCTAGAATATAATAATCGGTTCTAATTTTAATTGCCAAAAAATAAATGAGCCAAGCTACAAATGCACTGATACTCAATGCTGTAATAAGGCCCGCCGTAGGCACGCCAGTGACGCTTCTTTTGCTCGCGTGTGAATCGCGCCATATTCCAAAATTTTGCGAGCCTCGCGTATACATAATTTACCTTTGCCAGGGCATTTTTAAAAATAAAGGAGCAGGAACATCCCAGTTTTTTGCTGCACTCGATATAGATTTATTGAGCGCCCCTAATTCGACCATCAGGTCACCAGTGAGCATAATAATATTAGTTTGGTCTGATAATTTTTCGTCGAGAACCACACCAAAAACGCGGATAGGAAATATATTTTTAGCGTGCTTCCACTGAGGAACTTTTTGACGCAATTCTTGTTTGAAAGATTTACGCGACATTACAAGCACATCGCCCCCAGGCCCAGGAGCAATAATATTTCGAACACTTCCCAAAACCACCGTGTCGTTTGAAATAAAAATACCAAGAGAATCTGCCGAAAAATCTGCCTCGTTTTCAACAGGTAGTGTGCGAAGATCTTTTAAATTGGGCGATCTGAAATTAAAAAAACGAATTTCGCGAGCACGCATAAAATAGAGTTCGGCTCCGTAGAATGCCCAACCAACGGCAATAACTACGAAGGCAATAACAGCCCAAGCCATCCACGCTTGGTCAGATGATTTCTTCCTCGTCGGGAACAGGCTCGGCCCGCTCACCGCTTGAAACTTCCTCATAGGGTCCTTTATTGACAACAGGTGCTGCTTCGTGTGCTGCTTGCATAGGTGTGGAATCGCCAGATATTGCCCCAACAGACGACTTCATTGGCTCCATAGGTTGACCAAAAACCGGCTGTAATTCTGGAGCAAGTAAATTAAGAATAATTGTAAGACTGTGTTCAATTTCACCTTCTAAACGTACCGCCATAGAATCGAGAAGCCCATAAGGAAACATGAGCATTATGGATGAAACAATTGACAACGATAATGGCGTGAGTGCATTGCTCAATCCGCGAGTAAATGCGAAATTTTTGAGCCCCATTTCGAGAACATCTGCCATTTGAAATGCCTGCCAAACGCCATTTACGGCGGCGAGCGCACCCAATAAAACCGCCACAGTTGCTAATGCAGGAAGTTGCGCAATACGGCGGCGAATGCGCGGCATAAAATCTAAAGCTTCTTCGCTAACAACGGCGCGCACTCTAAAATTATCCGACTCGTAAGTTTCGATTGCTTTAAGTGCAATTAAAGGCAGACCTGTTTTAGACGTCGCAATGCAATAAGCTCTAGCTCTGTCGAGGTCTCCCGCAGCAAGCATTTTTCGCAACGTTTGATTAAATTTTTTAAAATTTACGCGGTACACAAGCTGCAATATAACAATTCGTTCCAAAACAACCATCCAGCCAATGGCCAAAAATGCCAAAATGACAAATGGAATCGGTTCTCGCGATCGAAATAAATCAAATACTTCTTGTAACATGTCAGACGGCGCTCCCGCGTCTAGGGTCTTTTCCTAAGGTAACACTCGGCGAGGCATTTAAAGCCGCTTCAAATTTTCCGCGTGTCAGCTTCACCACGCCTGCTGGGGCAAAGCCTTTTGACCGCGAATGAGTATAGGAATTCCTTCTTCGCCTACATCTATTAATTCTTCTGGCTTTTGCAGCCATTCATAAGGGTCATCGGGAAAAGAAGTCCAAAGTGGGTCGTCGTCAAGGGGAGCATTTTTTAAAACATCAACAGGCACCTGTTCGGCAGAAGGGCGCTGTGTGCTGCCTTCAATCGTTAAAGTACCATCGCCTAATGCAGAGGGGACAAACAAAAAAAACCCACAAATAAAAACAGGCCAGCGCATAAAGCCACCTTTAAAAAATAATTATCAGAGGCAAAAGACATTTAGATTGAGTATGAATCTGTGCCCTGAATTATGGAGCGGCATTTTCTGCAGGTGTCAGATGAATTATTTTTAAAGTGTGTTCTTCGAGGGGAGTATATTTTTTTAAGGCATTTTTAATACGGGCAACACAAATATCTGAAATAGTTTCAAGCTGGTGTTCTTTGTTTGGCTGATTCAGTTTTTCGTCTGACTGGGCGCAGTAGAAAATTCTGTCTTTATTATCTTCGCTATTCACGGCCAAAACTGCTTCTGCAAGGGTGCCACTTCCAGCAAAAAAATCGAGGCACATCAATGGTTCTCGACCCTGAGTCGGGCACATTTGCAGAAGTTTTTTGAGCATGCCCACTGGCTTCGGAAAATCGAAGATTCGGGAACCAAAAACGGCTCGCATTTCGGCCTCAGCATCTTCGTTTGTGGGCCAATCGGTGCAGTTGTCTGTGGCATTTTTATGACCCATTTCAGACTCTAAAACTATTCTTCTTAAGCCGAAATTTTTTGTGACGTAAACAGTAGAATTAAGAATCTCTTGAGTCACTCTAAATTGACCTTTTACTGATACGTCTGCAACAATTGCTCCATTTCGAACTTCCATCGTACTCAATAATTCAATAGAAAGGGTGCGATTGTTGTAGTGACCTGCATCGTATAAACCGTCTGCACATTCTGCGGGGCGGCCTGCGCGCAAAATACGCTCGCTCAATTTATTTCCGGCGTTCAAAACCGGCCGGCTGACTTCGACAGATTTTTCGCCAATCAACCCAGGTGTTTTGTCGCCATTTTTTGCAAATACCAATATATATTCAATGGTAGAACTCAAATGCTTGTCTAAAAAAGAAGGTTTTCTTTTCTTGCGCCACTTTAAAGTACCCAAATGGTTTTCTTTTCCAAAAATTTCATACAGCATCATTAATGTTGCAGCTATCTCGCGATCATCTATAGAAACAAAAATAATTCCATCGTCTGTCATTACTTTATGAGCAAGCTGCAAACGCGGAAACATCATTCGCAACCATGCTGCGCCGTCGCATTTTTCGTTACTTTGCTTTGCCTGTTTGTCGGTAAATGTAAACGATTGTCCGGTGTTATAAGGAGGATCTATATAAATAAAATGAAACCGTTTTTCCGAGGCAACTAAAGCCTGCAAGGCCTCTAAATTGTCGCCAATTAAAATATGGTGTCTACCGGAAAATTGAACATGAGGTGCAAAAAAAAGAGACTGCGCCATTGCAGACGAAGTCTCTTTACCATTCCAACAGAACTCAAAGTCTTTATTCTTCGTCAAATTCTTCCTCGAAATCCTCATTTTCTACTTCATCCCACTTGAAATCTTTAGCGGCGATGACGATTTCATAATACTTTTCGCCACGGCGAATGAGGTCGCCTGTAAAAAAGCAGTCTTGCCCATCAATTTGCAAAACATTGGGAACTTCTTCGTCTTCATTGTCTATGTCGTAGCCTGCTTTCTTGTAGCATTGCAACACAGAGTCAATATCGAGCAAATAATATTCGCCTGTAACAAAAGCGTCTTTGGCGAGGGTCGGATTCATTGCCATGGCTAGCCTCCAGAGATAAGTTAGCAATTAAAAGAGTCTCGTGACACTAGCTCAGACGGGAGACCAGATACAAGTGCAAGGGCAAAAAGCTACACTGCGCAAGTCGTTGAAGGCACAACGTGCCAAACTCAAAACCGAGGTGCCTGCCCTCAATTGGGGGCCTGCGCAACTTGAAAAAACGTTGTCTTTTATAGCCGAATTAATTCCAATAAACTCCTTTTTTCAACAAAATATAGCCTCTTATTTTCCCATACAATCGGAGCTAGATTTAACTGGTGGAAGTACCGAAAAATGGCTGTTCCCAAGTGCTCAAAAAGATGGCACACTTCTTTGGTTTGAACGCGGAGCGCTCAGTTTGGAAAACTGGGTTTTGACTCCATTTGGAACAAAAGAAAGGCCATTAAACCAATGCTATCCGCTTGATAACTACAATTTACCTATAATTATGATGGTTCCCGCTTTAGCTGTAGATTTACAAGGATACCGAATGGGCTATGGCGGCGGATTTTACGACAGACTTATAGAAAAATATTCCAATAAAATAGTTAGTATTTGCTGCATTTACGACGATTTAATTATCGCCGAATTGCCCCGCGAAAAGCAGGATAAACCAGTCGATATTATTGTCAGTGAAAAAAAAATACTAGAAATTACAAATCGAAATCAGCTACTGTGCAAACTCCGCACATAAATTTCATGGCGATTGAATAAATTCAACCAAGACATGGTGTTGAATTTTACATTTAAATTTAAAACATATAACGAACTGTTTTCTTCGTATTTAAATTCAGACTTGAACTTTTGCGCCCACGAGCCCGGCAGCCACATAAATGAATCATAATTTAAATTTTGATGAATGTTTCCAAGGTGCCACAAACATTCATTTGAATCTATCGCCACAAGGCCATGCACGAAATTTTGAAGATCTTCTCCTTTACCAAAAAAAGAAAAAGCACATATTTCATTTTCTTTGTAGGTGGCAAAGAATTCCATTTTTGGGAT
>JAYTOT010000235.1:0-11955 GCA_043747645.1 Pseudomonadota bacterium | reverse complement strand
CTGGCCCACCATTTTTTTTGAAGTCTCTGAGTGAAAAGGCCGCGTGTGCCCCTTGACGCTATCCTAGGGTAGGTGAAAGTACCTCTCTCGTTTCAGATTGTAGGGCCGACACACATGGCAGCAGACCAACAAAATAAAACCAAGCCTTAACGACAAAGCGTTTCCGGCGCTGCACAGGTAACAAAGTGCGCCCCCAAGTCCTGCAGTATTTTACTATGCCTTTGACTGCGTCGTAACAATTTGGCTCACCATTCGCGCCCCCAAAGCTTGCAGGACTCGTGATCCACGTTCAACGGAAATTCCGTGATATTCATTGCGTTCATCACGTGAAACCTGGGATTCCGCAATATCCAACCGACGAGCAAGCTCACGCTGACTGATTCCGTTCGCGATACGCAGTCCAACGAGCAATTGGCCCAGGCCTTGTAAGTTCTCAAGTGTTTCCCCCTGTGGCTGGATAGATGTCAAATAAGTTAAATTTACAAGGGGCGAGAAAAGTAAGGCAAAATGCACCCGAAGCCTTCAGAGCAATTTAAGAAAATTGCTATTCAAAAGCATTTTTTATCTGAGATGAAAATGTATGGCATTTCTGAGAATATTGATATAAAACTGCCGAAGCAGCTACCCACACCTACAGGCAATCAGACCACATCAAGCAGATGGCTCGTTTTTGAAATTGATGGGTAAATTTATCAAAAATGTTCTTTTAATACAAGATGATCTTCAAATAAAAAAAACTGTCTCCGATTGTCGTCCAAGACCTCTATGATATTCTGGAAGAACGATTTAGCAATAAATCGACTCTAATTACGAGTCAAATTCCGTTTTAAAATTGAAAAATCAAAACTCTTATGTTGACAATAAAAACGAATTAGCGGAAATTTAAATTCAACACGCTTGCCTGTCCCACCTTGAGGAAATCGCGAAGCTCCAGGAATGAAAGTATTAAATCTAGATGAAAAATTCAGACTCTAAAAACACTTACGATCCACTTTATTTTTTCGGAAATTCAGAAGCCGGAAAAGCTGCGCGTGAGGTTAATTGGTCTCAACATCCATTGGGCACACCGCAAGGGTGGCCCGTAAGTCTTAAAACAACTTTAGGCATTCTTTTTAACGCTCGGCAGGCTATGTTTCTTTTTTGGGGCGAATTGAAATTTGGCTTTTACAATGATGCTCAAATTCCAATTCTTGGCCATGCAAGGCACCCGCACGTCATGGGAAAAACCGGATTAGAAATTTGGCCAGAAGTGTGGGAACAGTTCGCTCTCCCACAAATTAATATTGCGATGATGGGTGAATCGACTTGGAGCGAGAACCAACTCATTCCAATTTTAAGAAGCAGTCAAACGGACGATGGGTATTTTAGCTATGGCTACTCGCCAGTTTATACCGAAGATGGCATTGTTGGCGGTGCAATAGTCACTTGCATTGAAACAACCGGAAAAGTTCTTGCTGAGCGAAATTTAAAAGAAAATGAAGAAAGGCTGAAAATTGCCCTCGCCAGCGCCTCAGAGGCAGAACAAAAGATCGTAGATGTCCTAGAGTGCATGAGCGATTGTTTTATTGCTTTAGATAAAGACTTCAAAGTACTCAGAGTCAATAGAAACCAAGAGCGAATATCTGGGCTGGACAGAAGTCAGACGGTCGGAAAAAATCATTGGGATATTTGGCCGAAAGAAAGTATTCCTAAAATTTGGGAGGCCTATCACAAAGTCATTAATGAACGCGTTCCGGTTCGCATCGAAGATTTCAGCAGCACATTGAATATTTGGGCCGCTGTAGGCGCTTTTCCCACACCCGACAACGGCATTGCAGCCTTCTTTACAGACATAACAGTGAGAAAAACTGCTCAGATTGACTATGAGCGAAGCGTCGATGTTTCTCCGGCTATTTTATGGATTACCGACAAAGACGGATCTTGCAATTACTTAAGTAAACAGTGGTACGAATTTACCGGCCAGACGCCTAAACAAGCTCTTGGATTCGGATGGCTCGGCGCCACTCATCCTGAGGATAGAGCACAAGCCGGCAAGCTTTTTACCGAGGCAAACAGAGCTCAAAAGCCTTTCTATGCAGAATATCGAATCAAAACAAAAGAAGGTGACTATCGCTGGGCAATTGGTGCCGGCAATCCTCGTTACGATGCAAATAAAAATCACCTCGGTTATGCCGGCACAGTTCTCGATATCCATGACCTTGTGGTCGAGCGACAGAAGCTTGAGTCAGCCGAGAGGCAGTTAAAGTTTAAAAGTCATAAGCTAGAAATGATTTTTAAAGAAAGTCCGGCTGCCATGGCTTTGTTCCGCGGGTACGATTTTGTTTTCGAAAAAGTAAATCCCCAATATCAGGCTATCTTTCCAGATCGCCAACTCGTTGGTAAACCTTTTCTCGAAGCCTGCCCAGAGTTCGTTGGAATGCCGTTTATAGGTTACCTAAGGAACGTATTTAAAACTGGCGAATCTTACATTGGAATAGAAGAATATGCCCCGTTGAGACCAACAACAGATGGCCCGCTTGAAGACCGATATTACGATTTCTCTTATCATCGCATCAACGACGCTGAAGGAAAGCCGTATGGCGTTTACGTTCACGCAATCGATGTCACCGAAAGAGTATTAGGTCGAAAAATGGCTGAAGCCCGCGAAGAAAGCTTAGGCCTTGCACTGCAGGGTGGAAAGCTTGGTGCCTGGTCTGTTCAATTTCCAGAAGGGGCACTCACATACGATAAGCGCACTCGCGAACTTCACGGAATCCTGCCCGACGATGATTTAGGCGATATTGTGAGCCGCCAAGCTCATCCAGACGATCAACAAAAAATCACCGACGCTTTAGACGCGTTGATAAAGGGCGCTTCAGTCTATGACGTAGAATACAGGGTCAACGACTTAAATGGCAAGTGCCGCTGGATTCATGCGCTCGGCGAAGTTAAGCGTGACCAAAACGGCAATCTGAAAACCTTAACCGGAGTCGCTGCCGACCACACCCTTCAAATTGATGCGCGAAAATCAATTGAAGAAAGTGAATTTAGTGCGCGCCAAATCGCAAATAGCCTACCGATTATTATTTGGACTGCAGACGTTAATGGGTATGTCGATTGGTACAACGACTGGTGGTATGAATATCTTGGTTTGCCGCGCAAAACAGAGTGGGATGATCCGAATACTCATCCGATGCACCCTGAGGATATCGAAAAAACAAATATCATTTGGTACCAAACTGTTGCCGCAGCAAATCCATTTGTCATGGAACAGCGTTTTCGCCGAGGTTCGGATGGCCAGTACCGCTGGCACCTATCCAGAGGCGTTCCCATCTTCGATGACTCAGGTAAATTCACTAAATACATCGGCGGTAACACAGATATTCACGACGAAAAAATGCTAGCTTTAAAACTTGAAGCCGCAGGCAAAGCGGCCGCGAAAAACGAAAAAAATCTTCAGTTAGCTTTAGAGCGTGGTCACATGGGAATTTGGCAGATTGACCTTGTATCCAATCTTGTTACTTTTTCTTCTGAAGCAAAGGCGATGTTTTTAATTGATTCACAAGAAGTAAATTTACCTGAGCTCATTAACAGCCTTGTGCATCAAGAAGACAGAGAAGAACTTAACCGGGTATTATTCGCAGCGATTAACGAAAGAAAACCCTTCGCCCACCAATACAGAATTAATAGGAAAGATGGCCAGGTTCGGTGGCTGTCAGTCAAAGGGGACGTAGTTTTAGATGATGACGGCATTGCTTGGTGTTATTCTGGTACGGTTCAAGATGTTACCGAGCAAGTGAAAATACAAACCGAACTGCAAGAAGCACGAGTCAATGCAGAGCGCGCTAACGAAACAAAAACCGCATTTCTTGCTAATATGAGTCACGAAATTCGAACTCCATTAGGTGCTATTTTAGGATTTAGCAGTTTGCTCAAGGAACGAAATCTCAACACAGATGAGCGCGACCAATACGTTGATACGATAGTTCGAAGTGGAAATTTTCTGACTCGAATTATTGATGACATCTTGGATCTTGCAAAAGTAGAGGCAGGAAAGCTTGATATCGAGGAAGTGCCATTTTCACTTTACCGATTGGCTACCGACGCAGTCGATTTATTCCAAGATAAAACGAAAGAGAAAGATATTTATCTTGTGTTAAATATCGAAGAATCCGCTCCGTCGCACATCTGCTCCGACCCAACCAGGCTCAGACAAATATTAGTGAACCTCATCGGAAACGCAGTAAAGTTTACCGAAAAGGGTGGAATTCACGTCTGTGTGCGAGCCACTCCTAGTGCTCATAACAAATCTAAAATTATGATCGACGTCAAAGACACTGGAATCGGATTAACTGAAGAGCAACAAGAAAAACTCTTTACGCCGTTTAACCAAGCAGACAATTCCATGACTCGAAAATTTGGTGGCACAGGACTTGGGCTTGCGCTATCGCAGCGGTTGTCTCGAGCGCTTTCAGGAGAAATTTTAATTTCGGAATATAAACTTGGCAGTGGATGCACATTTACCCTGACGTTTATGGCTGCTCTCACAAAAGACAAAACACTGAATGCTTGCGAAAACAAAACTATATTAAATACCAAATCTGTTTCGCTCAGTGGACTGCAGGTATTGGTTGTAGATGACGCGCGTGATAATTTGTTTTTAGTCGAGCGGCTATTAACTAAAAATGGCGCTACGGTTGTCACTGCTCCAGATGGTGAAGAGGGTGTTAACAAAGCACTTTCAGGTTCTTTTGACGTGGTATTAATGGACATTCAAATGCCTAAGCTCGATGGGTACCAAGCCAAACTCGCACTCGATAAAAAAGGTTATAAAAAACCAGTCTTCGCTTTAACTGCACATGCCATGTCTGATGAGCAAATTAAAACGCAGGCTGCAGGTTTTGCTGGCCACCTTACAAAACCCTTGAGCGAAAAGGAATTGCTGAACGCGTTGGCCTACTTAAGCAGATCATGACATTGAGATGCCTGGCTGTTTATGCATCTACTCAAGATAAAATGCGTGATGATCTTTCAGATAAAATATTTAAATATAATAATTTGGCAGCTTCGGGTAAAAAACACCGTTCAATTGTACTCTCCCAAACTGCATTTGCATTTCTAAAATTTTGTAAACTCTTGTCGATAACTTTATCGGTTAAACCCAGTCGTTGACGGCCAAAATAGCGCACGAAGTCGTCTTTTTGAAGGTTTCTTTTTTTGCCGTTCAGTGGCAAAGCTAATTCTTCTTTTGTGTTTGGTATTGCAAGGGTCGTGTTTACAAAATCGTATGCTGGTGAAAGTTCCACTTTTCCATCTCGTTTAATGAGAGAATAATTTTTAAGATGCATGTCTTCATTGCCAATTAAAAAACTAAATACAACGCGGTCAAAAAGCTTTGCTTTTTCAACCAGAGGAAATGTACAGTGGACATCGATAATATCGGCTATTTGCTCCATCGAACCCTTATATTTTGAGTCGCGGTTCCTCCCTAAAAGCTGCGAAAAATCTTCTAGTGCGAGCTTTTGTTTATGAGCAATTCTATCAAATCTCTTAATAAAATATGTCAGCGAGCCATCTTTTGAATAAATCATGCCATGAAAAGGAGTTTCGATTTTTACTAAGGCTGCAAGTTTCATTGTGAGGTCTTCGTTTTCGGGAAGATTTGCATAAATTTCGCTTTGTGGTTTTAAAATATACCGCCCACCAATGTCTACAATTTGTAAAGAACATTGGCTGAGATTAAGCACTGCGCTTAACTTTGCCTGAACTCCTTGCACGGACATCTTTATTGATCGAGTTACGGCCTCCTGGCGCATCTCTTCTGCGCTTAGATTTAAATCAGCTAATTTATTAAGCTTAGGCGAAAATCGATGTAGACCCTCCACAGAATATTTTTCAGACAGGGGCCGTTTTAGAACTCCATTTTCAGAAGTGAGATTTTTGTAGGTAATCGGGCATTTTTTCAAAAAATCTCCCTCACAGTCACTGCTCCAACTAAATCGTTTCCTAAAAAAACCAACTGCGCAAAATAATCGCTGCGATCGAGTTTTTCGCGCCGCAGAAGGCCTTCAAGCTGGCCGCCCTCAGGAAGTAAACCTTCAAAAAAAGAGGGGAACCCGTCAATCTCAAATGCCCTTTGACTGGTGGGAAAAGTTAACGAAACAGGATCGCCTACATATCCATCTATATATTCGAGTAAGTACCTTATAGGATTCTCTTTCTCCCACAATAATGCAGCCTTTTTTCCATGCACAAATACTTCAGCTTTTCTCATTTGGCTCACTTTCATAGCTTTTCATCATTTTGCTGTGTAGCAAAATTTGAATATTTAAAACTGCAAAAATTTTTAAAAGTGTGTCCAATTGGATGGTTTTTTTGCCCGCCTCCGCTTGCTTAATAGGAGTGAGCCCTGCTCCGGCGAGATTAGCCAGTCCCTGCTGAGTAAGTCCGCTTTTCTTGCGGTGATACTTTATGATGCTTCCAATACTAGCAGCATCATGGCCGTTGCTATTTAGGCTTTTGGAATGAGATTCCACTTCGTCTCCTGGTTGCTTTAAAAGCCATTTTGAATGTTTTCAACTCAAAGAAATGAGATACAAGCTTATTATTGATTTTTAGATGCTATAGCATCCATATTTGCGGTGCAAGCCCTTAAAGGCCGATTTCTAACAAAAAATCATAGTTTTAGTTGCTATAAAAACCATTTTGGGCGGTTTTCATTTAAAACCCTTTTATAAAATACAACATTTTTTCTCTGTTCGATGCGGGCATATTTTGTTGAGTCCATGCTGCTGCACCAGACGCCCAAGATGTCGCGGTCATTTCTCTTTCCAAAAAAGGAGGGTAATGAGCATCTACAGGACCAGGAACATCTACCATAAATCCGCTAAATGCCAAAGATTTATATTTAGATGCACTCGTTAATTCGTCAAATTCCAATTCTTTTAATTCATAATTTGGAAAACTTTGTTTTGAGGGTAAATTCGCTGGCTTTATTACTTTAATCGTTCCGCCAGCTGGCTCATTTAATGGCAAAAATTCTACAGGAAAACCGCCAATATTTAAAATTTTATACATTCCCATTGCCTGATATATGGCGTGAGAACCCTTGGCGGGATTAGCGATAACGTGTTCTCCTACTTTAAATACTTCGTCCCAGGCCACGCTAATACGCCCTTTTTGCCACCGACTTTGCACCTTATTATTTTCGTCGAGAATTCCCACTTCCTGATTTTCTTGATGCTGATTGTAAATAACCTTTTCGGGAGTGAGTGTTTTTAAATCTAATACAACCGAAAAACTCTCGCGATCGAATATGTGCGAACCAAACCCAGGATGTTCACCAGATCCACTCTTTGGATCAAAACAATAGAAAAAATGATAATTTAAAAATAATTTTCCAGCAGCGGCATCTTCAATAAACGAATAGTAAATACTCGATTTACTCATTTGCTGCCCCCTGAGTTTCATTCGGGTGCCCCGAAAATTTGTCGAAGTCACCAAAGAGAGACTGTCGCCAAAAAAAGGCAATTGAGATTCTAAGTCTTTAAAAGGAATATTCATACTACCCAAAGGCCCTTGAATAGAATAAATTTCACTATTTAATGCAGCATCAACATTCTCTTTGTTAAACAAATATTCCAAACTCACCGGAAAAAATTGTTCCGAGTCATGGAACATAACAACCGGGGCATATTTTTGAGCTAATTTGAGCCTGTCATCCTCTTTCACTGCAGCGCGAAATTTATGTTGCGCAAATATATTTTGCGTCCACAAAATCCGAGCTGTGTCTAAGTCATGCAGAGCAGGCGAAGTGAATTCAATGCGATAATATCCATTATTTGGGACCCCAAACGATGCAAATCCACCGTCATCTAAGTTCACCCGTTGCGCATTTACAATCAATTCATTGCCCCGATACACATTCATGTTGTAGTTGCGGAATTTTCCATGCAATTTACCCACTCTTAGAGATATTTTTCCGTTAGAATTTTCGACAATATTTAACGGTTTTGATTCAAACAATGGAGCCTGCAAATCAGTTTTTTCGAAAATAGGAAAATAAATTCGACTGCTATTGGTTTGAACAGCAAATTTAACCACACCTTCTGGAGTCACATTTAAAGGTATATAATTTACTTTTCTAGTCTCTAAATCTTGTTCCAAAATACGGTTAGGGAGTTCTTTAAATACCGCTCGTACATTCACACGACGCGAAGTAGAGTCTTTAGAATTCACTACACCAAAAGCCTGTACCGTAACGGCTTTTTCATCTGCGTCAATAATTTTTTCTAGCACTCCCGCACTGACAACCTTGAGAGACAAGGCGTCGTCGGGTTCGCCGTTAATATAATTTGGTTCATCTGGGTCGATAGAAACGAGCCCCTCAACGGAGTCAGTATTTTTGAACGTGTACGAATTTGATTTGTTATTAAATGCTCTGTTTTTACAAGAAATAAGAGTCTGAGATAATATAATTACGGACGCCGCTGTAAACAGACTATACCAATTGAGTGTCATTTTTGCATTCCATTTTACAGAGTGGGCCAAATTCTAATAATTTTAGCCCAATCCGCATCAATGGAGTAGCAAAGGTAGATTGGCGCCAAATAAACCCTAAAAATCTATATTATTGGAATTCAATTCATTAAGGGATACCTTTTTTCGCACTCGTTTTTCTGCGGCTCCAAAATTTTGTTGGGCAAAGACAAAGCCAAGGAATCAAATATAGCCCACCCAATATTATAGGCAGCTTTGTCGGCCCAGCGATCTAATGCCTCGCGATTGAGGGGTTCGTCCGTGTCCGGATTGTATTGCAACTCGGCATCTTGGCTTGTTCCGTTATTGAAAAAACAAACATTGTTGAAAACGACATAATCCTTCACACGAGGCGCGGTGTGCTGTGGAGATGTGTCAATCAATGTTTTACATCTGTCCCGCAATCTGTTGAGCATTTGTGCTTGATGCGAACCCACATATTTCTTAAATTCCTCTGGGAAATTTACTTTTGTTCCTTTCATAGCCATCCAAATGAGGTAGTTTCCTGCAAAATTTTTCTTTTTTCCGACAGAATCTTCGCCGTCAAATATTGCCATGTTTTTACCGTCATTCCCAAAGAGTCCGTCCGAAAAATTTGCCACCCGAATAGATCCACCCGATAAATTCAACAAATTTGCAGCCAAACCGCTTTTACCATCGGCGTTTTTACCGTGACATTGTGAACAGCTCGAAGCGTAAAAATAAGCGCCAGGAATAGAGGAATAAATTTCAGTCGCCGGTTGGCGCATGGCTCCATTTTTGAGCATCCAAGGTTCTGGATTTTTTAAATCTTCAACAATAGGGAAATTACATTTAGGAATTTCTTGACCCTGTTGATTTTTAATGCGATCCCAAAAATCTGTTGCCACGGGGGTTCTCAATACTGACATAAGGTCAGGCGAGAGCACTAAATCACGAAATTCTCGCGGCATGCCAAATTGAATGTCGTTCCAATCGGACCTTCGCGGAACATAAATATCAGATTTTGGCCAAGTTAAATCGACATCAAGCCATTGAAAATCGGACCGTTCCCAAAAAGCCAAAGTATTTTTCTCGCAGTCTTCAAGATGCGTATCCGCAGACGCAACTAATTGCGGATCTGCCGACAAAGACAAAATCCATTTTGCAACCAGCGATTTAAGCCGGCAATTAGCGTCGCCTGGAGTGTGCATCGGCATAGGCTGAAAGCTGCCACTTCCATCTAATTTTTCGGCACTCACACGCTGATATATTTGACTCTCCGCCAAATTTCCTGGCTTAACAATGTATTTTGGACTCTCTCGATTTGAATCTTTTGTGAGCATGCGTGTGTCGAAATGAAAAATATTTGAACCAGAAAAATCGAGCTTTACCTCATTGTCTTTCATGGCAAACCCGTTTGGATTATGACAATGAACACAATTTCCCACTAAATATCCTTGCAATTTAAGAGCATGAGTATTTTTAGTATTCGAATCTGATTCTATTTTTGGAAGATTTTCAACACTTACATTTTCGCCTAAAACACCATATGATATAAGCCGCTTTATTTGGTTTAAATCGTCTTCTGATGGGGAAATATCTAGACCAGATTCACTCAAATTGCGCCGGTTAAGCTGCAATGGTGTAAATCCTAAAATCTGAGAAGCCGAACCCTTATGACAATCTACACACCTTTGTTTTCCAGGTATGGCATAAGTTCGCGCGTGAAAATTTCTTTCATCGATATTTATTTTTAAAATTTTATCTTTCCAAGGAGTGCCATCTCGGTATTCTAATTTCACTAAAGTGGCATTGGTTTGAGACTCATTCCATTCATAAGTGCCCATTAAATTCGCTCGTGGTGCAACACGAACTAAAATCAAACGCGTCTCAATTTTTCTATAAACTACAGACTCATCTTTTCTTTTAATAGCTTTATAAAACGTTTTATAAAATCGAGAATTTTCGGGAAAATCGAATTCCGAACTTCCATTTTTGAGTTTTACAGATTGCAAGTCGAAATTACCAAAAATATTTTTTCGAGATGGCAAATGAATATAGCGCCCTTTTTCTGCATTATCGGCCCACAAAGGGTACTCCACGCTGTACGAAAAAGTTCCGTGTTTCGCTAATTTTTCGCTATCGAGAGTAAACAAGTCGGTTTCGTTTAAATTATCTGGGAGAGCATCAATAGAATTAAAGAAAATATCTTTTTCTGAATCAGTGCCAGCAATATCTGCATTTGGAATGCATTCACCGCTCTCATTAAAAGCTTTAGAAGCATATTGATTTGAATTTATATTTTGACTTCTAACTTCGAATATTCCATCTAGTTTTTCAGCTAAAATCCAGCTTTCTAGCAGGTCGGACAATTGTTTAAATTTGGCCGGAGATTTCTGGCTTTCACCGTTAGGAGGCATTCGTCCAGATTTCACGGCATTTAATATTTTTTCTGCCGATTCGCGAATACCGGAAACTAAAATTTTCACACCATCTATTGATACTAAGCGAGAGTTTAATTCATTTAAGAAAGAAAATCCGCCCTTTGAAGCATTTGGTGCGCCGTGGCAAGTCGCGCACGAATTTTGAATTTCAACCGAAAGAGACTGAAAATCGGAGGTCACAACCTTTGGATTTTCAGTCTCAGAATATGGCAATAATGCTCCCCTTGAATCGGCAGGTCGGCATTGAATTAATTTATCTGCGTTTGCGTTTTTATTAATAGAAACATCATCGCCTGGCCCAATATTTGATTTAATGACTTCAGGCCCTGCAAGCTGTTCAAGATTTTTTTGCGACCTACGCCCACAATTTAAATGTAAAAATATCAATATAAATACTAAAAATTTTGAGCGCATGGTCACAAATCCTCTTTAAATCAGTCTAGAGTGATGAATTCATTTTGTTGAACAATGGGGTCGATAAATGATCTGTCCATAATATTTTCAAGCAACTTAGCTTCAGCAGTGCTTGGCTTTACTGCACCTTGTGCTTCGTAAACAAATAATTTACGAGACAACGGATAAGCGAAAGTTCGAATGTTGCGCACTGTCGGAAGTACTGCAGCTGAGTCAGATTTTATCGAAACTGAGAGAGCGCGATTTGCATCTCTGCCTGCAGACAATCCTGCGTATCCAATAGCATCCATATTAGTCGATGTTTCTGCCGCAATATCTGCAGTTTCAGCCATAACTTTAACACAATTTCCGAATTGCGTGACGCCAACTAAATTTTTGAATGTGTCGGTAGTGCCTGAGGCATCGTCACGTCGCAAAGCAAAAATGGCACCGCTTCTGTTTGCAAAAGGAACGTCGTCCCACTTTGTAATTTCGCAGCTGAAGATTTTCTGCAAAGTTCCGAAGTCAATTCTGGTGAGTGAATTGTCTTTTTTAACCCAAATTCCCAAACCATCGAGTCCAACAACGTGTTCCTTGAGTGTAATTCCAGCAGCCGCTGCTTTTTCTTTCGCATCTGCTT
>JAYTOT010000234.1:0-1696 GCA_043747645.1 Pseudomonadota bacterium | reverse complement strand
GGCGGCCGTGGCGGTTACGATAACGCTCGGGGTTAATAGAAATATTTCGAAATAATTTCGTTTTTATTGAAAAAGACTGCAGTAAATGCAGTCTTTTTTTTATTCCAAGTCATTATTGGGATTTTCGCAAGTAAAACCCTCAAAGAGCCAAAAAAGCAGCTGCCTTCGGATCGCTCATATGGTGAGTCGCTTTTTTTGATCAAAACATACATCCTCGGGAACTTATACGGCAGGTTTTTCAAATTTATAAAACGCCAAAAATTTTTATACGTTTTGTAAATTTGGTGTTTGACCAAGTTTCATAATTTTTTCTAATTCTAAAAATGTGGGAATAGACACTTTTTCTTCTCGTTTTGTTAAATCGACTCCAGCAAGCCATTGTTGAATTAAATCCGAAGCCATCCACATTCCAAACATGGGCGGCAAATAAGAGATTGTTCCAAGCATGTAGCGCTTGTGTACGCAGGCACCAAATTCTTTGGCAATGGTTGGGCAAATGCATTGCCATTCAGACCCGGGAACTATTTTTTCGGGGTCGATGGGTTTTTCGGTGGAATAAACAACTCGAACGCCTGTAGTAACGCCTTTTTCGCGCAATTTAAGGCGAACAGCTTTGGCAAAGGGGTCTATTTTTGAATCTTTGATATCGCCCATTTTAATTTTAGAAGGGTCGAGTTTGCTTGCTGAACCCAGCGAACTTATGACGTGAATGCCTTTTGCTTTGGCTCTTAAAATAAGGTCGACTTTAGGCACAAGTGTGTCGATGCAATCTAGTACCGCATCTATTTTTGCGCCAGATAACTGTTCTGCTTTGTCGAATATTTCGTCGCCTTTTTCGGGGTGATGGTGTTCTGCAATAGCGTTAACTTCACAAAGAGGGTTGATTTTTTTGATGCGTTCGGCCATTAAAAGTACTTTTTTTTGCCCAACAGTATCGGTGAGGGCATGCAATTGGCGGTTCACATTCGTAGCGCAGACTTCATCGTGGTCTACCAAAGTTATTTTGCCTACTGCGGCCCTAGCGAGAGCTTCGGCAGCGTAGCTTCCGACTCCACCAATTCCTACAATCATCACGTGTTTGTTTCTAAATCGGCCAAGTCCCTCTTTTCCGACAAGAAGTTCGAGGCGGCTGAAGCGATGATTGCGAAAAGTCATGAATGTCTCCCGGTTCTCAGGTATCCGTCGTGTACTGCTGTTGAAATTTTGCTCAAACAAGCGCGAGTGTCCAATCCTTTTTCACTTCATTTCGGTTGAATTTTGGTAAGCATCTGAAATTGCAGTTTTTTATTATTTGATGTGACGGCACATCATTTGCAATGCATCCCATAATGCAGTGTCTAAAAATGAAACGACTTTGAAATGGGGTGCTATTGTGGGTTTCAATGTAAAGCCAATGTTGCGGTGGGGTACTATTGCAATGGCCTCGCTTGTTTTGTTTGAAGGGTGCGTTTCTCAGCCAAGTGAGTCCGCGAATTCATCAGAATTCAAGTCTGAAAGTATTGGAAATTCTGTATTCACCAATGCGTGTGGCGAAAAAATTCCGACCCATGTGCTCGATAAAGAAATTTTGAGTGTTACTTTAGATCGTCATTTCGTTTTTAAAAATGTTCCAGCAAAAACTGACGAAAAAAATTCGCAAAATTTGCAGTCTGGTCTTTTAAATAATCCAGGCGATGTTTCTACCATTCGAGGATTG
>JAYTOT010000233.1:0-1307 GCA_043747645.1 Pseudomonadota bacterium | reverse complement strand
TACGAGCATGAAAATTGCTACAGCAATTACCGTAAAATCAAAAACGCTTTGCGCAAAATTACCGACATTTAAAGAAACAGCTGCCGAAGTCGCTTTTCCGGCTGCATCTAATACTGCATCTTTCATTACAAATTTAAGGTCTGTAAAATTGACTCCACCCAACAGTAGTCCTACGGGAGGCATTATAATGTCAGCAACTAAAGAGGTCACAATCTTTCCAAATGCGGCACCAATAACAACACCAACAGCGAGATCGACCACGTTGCCGCGTAAAATAAAGGCCTTAAATTCTTGTGCAATACTCATTGAAGTCTCCAGATTATTTAATACTTGCTAGATTTGAGGTATTCAAAAATACCAATGGGTTCAGCTCCAAAAAAAGCTGATACCAAAAGTTTCCGTGAAAGTTCAAATTCACCGATATTTTTTGATTTCAATTGCGTAATAACTTTTTCAGTGTCTATAGTCAGCTTTTCGAATGAAAATTCACACCGAATGGATATTACAGAATCTTCGCATGTAGCCTCATTACGGCCGTTTTTCCAATATGTTTTGCCACCAACGAGATCGGTGATGTAAAATAAATCAATGTCAGTTTCGCTTCCAATAAGATCTGCGGGGAGAAAAATGTGGAGTGTTCGGTTGCCAGATTGAGAATCGGTAGCAAATTCTCCGCGAGATAAATATTTCGCAAAATCTTTCAATTCTGGGCTGACTGGAACTGAATACACTCCGGCAAATCGACTTGTTTCGTCGTCTGCTTTGGCTTTAGCCCAAACAAAAGGTACCAATAATCCTGAAGCAGCTGCGATTAATGATTTTAAAATGCCGTTTTGGAATGTAGAATTCATTTCAATCACCTCTTTTTTGCCAATTCATATTTGGTTGCGCGGCCCTGCCCTATTTTTACTATGTAAAATAACGACGAAAGTCCAGACAAATCTCGAGTGGCAGTGGCTAGTGATACATCGAACAATTCTCGATACTTCTGAACATCAATTGAATCCGCTTCATGCAAATGGCGCAATACCCAGTGTTGTCGGTGGTTAAGGCGATGATCTGTTGGAGTTATATCAACTGATTGAGTGTCGGTGACATCCCGTTTTTCGCCAATAAATTGAGCCGCGCTGGGGCTTTTCTGTTTTTGATTATTTGTCCAAAAATGAATCTGAATTGCTTTCGAAAGGGAATAATTTCCATCTGTGCCTTCAATCCATGACTTTCTGTCTGCTAATAACAGTCGAAGTTTTGAAATGGCCTTGTAAAGCAATGGATTGTGTTTGAGTGGATGATAATCGTATCCCCAA
>JAYTOT010000232.1:0-1315 GCA_043747645.1 Pseudomonadota bacterium | reverse complement strand
AGATCGTAACAATGATATTTTAGTCATCCGAGGTAGATATCAGGTTTGCCCAAAGTCATCAACTGCTTAACGGTACTTAAATTGTGCGATTGGTATAAGGTGTCACCATGAAATTATCATTGCCAGTATTGATTGGTTTGGGCTTCGCAATTTCTTTTTCGAGCTGTAAGCAACGAAATTTTGGGAGTGCGCAAAAGTCTACTTCTTCGACAGATCCCCTTGTTTTGCAAATTAAGAAAAATTTTATCACTGCTTCTTTGAGAAGAGCCGATTCAACCGTTAAAATTGAAGCGGGAATGAAATTCAATTGCACCGAAGTTTCAGCAAAATTAGGCGATTTTTCCACTCAAAAAGTAACATATGATTTTACCCAAGAAGGAAATTCACTTGCTAATAAAGGGTCTGGCTTTGGCGAAATTTTTTCGACTTTAGCTACGTATTCGGGCCTCAGCAGAGGAATTTCAAAAAAAGTGAGAGACGACGGACTTGTAGAAACAGTTTTTTTCAAGAGATCGCCCGACAATACAAACTCAAGTTTACTTTATGGTGAAAGAACTATTCGAAGCGCAACTGCTAAACCAAGCGCCGCCGGTGCCAAAACATTAGACGAACTCTCACAACAATATGAATACGCAAATACCATTGGCGAATCACCAGATGGTGCCGGAATTTCGCCGGGCTCCTTTGCCATTTCTTACTTGGCATGCGATCTCGTCACCGACAAAACACCCGTCCAACCATGCTCAGAAAATGCAATATATCCGGTCGATTTGGTCGTATATGACTCAAACGATTGCTCAGGAGAAAGCATAAAAAATAAATATAAAGATCGATTCTATTACGGAGCGCCAAATGCTGGCGTTTTGTTATTTAAAGAAAAACGTTTTAAAGGACAAGACTGCAGCTGTAAAAATCCTGTAAATAAGAATCTAGAACTTTTTAACAAGGAATCTGGAGAGTGCACAAAGATCTCTCAATGGTACATGCTATGCGATAACGACCAACAATTTATTGAGCCCGCAGCTCCTCGCGCACTGGATGAAGTTCTCCAATAAAAAAAACCGGAAGATTAAATCTCCCGGTTTTTTTATTCGCACACTTTAATTTCTTAAATTGTGCATTTAAGAAATTTTACCCACAATCAATAAATTATTATTTACTGCGTGAAATACTGCGTTTGTTTGCTTCCAAAACGCGTTTACGAACGCGGATATTTTTAGGAGTCACTTCAATCCACTCGTCGTCGTCGATCCAGTCGAGAGCTGTTTCAAGTGAAAAGCGGGTGATGGGCGAGAGCTTTGTAGACTCATCTGTG
>JAYTOT010000231.1:0-31536 GCA_043747645.1 Pseudomonadota bacterium | reverse complement strand
CGACAAAGCAATAGGATCATCAGGAATCCCAGAGAAGATTAAAATGGATAAAAGCGGCGCAAATAAAGCTGCAGTTGATGCTTTAAATGAGACTCAGAAGCAAAAAAAGTAGAAAAGATCTTTATCCGGCAAGTCAAATATCTCGACAATATTGTAGAACAAGACCATCGAGGCATTAAGAGAATGATGCAATTTTCCTCAGCTTAAACTCCAAATGCAACAGAGCCGTCCATAATGCCTTTGTAAGCATCGAGGATGCAAGTTGCCAAAATTGAAGCTTAGATTGGAGTTTGAAGAAGTACGACTTCAGCGACATTAGCTCGGCTATCTTTCCGATATCTCGAGCCAAATTTCATTTCGCCTTAAAAACCATAGCTGAAATGGAGAATTATATCTGGCAAAAACTGGCTCTCCTTTTGTAGGAATTTTATTTTTAGCAAGTTCTAAATTGAATTCGGACAGCTTAGCTCTGTAACGACTTTCAGACCAAGAACCAGAATAAGGATATACTGCTAAGGTTCGAGACCCAATTTCTTTCAGTGTGACCCTGGAATCCAATGGTTGTGGTAGTGTCTCTATGGTGTAGTTCGACGGCATTGTGAACTGAACCAAGTGTCCTCTTCGATCCTCTATTTGACTTACAGGTGCCGTCATCTCAATTTTTTCAGATAGTTTCTGCTGGGCTACAGGTGCTGTCATTTCAATTTTTTGCTTCGATGTGTTTTTACCAAAAATATAGTCTGCTAAAATTGCAAAAGCCTTAGAACCTGCCTCGGCAAAGTCACCTTCTATTAGGGTTTCTGCTACTATGATAGGACTATAGGAACGTATTTCATAATGCTCATTTTTACTGTCTAATTTGTATTTTGGTTCGCTGACGGACATAGCTACTCCTGAATTAAATGAAATTAAAATAAAAATACATTTTTTTAAAATACTTTTCTGAACAGGCATCTTAAATAATCCTCCAAGTTAATTCTGTATCCTGATCATTGCTTTTAATTCGTTTGCAATAGTAAAGATGTGCCTAGGAAATTCAGGCGCTTTTTAACCGTACGCTAAGCTCCAAAAAGAACTTTTGCAACTTCACATTTGCCGAAAATTTGGAAAATTTGGGCTGTTTTTGGCTTGGGCCCTGCCCTCGGACGGGGTCGGATATCGGGGTGTCCACAATTTTTTGAATTTCTAGGCTTTCCTGACTATTTTGAGAATGCACTGCCAATCCCGCAGCCTGGCAGGCTATTCTGAGGTTGACGTTATTCGGTTGGACTCAAATGCCGAACTCGGAAAAGGCTTCCGTATACTCGTAAAATAAGTCCTTTGAGTCTCGGGCTGGCAAAATAGGAGGGGCCCTTGGAGAGATTCCCATTGCCGTTAGAGTTTCCAAGATGACGTGGGTGCATTCGACCACAGAAATGAGCTGCATTCTGCGGTCACAATTAGGGCATTGAAATGCTTTGGGAAATTGAGGTCAAAGCTGTCAAATAGGTTGTTTATTAGTTAAATCAGTGGGTTCGGTTTTTTTGATAACTTTCTTCTTTAGAAAAGGAAAATTGATCCGACTTCTCAAAGGAACTCGGTCTGGGGGGGGATCTTTAAATCCCAGGGTCGTTTTTTTTGTTGATGTCGGGAGAATCAATTGAACAAGTATAAAATTGCGACCGCTTCTGCTTCTGTTGGAATGATATTCTGGGTGATTCAGGCATGCATGCCCGCCAAGACATCGGGCTCAAGCGGAGTCTTGGGCGACGCGTCAGAGCTCCCACCCGAAGCCACTGTGCCGCCCAAACCTCGCCGTGTGGGGTTTTATGTGTTTGATGGGGCAAATACGGATGAAAGCGTAAAAAATGCAGCAGAAATCGCAAAAAAGACGACAAGTATGAACACCATCTTTCGTCGCGCGCAGGTGAAGTCCAAAGCATATTTTGGCGGAGCCACACACCTCGGGGAAAATTTGCAGGATGTAATTGATCACGGACAAGCCAGAATTTGCAACGACTGGAGGTCGGGAAAAATCGACGAGGTGGCGTTGTCGGGTTACAGCCGCGGAGGTCCAGCTGCCCTGGGTGTTGCGGTCCGACTGATGAGCGAAAAAGGCTGCGCTTTTCCGATGGAGAGAATGAACCCTCTTCCCATGGTTTCTATGGGAACCTTAAAAAATCTTTTTGCTGCCATTGAGCGCACCGATCGGCCTGTAATTTCAAAAATTGCACTTGTGGATGCTGTCAACCTCTTCACCGGTTCAGTTGTCAATGAAGACAGTGTTTTAGCCTCAATTCCAGAAAATCGCAGACCAAAACAAGATTCAAAGGAACCAGCTCTTTGCTATCACTTTATCAATTACAAGGCAGGACAAAATGGACCTCTCAATTCCATGAATTTAGAGAAAGCATGCGAGACGGTGCGCTCAGAAGAAAAAATTTTACACCAGCAAATGAACGATGCGCCGTCTTCGAGTAAAGCTATGGAAAGTTGGCTTTCACTGAAGGGTGAAAAGAGCGAAAATCTCACCTTTGGTGATGGTGACAAAGATTTCAAGTGGAAGGACTCTTACACTGAATTGTGCTCAATCATTAAAGATTGGGATAAATGCGTATCTGCTGCGTGCAGTTGGAATTCGAAGACATGTGTTGCTCCAAAGGGTGAAATAGTCTCTGAATTCGAAAAACTTTTTGAATCGCAAAAGAAGAACAAATAGTGTTCAATCAAATTTGGTTTGAGCCAATTTAAGAGAGGAATTCGGAGTGTATTGGTTCAACCTGAAATGGAGGCTGGGAAAAATTTGCAGTGAAGTGAAAGTTTAGAAAAATATTAAATTGAATTTTTGAGCCGACAATTTTTGTGAGATATTTTTGACAATTAAATAATGTAATTGAGGTGGTAAAATTGGAATCAAGACCAATAACGGCGCGACCAAAGATTTGCGGGAGAGAAAAAATGGCAATATTACAGCAGCATTTGAAGTCAAAGAAGCCAGTTTCTGAAGTTTGTTGAGACAATGCAATTGCACCTTCTCAATATTACAAGTGGCAAGAAGAGCTATTTGAAAAAGGAGATGTCATTTTTTCTGGGACTACTTCTGATCAAGCTAACAAGAAATTAATAGCTGAAAATCAGCGAAAGTAAATTTTACAATTGGACGCTGCGTTACGGAAAAATTAATTTATATAACGGCAAAATCCCTCGTGATTTTTGGCTCAATGAGAGCGAAAAAGACGCGATTCTTCAATTTCACGCGGAAAACCCATTGGAAGGATATCGAAGACTTGCATTTATGATGGTTGACCGGAATATTGTTTGCGCCAGCCCTTCATCAGTATATCGTGTTTTAAAAGAAGCTGGCGTATTAGTGTTAACGCATTCGTAAATCCGCACTAAAATAAATTTACAAATCCGCTAACAGACTTAGAGGGCACTCAGCACAAAAAAATCACTTGTATTTTCGTCTTTTTGCTTCACCCCAAAGTGCATTCCAGTCGTCTAAAGACATGTTTTTTGCTGATGTTTCTGTGAGAGGGTCATTGTGTTCTGCGCGAATTTTTTCCATTTCTAAAAAGCGTACCACAAATTTTTCTATACCTGCTCGCGCCAAAATATCGAGGTCAAGGTGTTCCGTCTGCGGCAGTGTAGAATTCAAATAAACAATAATATTACATAATGTATAAGCCACATCGCCAATTTCGTCTGCAATTTTAGCAATATTTGGGTTCGCGGCAAAAAGCTCTTCTTTGAGTTCGGCAACTTCTGAATCTAAATCTCCAAAAGTTCCTTCTAAAGTATTCCAGGCAAATCCGTGTTTGAAAGATTGCTTAGAAACAGCAGCTCCATAATTAAGTGTAGGAAGCGCACGTTTTTTAAACGCTTTTTGGAGCAATGAAGTCGATTTTAATGCTTTTTGGCTTGAATTTTCAAGAGACTTTAATTTGTCCCATTGCACAACCACGTCGTCGGCAGAAGAGATATTTTTATTTTCGAGTGGTTCAAACACATGGGGGTGGCGGAAAATCATTTTTGCATTAATGCTTTTGAGTACGTCTGTCGCGTTAAAAAGTTTTGTCTCAGATGCTATGCACGAATTTAAAAATATTTGTAAGGTAACATCGCCAAGCTCATCGCAAAAATCGGCTGCTTTTGTTTTAACATCCGCGGAATTTTGCGCGGCAACTAATTCTTGACTTGCATGAACCGCCTCATAGCTTTCTTCAACCAAAAAGGGTTGCAAAGAAGCAAAGGTTTGTACTTTATCCCACGGGCATCCTATGCGCAGAGCTTGCACGGTGCTGTAAAATTGCGACGATGCAATAGAGAGTGCAAAGGCGTCTTCGAATTGTTGTGGTTGCAAAAGCTGAGTTTTTTGATGAGTCATGAGATTTGATTTTTTGTTTGTTTGAATTTCTGTCGCAGCGGTGGCTTTTGCCAATTGAATTAAACTGGATTCGAATTCTTTGGGAGGATTGAATCCGCTCAAATGCATAACTGTTGCAGCAATATTGGCAAGTCCTGGTGTTTTTATTTCAGTATTCAATGTGATTTTTTTGCCTGTTGAAGCCGTGAAGGCTTCGGCATTAAAAATACAAAATGGAACAGGCGCAAGGGTGTGGCTTGTTTTGAGCTTTGGATTTCCGTTTTTCTCAAAATTAATGTGGCCAGATTTTTTATCGCGTTCAAAAATTTCGTCTGCATTGCCATGGTCTGCAGTGACAATGAGCATTGTATTTGTTTCAAGTGCCACTTTCATTATGCGGCCCAATGCCAAATCTGTTGCAGCCACCGCTAAAACGGATGCTGCAAAGTCGCCTGTGTGTCCTATCATGTCGCCATTTGCAAAATTAATGCGACCTACGTCGAAACTGTGCTTTTTCATTTCCGCAATAGTAACATCGGCAATTTCGGCAGATTTCATCCAGGGGCGCTCTTGAAATGGCAACAAATCAGATTTTATTTCGATGTAATTTTCGGTGGTGTCGTTAAATTTACCGCTGCGATTTCCATTCCAAAAAAAAGTAACATGCCCAAATTTTTGTGTCTCACTGCAAGCGAATTGTCGTTTGTTGGCCGTTGCTAAAAGCTCTCCCATAGTGTTTGATATTGATGGTGGCTCTACCAAATAAATACTCGGAATATGCAAGTCTCCGTCGTACTGCATCATTCCGGCAAAATGTATTTTAGGAAAAACCTTGCGTTGGAAGGCATCAAATTTTTGTTCCGTAAGGGCTCGCGAGATTTGAATGGCCCTATCGCCCCTAAAATTAAATAATACAAAACTATCGCCATCAGCCACTTTTCCTATTGCATTTCCGCCTTTGGCAATTACAAAAGCTGGCAAAAATTGGTCTGTTACTTTATCGCCTTGTCGTAAGGTTTCGATGGCTTGTTTTGCGGTTTCAAACTGCATTCCTTCGCCTAATATATGGGCTTTGTATCCGAGTTCTACTATGCGCCAATCACTTTCGTACCTGTCCATAGTAACGTTCATGCGCCCGCCACCGCTGGCAATGGCAATATCGAATGAATCGCATCGCAAATTGTTTATAAAATTTTCGAGAGTCTCGACATAGGTCAGTGCAGAAAGGGGGCTCACATCGCGCCCGTCTAATAAAATATGCAATCGGACTCTTTTAATTTGCGTGTTTTTTGCATTCTTAATAAGAGCTAACAAATGATTGATATGGCTGTGAACATTGCCATCGGAGAGTAAGCCGCACAAATGCAATGTGTTTTGTCCGGTGCAAAGTTCTTCTCGCAAAACAGTTTTTTTCCAGCCTTGCGATTGGAATAAAGCGCCAGACTCAATGGCTTCGTTCACCAATCGCGCGCCTTGCGCAAAAATCCGTCCGGCGCCAATGGCATTGTGTCCCACTTCGCTATTGCCCATGTCGTCTTCGCTTGGCAGGCCCACTGCGGAGCCGTGTGCTTTTAATGTGCAGCTTAAATTGCTTGTTAATAGTTGCGCTAAATTGGGAGTAAATGCCGCGTTAACGGCATTGCCTGCTATAAAAGGTGTGGCAGGTAAAACCTCAGAGTTTTGTGCCAACGCGCACGAAAGATTCGTTTCGTTACTGATTCCCAGACCGTCTAAAACTATGATGAGTAAATTGGGCAGTGGACTCAATAAGCTGTTAGAGTACTCTGCTGGTTGAAGTTGGGGCGGCGGAGAGATTTGACTGGGTGTTGACACCATTTGCTGCTGACCTTTATTCAATTATATTGATGAATGAACATTGGTAAAAAAAGGCAAAATTAGCCGATTTTACCCCATTGGGAGTGTACTGTGGCATTGTTTTCATTTGTGCGCAATTGGCGCACGCCTACTTTTGTGCGATCTAATTCTGCGTCAATCGTATTATTTACAACAATCCTGTTGGCAATTTTTTGTTTAGTTACAGCTCCAGTGTATGCTGTTGTGAGTCCATTTGAGGTTCCGCTCGAGAGTTTGAAAAAAATTGAACCCGAAAACGTGGTGCAATTTCAGATTGCAAACATTGAACGAGATGCGTCTGGCAAAAAAATAATTTCTGCACAACTCGAAATGAAAACCAGAGGTGGTTTTAAAATATATGGGCATGGGCTTACTTTTGAATATTCAGAAGATTCTGTCCCTTTTCCGTCGCTCTTAAATATGACCTCAGTGCCAAAAGCAGAAACAATTCTCGACCCCAATTACAACGAAAAACGAGAAGTTTACAAAACAGGTACTCTCTTTAAAGTAACTGGAAAAGGTCTCACTGAACAAGGAAGCATTGTTGTAAAATTCGAAGCTTGTTCGCTGACAAATTGTTTGTTGCCCACTCGATTTTTAATGGAATTAACCGAAAACGCAGTGGGCCGAAAAGTAAAAATGAGGCCCGAGAGCGGCAGCACTTTGCCTGGAGCAGAAAAATCGCCTCCGGTATTTGAGTCAGGGACGGTTAATTTTGGAGGCGCAAGCGAATTAAAGGCAACTACTTCTGAAAGTAAAAATTCTGAAAATTTAACTCCGCAAAATTCAGACGAAAAAAAAAATTCGAATCCCGAAAGCCAAATAAAAAAAGCAACTGAAAATGCTGACTCGACTCAGAGCGATAATGGTGCCACAACTCAAGGCGGTAATCTCACAGCAGAAAGCGATTCAGACCTTAAAATGAGCGACCGTGTTTCGTTGTGGGTGCAATCGGCACTGTTGAGCAGAAGCTTTTTATTGTTCCCAGCATTGTTTATTGCTGGGCTGCTTATGAATCTTACTCCTTGTGTTTATCCGATGATTCCTATCACATTAAATGTTTTATCGCAGTTTGGCGCTGCGGGTACCGATGAAGCAAGAGTGCGGCGCCGGCGCATTTTACCTTTTGTTTATGTGGGAGGAATGGTTTTAGCCTACAGTTCTATTGGTGTACTTGCGGGAATGACTGGCACTTTATTTGGCTCAATATTACAAAGTGCTTGGGTGAATGCTGCATTGGCTGTGCTTATGGGCATAATGGGCCTTTCTATGATCGGCTATTTCGATTTGAGTCGCATTCAAAATTTTGGTGCAAGAATTCCTGTGGGAGAGCGGTTTCCTGTGCTTGGTGTTTTAACTCTCGGTGCCGTGTCCGGACTCGTATCTGCGCCCTGTACGGGGCCTGTTTTATCGATGATATTTTTGTTGATTGGCCAAACTCGCGACCCACTTTATGGGTTTATTCTCATGACTTTTTATGCCCTTGGCTTTGGAGTTCCCTATGTTATTTTGGGTTTATTCACCCAGAATTTAGGCCGATTGCCAAAAGCGGGACCATTGGTGCTCAGTGTTAAATATGGTTTTGCGGCATTAATGTTTGCATTGTCGTTTTATTATTTAAAGTTTTTTATCGGTCATTCTCAATATGGTTCGTTTATTTACGAACGACCCTCGTCAATGCTTGTATTAGTCGTTGTTTTGTTTTCAGTCATCATATTTATGATGGGTCAAAATCAAACTAAATTAAAACGCATCGCCTCTTTTGTAGTATTAGCATTGTTATCTCTTTTAGCTTTATGGATGACTTTGTGCCTTACCAGCGGATTTGTAGTTGCGAATACTGATTCGAATGCAGAAAAAATGGTAGGCAAAAATCAAAATGAATCCCAAAATGCCACGGAAGGATCGGTTGCCGACAGGGTGAATGCAAGAGTTTTGTGGCTCTCTGATTTAAACGAAGCTATGCAAAAAGCCAAAGAGCTCAATCGCCCCGTTATGATTGATGCTTGGGCGGAATGGTGCACGGCGTGCCGTAAAATGGACGAAACGGTTTGGAGCGACCCTGGCGTGATTCAAACTCTTAACGAAAAATTTGTGCCTGTTAAGTTAGATTTTACAAAACCTGGCCCGCTGATGGATCAAGTTGTGGCCAAATGGGACTTGAGCGGGTTGCCTGCCATTGGTTTTTTTAAAGCAGGTGCAAATATATTAGAGGCTCCACAAGTGCTATACCGAGCTGCCATCGAAGTTTCTGATTTCGAAAAAGCTCTAATTGAATTGCAAAAATGAATTGCAAAAATGAATTTAATTTTTAAATGTAGTTACTTTAATTAAGAAGGCAGACAATGGATATTTTTTTTAAGTGGTTCGAAGTTTCTCTTGGCCTTGGTGGTTTGATTTTATTGTTTTTAATTTTTATTGCGCTCATTGCTTTAATTGGAAAATTGAAACGTCGTGGTGGAAGCGGCGAGGGTGAGATTAGGCTCAAAGTAACGCCCCTCAACGATTATTTTGACGATTTACGAGACACTCTTTTAGAAAACATATTGGAAGAAAAAGAATGGAAGGAAATAGAAAAGAAAAGAAAAAAAGAAGACTCTGATAAATTGAAAGCAGAAAAAGTTAAAGATAAAGAAAGTAAAAAGAATGCGATTGAATCAGACAAAATTCCTGAACTCCCAAAAGTTTTTGTCTTAGATTTCGATGGAGATATTCAAGCATCGGCTGTGAATAAATTAAGAGATATGGTTACGGCCCTTGTGGCTGTGGCTCGGCCCCAAGATGAAATTGTGCTGCGCCTCGAAAGCGGTGGGGGAATGGTACATTCTTATGGATTGGCAGCTGCGCAGCTGAATCGCCTAAAAGACGCTTCCCTTAAATTGACCATATGCATCGATAAAATTGCTGCCAGCGGCGGATACATGATGGCTTGTGTTGCTCATCGAGTTGTTGCTGCACCATTTGCAATTGTAGGATCTATCGGCGTTGTGGCAAGTATGCCAAATTTAAATCGATTGCTTCGAAAAAACGATATAGATTATTTGGAGCTTACTGCCGGAGATTACAAGAGAACTCTAACTATTTTTGGTGAAGTGACCGAAAAAGGAAAAGCAAAATTTCAAGAACAACTTCAAGAAACACACGAGCTTTTTAAAAATCACATTGCACATCACAGGCCACAATTAGAAATTGAAAACGTTGGAACTGGTGAGTACTGGTATGGAATAAAAGCAAAAGAACTCAATTTAATAGATGAAATTAATACGAGTGATGCTTATATTGTTGCTGCAGCAAGTAAATTAAAAGTATTTAAAATAGAAGCATTTGTGAAGGAGACATTGCGGCAAAAGCTATCGCAGGCTGTTATGACTTTTACAGAAAAGGGCATAGAAAGTATTGTGAGCGGACTTACGAAAAAGAATTCCGATATTCAGCAAAATGTGACGCACTGATTTGTTAAGTCAACGCTGCATAGCACATCAGTATTTGGCTCCATAAATGATTTATTTGAAATTGTCACCCCAATATTTTTTAAAAGTTCAACATCCTTTGATTTCGCGCTGATAGATTGCCGCTCTCACAAATGTACCAAATTCATGACTGATAAACTTTTGACATATCTGCCCTTTGTCGATGATAACCCTCAGCAGATTCATACATCGACGCGGAGGCAAATAAATGAGATTCACTCATTCGGTTTTTTTGGCAATTTCACTATTGAATTTTTTTGATATTGCGAATCAAAATTCAGGTTTATTTTATCCTGCATTTGCGCAATCAGCACCTAAGGCAGAAGCATTTATTAAATCACAATGGTTTAATGCAAATATTCTGCAAAAAAATTCTGAGACGGCGCTTGAAATGGCTCCAGGGTGCCAATCTGAGAATTTACTTTCTCAAGAAGTGTCACTAGAATCTGCAGTATTAAAACAGACAGGCTTAACGGGAAAAGAGTTTATTCCGAGCAGTGCAATTGTGTATGAAGTGAGTCAGTTTTACACGCTGCAAAATAAATATTACCAAATGCATGCTAAGTGGCAGGATTCTTTTCCTCCCAGTTATAATGTGAGTCTTTATGTCGGTACAGATACTGAAATGAAAACGGCGCAAAAAGTTAAAATAGATGCACCCTGGAATAATGGCCTGTGGGACTTACCGGCAGTGCAACAATGGTTTGCATTTGTTAAAGACAGAGAAACGAGTAAAGGAGCAGTGTTTGCAGCGCAAGCTCAGGCATTGGGTGTGCGCGGAAAAAATGGCATGAACGAAGTCAATTTTTTCAATAATAAACCAGTCACTTTTCAAATTTCAAATCATATTTGCCGTGCCGATTTGCAAAATAATAAAGCACGATGTGATTGCACTGCAGTTAAATAATTGAATGGAAAAAATGAAAATGAAAATAAAAAATTTGTCTCTATTTGTGAGTTTGGTTTTATTGCCTGTTTATTTGCAGAGTAGTACAGCTGTTTCGCAGTCAAAACGTATGAAAACAAAAAGCGCTGCAGGCCCCCTTGCGCCCCGACCTACAGAATCTCCCGCTCCAGAACCCACAGCATCGCCAGAACCCACTCCAGAAGTCACTGCAACATCGACTCCTCGCCCTCTTCCCACATGGACTGCAAAACCTGGTCAAACGCCGCGTCCTTTGCCCACTTGGACTCCTTGGCCGACTCCTCGACCAACTCCCCTGCCATCGCCCACTCCATTGCCTTCGCCTACCGCAAGGCCAACTCCTGTGCCAGGACCAACTCCAATTAAGACTGCAACTCCTCGTCCAGAACCAACTCCCGTTACTAATATTCGCATGAAAGTAATTCAGCAGACTTTTTTCAAGCAGAGCCCGGTAGACAGCACCGATTTGCCTTCGTCTGAAAAATGCTCTTTGTTCCCTATTATTTTAGGCCTCGAGTCGCATCCTAAAGCAGCGGCAGGAAAACATTTTAAAGTGGAACTCTCGTATCCGCTCGAAGGTTGTTCCTTTACCGAAGGCTATGTTTTTGGACCACATGTCGAATTCCCAGACTCTGATACGGAACCAATTCCTGTACCAACGCCAGACCTTGGAAACTATGTTTTTCCGTTGAGAGACGGTGAATTCGGAAGCTCTTGGTGTGTGTGTCGTGATGTTGGTACAAGCCCGCACATTGGGCAAGACTTGGTAAAATACGGAGAATTAAAATCAGTTGCGCTTAATAACGGTGTTGTCGAATCGATTACTTTCGACAGCAGTTGCGGCTACGGATTGTTTTTGCGCGATGCCGGTGGCGCTCTGTGGCGTTATTTACATCTCAATGAACCTTATTTATCTGAAGGCGACAGAGTAGAAGCGGGGCAAGTTTTAGGAACACATTCGCAATACCCCACAGATTCTTGTGGCACTGGCCCACATCTTCACCTTGAAAGACGCAGTGCTGGCGTGTTCGACGACTCTCCCCAAGGGAGATCGTGCCAATTTGGATACAGTGAATGTAATTACGATCCCAATGCGCCTTGGCGTTCCTTTGCGGCTTCTGGCGATAAGTTCGAAAATAAATATCGTGCTCGTCTCAGAAGCGCAAAATCAATTTCGGTAAAAGAAACTGTTACTGGAGTTGGCTGTAACCCAATGCAGCCGACCCCAATATTGGCCGACCAAAGTGTTATTAATAGCATTCCTGTTCAAAATGAAATTTTCAATGTAAATGCACGCATCACTCAATCGAAATCTGGAAAGACTAAAATTGAGTTCGCAATTAAAAATGCAGCGGACTCCAATGGTAAAAATTGTACCCCAGGGCAGAATTGCATCACTGCATGGGATGCATATGTGTATCTAAACGATGGAAAATTAGCGCGTTTGTTTTCAGATAATACTGTGAATTCCATGCAAGTGAATTTAGATCAAAAAACAAATTTTTGTTTGCCTACAAATGCTTCGGCAAAATTTGTAGTGACATTGCAAACATCTTTATCAGGCAGAATGAGACTAGAAGGTACTTTTAAATAATGTAACAAATGAAGTTAAATAATTAACTTCATTAAGGGTGTGAGCTTGCACCCTGGTATTCTCTGTTTGGAGTCATTTCGCGCATGTCGTGGGCTCGATAATTATTGATTGGCATTTCTTTAGCGGACACCACAATACGATTTACAATATTGAGAGTGTAAACTAGCAAAGTTGCCTTAAATCCTCTCCAAGATTCTTCGTCTAAAAATGCTAACAAGTCGTCGTCAAAAAACATATCTGTGTTTGTGAGAAGAGTTTCAATTGCTGAGAACACTTGCTCAAAATTTGCAGCCGTTGCGAGGTCGGTGAGATCGTCTTTGCTGCGAATTGTATTTGCCAAACGAGTTGCATTTACGCGAATGAGTTGAACAGAATCACTATTGAGAATCATAAACGTCTCCCTGTGGTGAAAATTATGCATGAGAAAATTTTGCCTCCTTCATGCTACTCGCCTCAGTCGTTTAAATTCAAGACAGGCTTTTGACGGCTCACGACTGTAAAAATGGAAGGCATTTTTTAAGCGCTTGATGCCCGAGTCTGCGGTGTGTCGGGCTTTGAATGAGGCCAATCAAGATAGAAATTCCTTTCCTGAAAATTGCGACATCAATCGATTCTGTTTCAGCCATGCGAGTGGCATCGCCATCAAAATCTATGGCCTTACGTGTAGAAATTTTTTCGTTTTTAAATGCCAGTTCGCGGTATTCTTCTTTTTCTCTAAAGGTCAGTAACATTTCTTCTATTTCGCCGGACATATTGACTCTAAAAATGCAATCCGTAGGGCCTTCACCTCTGAAACAAATGAATTCATCTGCTCGATATTTTTCTTTGACTAATTTTTTGTCTAGCGCTTCTAGCCGAGTTCCCCAGCGCATAAATTCTAGAAAGTTGCGTAAAAAAATTAAAACTTTTGTATTTTCATGCTTAAATGAAAATCCCATAAATTCTTTTGACGAAGATGCAAAACAAGCACTTCCTTCAACAATGTCACCTAATAGGTGTAGTTTAAATTTAATATTATCAGAATTAAGGTAGTCATTTTGTTTTTCATCGAAAGAATATTCTTTTGCTTTAATTGAAAACCCGCCGTAGCTCAAATCTCTCAGTGGAATGCAATTTGGAAAATTCATAAATTCGAGTTTTCCAAATCCTTCAAGGTCAAAATCTGTTTTAAATCGTTCCGAGACCCTTCGTTCTTTTCCATTGCTCATATTTAATCTTTCTCCTCAATTTTTCTTTTGTAAAATTATTTTTTGAAGTCTTCCTGGAAATAGTAACATTTAAATGCAAAGCAAAGGCATGATGAAAATTTGCCACACTCATTGTTACTTTGAGGCAAAGTTTCAAAATATTTTAACTGTCAAAATATTTTGCTAACGAAAAAATTTACATCTCACATTTTCTAGCTGGCCAGACTAAAGTTTATCCTTGAGGCAATTTTACGTCCTCATATAGGGAGTTTTGCATGAAACGTGCGTCCTTGGCAGTCGTTGGGTTTTCTTTGTTCGTTGTGACATCTGCACATGCTACGATTTTACCTCCGAATAACCTTCATCTCCAGGACAATCTGCACAGTCTTGCAAATATTACAGAAGCTCAGTTCAATGCAATTGTAAATTCAGTCATAGATGTTTATAAACCATTAGTAGTTGCCAAAGGAGCTGTTTTATCGAGTAATAACTTGTGGACAGACTCGACTGTAAATGCAAGTGCAAGCCAATCTGGAAACTCTTGGATTGTAAATATGTATGGCGGTTTGGCGCGTCGCCCCGAAGTCACCCCCGACGGATTTGCTTTAGTAGTTTGCCACGAATTGGGGCACCATTTGGGTGGATTTGCATATTATGGCAACACAGACTGGGCTGCTTCTGAAGGTCAAGCAGACTATTTTGCAACTCAAGCTTGCGCTCGCAAAATTTGGGCAAACGATAAAGTAACAAATGCACAATTTAGAACCACAGTTGGTGCATTTGAAAAAGAACGCTGCGACGCTTCTTGGAAAACCGCTGACGAACAAGATTTATGTTACCGTGCAGCTGCTGGTGGAGCATCTTTAGCGACTCTTTTATCGGCTTTGCGCAATGGTCCAGCGCCTCGGTTCGAAACTCCCGATCAAAAAATGGTAAATTCTACTTTCGTGAGTCATCCCGAAGCGCAGTGCCGCCTCGACACCTATTTTAGTGGCGCACTCTGTACCACTGGATTTAACGAAAATATCATTCCTGGTCGCAATCAAAGCGAAGGCCAAACAAGCGCGGCTGCAGAAACGGTTGCTTCTGAGACCTCTTGCATGAGTGCCACCGGATTTTTAGATGGCATTCGTCCGCGTTGCTGGTACAAGCCAAATTTACAATTTTTGGGAATTAAATTTGGTTCTACAGAAATATCCGAATCGGCTGGCGGTAATGGAAACGACAAAATTGACCCGGGCGAAACGCTGAATGTGAACTTTAATTTGGGCAATGGTATGCGCACCACTACTACTCAAGTAAAAGGGAAATTGACTTCACCGACTGCTGGAATTTCTGTGGTTGAAGGAACTCAAGAGTTTCCTGATATTCCAACAAATGAAACACGAAAGGCCATTGCTCCATTTGTTGTAAAAGTCGAAAATACCGTTCAGTGCGGCAGTTCTTTTGACCTTAAATTGCACACCGACTCCCAAGTGGGCTCCGTTGAATTTGTAAAGACATTTTTAGTTGGAACCTTAGTTGATTCATTAGCAGGGCAGAATGAAACTAAAATTCAAATTCCAGACAATACAAGTGCAGGAATTGAATCTGTTATTGCAAGCGAACTCGAAGGAACTGTGACTCGTGCCGCTGTAAAAGTCGATATCACACACACTTACCCACGCGATTTAAAGATTTATTTGGTTTCGCCAGACGGCGTTTCTTCTGCTCTTTATCCTGCTGCGGGCTCAAGCCTCACTGCAGCGCAAAAATCGGCACAAGCAAGAATTTTTTCTGAAAGCGGAATTCACCAAACATTTAATGTTGCATTTGCTCCTAAGGCTGGTTTAGGAACTTGGAAATTAAAAGTTGTAGATGCTGCTCAAGTAGATATTGGAACTTTAGATTCTTGGACTCTCACATTGTCTAAAGCGGTTTGTGGAAACTGAGTATTTAAAGTAATAAAATCGAATTTAATATTTATTAAATTCGATAGAGTATTAATTTAATTTCGAACGCACTTCGAATGCGTCAGTCTATTTGGGGCTGACGCATTTTACGTCTGTTCCTTCTATTTCGGCATTCACATTTTCGCCTTTTATATCGAAAACGTAGTCGTCGAAGTCAATGCCGTAATTGCTTGCGCTTTGTGGATTTTTGAGGGCCAACTCTAGGCTAGCCTGAGATTGATCCTCAAAAAACACGCGCAACCATGTGTGTGGTTGTCCACTCACAAATGCTACAAACTTCTTTTGCAAATCTGCAAAATTATAGCCAGAGTCAATAAGTTTATCTGCTTTTGCTATGTTTGTTGAGTCGTAAACTTTAAAAAATTGTTTGTCTGCTACTGCATTCGTATTGCGAATCCAGCTTGGTTTTTCTGCATAGGGTCCTTCGCAGCTCAAACCTTGTTTTAGTCTATTGCTACAGGTTTCGCCTTGGTTTTGGAAGGTTGAAATGGATATTTTTAAGGTATTGCAAGCCGGAAATTTGAGTGCTTCAAAGGTAACAACTTTGCCTAAAATATTTTGATCTTTATTACAGCCAATTTGTTTCACCTGATTGTTTAAAGTAACGGTGAGGCAGTTTTTCCACCAAGAGGCACTTTTTAACCGTTCTACGCTGAGATTCAAAGGAACCGTAGGCACAATTATGGGAGGTTGCAGTGGAGTTGGAGGGACAGTGATTATTGGCGTGGGCACTGGCGATGCCGTTGGTGCTGGAGTGAGGTAACCATCTTTTTCTGGTGGAGCTATGGCTGCTGGTTTGCGCGGTACTGGTGGCGTTGTACCAGAAAATAAGGTCGAGCTGCATGCAGTGGCTGTGCCCAAGCTTGCTAAAGTAACACTCAACATAGATTTGCGAAAAATATTGGAACTCATGGTGTTCCCCCTTTGGAGAACCATTAGCAATATTGATTCCAAATAAAGTGGTCCTAGAATCAGATGGTTAGGATTGAGAGAAACGAAAAAACTGCCTAAAATTTTGCCAGTGTGTCGACAATTTAGACAGATTTATAAATGCAAGTGAAGTTTATTCTGAGGGAATTCAGGCGTTGCGCTTGGTAAGTGCTACATAGTGAGGGCGTTCTACGCATTTTTGCAGCCAATTGAGTGCTTTTTCCGATTTTAAACGAGGTCCATCTAATGATGCCAATTGAGTGAGCAAATGTGCCATGCTCACATCGGCAAAACTAAACTGCGATCCGCCTAAAAAAGAAGTCGTATTCAGTTGTGACACAAGGCGATCTTCAACCTTAATAAAGTTTTCTTTGGCTTTTTCAAACACTGCAGGGTCGGCAGTTTTTCCGTTTAAAAATATTGTATTGCGCAGCCAAGGAGAAAGCACATTTGCACCTAAACTGATGTCTGCAATGCGGTCCCATTGATGCGTAAGCGCTCTTTTTTGGGCGTTTTTGTGCAAAAACGGACCGTCAAAATTGAACTCATCTGCCAGAAAATAGACAATAGATGAACTTTCGCTCAGTACCCAATCACCCATTTTAAGCGATGGTAGTGTAGAATGAGGGCCGCATTCAGCCTTCATTTTTTCAACCACGGGCTTGGCATCGGTACCATTCATCCCTGCCACATGACACTGTACTTTTTCAGACAATCCCATTTCTACGAGAGCCCAATCTACTTTGCGGCACCAGGGGGAACCCGTGTGAGTGTACAGTTCCATTGCTAAACTCCTTATAAAACCAATGCATTTGGGATTAGTGGCAAACAACTCCGCCAACATAAATCCATCCTACACTGCTGTTATAAGTAGATCTATCATCTGCAACCTGAACTTGTGCAACGATAAATCCGTTGTTCAAGAGGGTGGTATCAAGAATTTGCAAATTCATAAGCCTGCCAATTCTAAATATCCCGTTGCTCATGCTCTCGTCGGCAAAAACGCGCAACCCTTTGCCTGCATCGTTATCTACCAGAAAATTGGTGCAACGAGTTTGTGCGTCGGTACTAAAATTTCCCAAAGCGCCATGGCCAGGGCAAGCTTCGCCGTAATATCCTTTGTGACTGTTCATACGGGCGCACGAGTCGGTTCCCATTTGGTCTAATTGCTCTTGAGTTGCAATTGTCTGATTTTCCGCTGCAAAGGCATCAAAAGCCGCTGCAAGAGTATTGTCTAAAGCGCAGAAAATTCCTAAGTAGCCAATAACGTCTGCAGCTTTGGCCAACAAACTCGACCCGTGACGAATAAACTCCCCAAATAAATAAGGAACAGAAATTTCGGCACTCAAGGCAGTCAGCATTCCGCCGGCACCCAATGCTGCTGCGCGACGCGCAATTAAAACTTTAAAGGCATCTAGGGCAGTTAAGCCTTCTGAGGCTGCAACTCTTTCAAGATACGCCGCGGCTCGCGGTGGAAGATCGTTAACGATTCGAACTAAGCTTGAGGAATCGATATAAACATCAATAAAATAAATCGATTTAGTTACTATTTCGCTATGGGTTAAAAAGCTCGCTCCGCCGAATTCAGCCAGAGCTGCTGCGGTGACATCAGGTGTTAGAACTTCGGTTGTTGTTGCAATTAAAATTCCCATCAATTCTTCAATAGACAATTCGCCCACGCCCGCAACAGCTTCTTCGTATGTTTCTGTAAAAAAGGGAACAATACAAACAGCATTTGAAACCGCAATGTATCTTTCCGAAATTTCTCGGTACGTTTCGGCGTTGGTTTGAGCATCAGTTAATTTTGCTTGATTCGATTTTGGAGTCGATTTTCCACAAGAAAAAATTAAGCCAGCAAAAATCAAAACACTGCAAAAATACGATATTTTTTTTAAAGACATAGAGAGCACCTTTTTGGTAAAAGAAGGTAATTACCAATACATAGGGCAATTATTTACATCGAAATAAAATATAATTGCTTGTTGCGACTTATGTTGTGTTAAATAATATTTACATATTGTGTCAAGTGTTTTTATGAGGTGAAGCCATAACCTCTAAAGATGACGAAATAGGCCAAGCAAAAAGTAATAGTTTCATTCTGCTTTCTCTCATTTTTTATAAAAAGTTGAAATAATTTTTTACAATATAAAATATAACTATCGAATATACCTTGCTTCTTAAAATATATTTAATTCTTTTGTAAATATTCAAAAAATAATTGCGATAAATGAAATATGAATCATGGAACACTCAGACACACTTGAGTTTTGATTCATCAGTTTGTGATTTGCCAAGGTTGGCGAGTTGCAGGCGGGGTCGGGTCCAAGGTTGGGCCAGGGCCAAAGACAATTTCAAGGAGGATCGCGCCATGGGTTTAAGAATTCGTACCAACGTGGAATCATTGACCGCTCAGCGCCAATTATCGGGCAACAACGCCGATTTAAATAAGTCAAGTGAACGCTTGGCATCTGGTTATCGCATCAATAAATCTGCCGACGACGCTGCAGGTTTAGCAATTTCAGAAAATTTAAATGCAAAAGTACGGGGCCTCAATCAGGCAAAAAGAAATGCAAATGACGGAGTTTCGCTCATACAAGTGACTGAAGGCGGCCTTAATGAGGTCACTAATATTATGGGACGCTTGCGCGAGCTCACAGTGCAATCTGCATCAGACACTATTGGTGAAAAAGAACGCGGATATTTGCAAAAAGAATATGGCCAACTTGTAGATGAAGTCGATCGTATTTCTGCAACCACAGAATTTAATGGTCTCAAATTAATGGGTCCACAAAAAGCAGCAGGCGGATTAAAAATTCAGGTGGGCTATAATGGCAGCGCCGATGACAGTCTTTCTTTGGCACTTGGAGATGCACCCGATGGTATTTCAGCCGAGGCTTTAAAAATAAAAGGTACAAGTGTAGCTGGTCAGGACCGTGAAGCAATTGCAGGTAATTTGCAGGTTCTCGATAGCGCAATGGAAATTATTCAAAACTCTCGCGCGACTATGGGTGCAACTCAATCACGTTTGACAAGTACAATTGCTAATATTTCTGTGTCTACAGAAAATATGTCTGCTGCAGCGAGCCGTATTAAAGATGTGGATTTCGCAGAAGAAGCAGCGAAATCTACTCAGGCAAAAATTTTAAGCCAAGCGGGACTTTCTGTCCTTTCTCAGGCCAATCAACGCCCAGAAATGGCCCTTTCTCTTCTCAGAAACTAATTCAATCCATTTTTAAAAAATGTTCATAGGTACGAGCAAGGAGCAACAAACATAAGGGAGTATGTGTTATGGGATTACGTATCAAAACAAACGTGGAAAGCTTAACAGCTCAACGTCAATTGGGACAAAGTCGTGCAGAAATGAGCGACAGTTTGCAAAAGCTCGCATCGGGTTTGCGCATCAATAAATCAGCCGACGATGCGGCGGGTTTGGCTGTTTCCGAAGGGATGCGCGCTAAAGTGAAAGGATTGGGTCAGGCAAAACGCAACGCAAACGATGGTATTTCGTTTTTACAAGTGGCAGAAGGCGGCTTGTCGGAATTGAATAACTTAACAGTGCGCATGCGAGAGCTCACCACGCAAGCGGCATCAGACACAATTGGTAAAACCGAGCGCGGATTTTTAAATCGAGAATTTCAAGAACTCAAAAGTGAAATCACTCGAATTAAAGAAGAAACAGAATTCAATGGAATTCGAGTTTTAAATGCCGACGACAGTAAGGTGGATCGCGCCATTCAAGTTGGGGTGAGTTATCGCGGTAAAGACTCTAAGGCTAAAGATGAAAGCGATATTATTCGTATCAATTTCAGTCAGCTTGAAGGTCTTAACAGTGCACTTGGGAGTCTCAATGATCTCAAAATAACAACAGAAGACGGAAGCGGCGGGCAAGAACTGGGAGGCGGTAAAACCAATGAAATTTTCTCTAAACTCGACGAAGCCATCACTTCTGTGACAGACTTTAGAGCGACATTAGGTTCACTTCAAAGTCGATTGAATTCATCAGTCACAGCCATTGATGTGAGCACCGAAAACCTTAATGCAGCTCAGTCACGCATCAGAGACGTAGATTATGCCTCAGAAACTGCGCGACTCACTCAGAATAGAATTCTAACTGCGGCTGGTACTTCGGTATTGTCGCAAGCGAATTCAGCTCCTGAAAGTGTTTTACAGTTGCTGCGCTAGGCCGAGTGTTTAAAAATAATGTTACTTTATTGAGGAGTGTTACTTTACGCCCAGGAGTGCCTGGCGTAACAGTGTCGCTCCTTCTTCTACCATTTGTGTGTCGCAGCTAAAGGCAAATCGCAGCGTGTGTGCACAACTTTCGCCAAAGGCGTCGCCCGGTGCACTGCCAATGCCCATTGCGGCCAACAGCGAAGACACTTCATCTGCATCTTTAACGCCTAATTTAGAATACAAAATACTGTCTAAAGCTGCCCATATAAAAAAACTACCCTTGGGGTAAAATGGAGTCACTCCCGGAATTCCCGACAGTGCATCGAACATTATTTTTCCGCGTTTTTGGTACTCTATACACATAGATTGCAAAGGGCTTTGGTCTCCTTGCAATGCAGCAAGGGCTGTCCATTGAGCAACACTATTAACGCCGTTAATGGAGCAACGTAATATTTTTTGCACTCGTTCTGCAATGGCGTCATCGTGAAGTGTAAAATACCCGACCCTGAGTCCGCTCATGGCGTAACTTTTTGAAAACGAAAATATGCTCACAATTCTATGCGAATATTCCGGCATTAACGATGCAATAGAAACGTGTTCTGCAGGGCTAAAAATAACGTCTTCATAGGCTTCATCGCTAATAATCCATAAATTATGTTTTTGAGCGAGTTTTCCGATTTCTAAAAGAGTTTCTGACGATAGTACTGCCCCCGTGGGATTGTGTGGAGTGTTTATAAAAATCGCTTTTGTTTTAGTCGAAATTTTATTTGTAATGTCTTGCGGTGAGTATTGGAATTCATTGCAATTTAAAAGAGGAATTCCAACGGGAATTCCTCTCGCGAGCTTTATGTTTTCAACAACTTCTGTCCACATGGGGTCGGGCACTATCACTTCGTCGCCCGGGTTTAAAAGGCTTTGAAAGACCACAAACAATGCATGCATTGCACCGTTAGTGACAAATACGTTTTCACTTGAAGATACAGGAATTTTATTCTTTTTGACAAGTTTTTGTGTCAGCTCTTTGCGCAATTCCGGAATTCCTGCATTTGGAATATAGTGAGTTTTACCTTGAGCTGCCGCCGTTTGAAGAGCTATTAAAACATTTGAAGGTATAGAAAAATTGGGATCCCCCGACTCAAAACGAAACACTTTTTTGCCTGCTGCTTGAGCTTTAAAAAGTCGTTCGCGGATTTGCACAATTTTTCCTAAAGAAAGCGTGTCAAGAATATGGGGCGCAGACATGTTGACTCCTATAAGGGACCTTCATCAAATCCATTGGCGGAACGAACTATGAAATAAAGTTACAAGTCTGTATGTTGAAAAGAGACACTGTAACAAGGAACTGCATAGCAGGGGTAGAGAAATATGGCTATAGACATCAAACAAAGTGTCAAACATTCACAGAATCTGCTTATGTCTGCTCAAATTCAACAAGCTATAAAAATACTCACGTTAGGCCGGCAAGACTTGGAAGAATTTATTTCTGAAGAGCTGAAAGAAAATCCGTGCCTCGAAGAAGGTGACCCGAATCAGGACGAAGGGGAGCCAAGTTTTTCGAACGTCGATTTAAACAACGGCGAAGACGCTTCGGCACTCAAAAACATGGAACTCGAACTCAAATTAGGCAATGATTTATTGCAAGATGTACGTGGTTTAGACGAGTTATTTGCACGATTTGACGATAATGCAAGTACAACTGGCGACAAAAGTGATGACTTCGATACGCCAATGTACGACAGAATTCAATCAGAAAATACCGACCTCATTGCAGAACTCGAAGAACAATTGAGCATGATGCATTTGACTGAATACGAGTTGAGCCTCTGTTTGGAGCTTTTGCAATATGTCGACGACAACGGCTTTATTCCTACTTCTCTTGCCGAAATAAGCGTTGGAATTGAAACAACTCCCGATGATATTAAATATGCTTTGTCGGTGATTCAAAAATGTGAGCCCATCGGCGTAGGAGCCAAAGACACTCGTGAGTGTTTATTATTGCAAATGAAATCCCTTGAAAATGCGCCTTTAGCGGCCGAACGAATATTAAAAGACGCATGGCCAGAATTTGAAAAACAAGATCTGCCAAAAATTTGCAAAATAATTAAAGCATCACCCGAGGAAACGCGTAAGGCAGCAACGTGGATAAAAGAAAATTTAGACCCTCGACCTGCGCGCCAGTATAGTACCGCAACAAGTCAACTTATTACTCCAGATGTTTTTATTTTTAAGAGAGACGGTGTGTGGATTGTAAGCCTCAACGAAGAAGGCTTGCCACGTATCAAAGTTTCGCAACAATATGCCAAACTCATTGCAAGTTACGCCGAGCAAAAAAAGAAAGTAGAAAAAGATTTTGTGAACGAACGCGTTAAAAGCGCGCGTTGGGTTGTAAGAGCTTTGGCAGAACGCAATAAAACCATTTTGCGTGTCACGGAATCTATATTAACCAGACAAACTGAATTTTTTGAGCATGGAGTTGAATTTTTAAAACCACTGACTCTCAAAATCATTGCCGCAGAATTGGAGCTCCACGAAAGCACAATATCGCGCACAACTACAAATAAATTTTTGCATTCGCCACGTGGAATTTTTGAGCTCAAATACTTCTTTAACTCTGGTATGGAAAACAGCGATGGTTCGTCTATGGCCAACGAGGCTATAAAGAACTATGTTGCTGAATATATTAAAGCAGAAGAGCCAAATTCGCCTTATTCTGACCAAGAATTGGCCGACCTTATTGAAAAAGAAAAAGGAGTCAAAGTGGCACGTCGAACGGTTTCCAAATACCGCGAAAGCTTAGGAATCGGATCTTCGTCCAAGCGGAATAAAAAATTCTAAGTTGACAGACAGGCTCATTTTTTCTATCAGCCCTGAACGTAAGTTGCTGCTTGATTTTAAGTGCCTGCAACTCGTGCGACTCAGCTTCAGGTCTGCAAGCAGGTGTCCTATGGCATGCATCATATCTAAGTTTATGCGCCCCGAATGGCTCATACCTTCGCTTTCTAGCACAACTAAAGAAGGCGTATTGCAAGAAATTGCTCTTCATCTAGAGAGTAATGGTCTCAATATTTCGTCGCAAATTATATTTGAAAAACTTTCAGAGCGAGAGCGTAAGGCAAGTACGGGGGCCGATTCCGGCTTAGCCATTCCACATGCAACATTGCCCGAAGCCGAAAATTTAATCATTGCGTTTGGGCGATCGGTGAAGGGTGTTGAGTTTGGAGCATTGGACAATCTTCCATCACATTTGTTTTTTATTGTTTTAAATCCTACGCGAGAACGTGTTGGAGAAACTACTTATTTGCAAGCTATTTCTACAATTTGTAGGCTAATGCGTAAAGCAAATGTACGGGCAAATTTAATGAAGGCTACAACGGCGCGCCAAATTTTAGAAGTTTTAACTAACGAAGATATATTACGGTCACAAGCTGTTCATCCCTAATTAACTGAGGGCAATAATATGCAGAACAAGCAATCTCCGAAAACACTCATCGTTATTTCTGGATTGGCTGGCTCTGGTAAAACAATTGCCATTCATGCACTCGAAGATTTAGGCTATTATTGTGTCGATAATTTGCCTGCGTGTTTGCTTAAACCCTTTGTAGAGTCTCTTAAAAATGGCGAAATTAAATCGGACTTTATTGCCTTAGCTCTCGATGCACGCGACCGCGAAATGCCTCGATTTTTTAAAATGTATTTTGCCGAAATGAGCAGTTTTTGTAATTTGGAATTGTTGTTTTTAGACTCTCGGGACGAAATTGTCATGAAACGATTTCGAGAAACCCGCAGGCAGCACCCTTTGTCTCGGCAAAAATTTTCACCCGAAGGTACTGAATCTCAAGTGGGATACGACGAATTGCGACCACTCAGCGAGGCCATCGAGCTCGACAGGCAAACTCTTGCTCCAATGCGCACTTTAGCCACTAGAACCGTAGATACTTCCGACATGAGTGCACATTTTTTACGGCAACTTGTGCGCCATGAGTTTGCACCAACTGCAGGGCACAATGATGTTCACGTGAATTTAGTTTCATTCGGGTTTAAATATGGCGTACCTCAAGATTTAGATACATTATATGATGTGCGTTGCTTTGCAAACCCACATTATGTGGCAGAACTTCGACCCTTAACGGGACTCAATAAACAAGTGAACGACTTTGTGTTTGCCGATAAAAATGTCTCAGAATTTATTAGTAAAGTAACAGATTTGTTGTTGTTTTTGTACCCGCTTTATCAGGCGGAAGGCAAACGACATTTTGGAGTTGGTATAGGATGCACAGGCGGAAAACACCGCAGTGTGGCAATTGTAGAAGAACTCAATAAGCGCTTGCACAAAACAATTCACACACTCAGCGTTGAGCATCGTCATTTCGATAAAGAATAAAACAGCGACAATAAATTTGAGTCTTTTAATATTTCTGTCCAAAAAAATCCGAATCCATTTGCCATAGAATGCAAGACTATTGGCCAAAATAGAGATTTGTCGCGTAGCGCAATTGCTCCGCAAAAAATTCCTAAAAAGAACGGCCCGGGACCCATGGGGAGGCCGCCCAAGTGCCAGGCTGAAGTCCACTGCTCCCATTGCAATGGAATGTGAAAAACCCAAAAAATGAGTGCTGAAATGTAAACACTCCATGCACTGGCCTTGAAAGAAGTTTCGCAATTAGATTTCATCTTTACAAAAACAAACGACAAAAGTGCCTGCCTGAAGAATAATTCTTCACCGACGGGAACAATTGTTACGGTAAAAAAAGTTTCTGAGTTTTCAGCTAAAGTCGAAATCCACATTGTTAAAGCTTTTGTCAGGGGAATTGGCGATTTAAATGCATATAGAGATATAGTCAATAACAAATATAAATTGCAAATAAATGCGCCTGCGCGGCTAGTGTGTCTGAATAGCTTAATTTCTTGGTGAGTATCGAATGCCTTATAAAAATACAATGTGGCGCAAGCGAAAAGAAAGAATAGCAAAATAATAGAGTAAAATTCAGACGTAAATAATCGAATTAAAATTGAAAGTATAAACACAAACAGAGTTGCAATCATAAAATGCCTTTTCGTGCGGCATGCCACCTCAATTGATTGCCGTGACACTCATTATGAACATAGCAGCTATTTCTGAGCGGCTGCACCAAAGGCTGCAATTTCAACAATGTTATTTTTTGAATCAAGAACGCAATAAAAAAATAAGCGAGGCCCCTTGACCAACGGCCTGTCGTGTCACAGGTTTGGGGGCTCATGAATCCATTTTTTTTTACTGCTCGCGGAGGGCTTTTCAATGTCGGATCTCATTCATAAAGTTACTGAGAAAAACTTCAAAGCAGAAGTCCTCGATAGCACTGTACCTGTTTTAGTCGATTTTTGGGCAGAGTGGTGTGGTCCTTGTTTGGCATTGGGGCCAACACTCGAAGAAGTCGCTCGTGAGCGCACCGGAAAAATTAAAGTTTGCAAAGTGAATATCGAAGAAGAACCTGCACTCGCAGCTCAATTTAACATTCGTAATATTCCCTTTATTGCATTCGTAAAAAATGGGCAAAAAGTAGGCGACCTTGTTGGGAATCATCCTAAACAAAAAATCTTACAAGCAGTGGATGCCATTGGAACATGAGTATTGATTCAGTATTTTTTGCAGCAGAAGACAAAGCGTTAAGCCGTTATACTAGTGCTTTTGGCGCTCGGTACACAAAAGCAATTGTAGCGGTCGACGAAGTGGGACGCGGGTGCCTCGCCGGGCCCGTTGTTACTTGTGCGACGGTTTGGATTCCCAGTGCTCCAGCTCAGCCCTTAAATTGGTTGAGCAATGTGCGCGACAGTAAAAAACTCTCGCCCGCAAAACGCAATTCAATAGTGCTGTCTGCTGCTGAGCAGTGGCCGCAACTTGGCAATCCAGCAGCTTTGGTAGAAAAAAACTTGACCGAGAATTGGGGCCTCAAAGGGGTGCATTTAAAACCCTCAAAGGGAAATTTAATGCGCTGGCTCACAGAGCCCGATTGCCCTCCCGAAACAACCGGTCAGTTGCCCAGAAAAAGTTCAAAACGATCTGACGGCGAATGGGCAAAACAACATTGGCAATGCATTGGCGTTTACTTGGGTGCTAGCTCTGCTGCAGAAGTTGATGCGCTCAATATTTGGGGTGCAACTCAATTGGCTATGAGCCGGTCTTTGGTGCAATTTGAAGCTGCGCACGGCGAAATTGCATCTGATTGTTTGCTCGCAGTAGATGGAACTTTGAATATTAAGGTACCGGCTAGTTTTGAAAATCATCCGCAAATTTTAGTGGCTGGTGGCGACGATTTATTAACTTCAATCGGGTTTTCAAGTGTCATTGCCAAAGTTTGTCGCGATGTTTATATGGTCGGTTTGGCGCAAAAATACCCTGTTTTTTCGTTTGAATCTCACAAGGGTTATGGAACTGCGGCGCACCGCAATGCACTGGAAAATAATGCCCCTTGCCCAGAGCACCGCCGTTCATTTTGCAACAATATTAATTTATTGAGTCACTGACTGTAGCTTTAATAATACGGTCGTCGCTATTAAAGTTACCAATAATTTCGGCGCCGGTTACAATTTCACCAAGCACAGTATAATTATTATCTAAGTTATGATTGTTTTGCGTGTTAAAAAACAACTGGCTATCGCCCGTATCTGTGCCACGAGTTGCGAGCCCAACGGTGCCAAAATTGTGTTTTGCAGCCGAAAACTCATCGCGCATCATGGTATTGCCCGAGCTTCCACCGTCGCCCGCTTTGTCGCCAAATTGAACTACAAAATTAGGAACAACTCTAAACAACCGGTTGTCATCGTAAAATCTAGATTGCGCCAACTTAACAAAATGGGCTGCATTGAGGGGAGCGCCATCTTTCAAGCGCATGCGCACCAAGCCCTTGGTAGTAACCATCGATATTTCGGAGCTCAAAGCCGTTTCAATTTCTGCAAGGGTAGGCATTGCCTCAGAAAAAGCGTTGTATTTAGCCTTGCGCGCACTCAAATTACGGTGCGTTATTTTCTGAATGAGATCTATTGCAACTTGAGCCACATCGAGCATTGGTATTTTGGTTAAATTCTCAACAGTTTTAAGATTCGCCAGCGCCACTGGTGCAGCCACCATTGCATTTAATGCGCATTCTTTAAGCCAATAAGGTGTATTTGAGAGTGCAATAGAATTTAAAGAAGCCTTGAATTCCGAAAGTGCCCGTGCGCCAACAAGCTCCGTTGCACTGCAAATAAGGCGCTCGCTATTCGAATTAAAAGCACGAGAAACTGCTGCGCTCATAGCTAAATCGGCATTTAACTCTGAAGCTGGAATTTTTGCTAAAGTAGAAAATGCAGTGCCGGCAAGTACCACATTAGTATCGCTAGTAAGGCGATACAAAAGCTCTGCACGTTCTGGCAGACTGATTTTTTCAAGGGCTGCAATGGCATTTGCGGCTACTTCTTGATTTGAATTTTTCAAATGGTCGCGCAAAATTTGTTCACTTTGGCTGGCATCAATTTCAACCATTGCATTTAATGCTGCTACTTTTGAACCTGCCGAAGCTGAATTTAAGGCGACTTTGCTGAGCAATGGTAGGTATGCTTGAGATTCTTTTTTTGATGCTGCCATTACCGAAATTGCCATTTGCTGCAAATTAGGGTCGGTGTTTTCAAGATAAGCAGATGCCGTTTTTAAAGATTCTGCAACCACAGGCTGGCGCGATAATGCTTGCATTGCCAACAATTTTATAGAATTTGCAGCATTTGATTCAATAAAGCTTCTTAAAAACGACGCGACTTCTGGCGATTTAATGCTCCGCAGTCTGTCAATAATTGTAACGGCAGACTGAGACTCTGGCGAATTTTGAATGATTGTGCTGAGTGCTGCGAATTCGGCGGCAGATAATTCTTTGAGCCCCGACGAAAAGAGCGCATAAAGCACATCGGACAACACTGCTGCATCGCTTTGCAATTGTGGCAAATGTGCAAATATATTTGCCCTTGTTTCGGCAGAAAAACTCACTGCTGGCGCGCCAGGTGTGAAGTATTTGAGACGATAAAAGAGACCCGAAATTCCTCTCGCTGCGGCAGTAGATTCGGTCGTGTTGTTTTGGAGCATTGCGTTGCTCAAAAACTCGAGATCTTCGGCTAAAGCGCAATTTCCTAAAGCCTGAAGCACAGTCGCCCGCACTTCAGAATTTGTTTCAATTTTTAATAAATTCAACAGCGCATTTCGAGCATCAATATTTTTAAATTGACTCAATGCAAAGGCGGCGGCAGATCGTAATTCAGGGCGTGTGTCCGAAAGAGCATTTTTAAGGGCACCAAAAAATTGCAATTCTGGCATATGAGCCAAAACATAGGCGGCTTTTACGGCAACTTTAAGATGACTGCTGGTTAAGGCAGACACCAAAAAGGGATTGGAGCTGTCACGCATTTGCTCGATTTTAACCAATGAATACCATTGCTCGGTTTCGTTTTGCGCCGTTTCATTTGTAGAATCGGAATTCAAGAAACTGTCGGTACGGACAGATTGCGAACATGCCATTGGAATGAGGGCCAGAAGTGGCATACAAACAGTGCTCTTCAAAAATGCATTTTTCATAACACACACCCTTTAACGAATTAATGTTGCCGGTTCATTTATTTCAATTTCACAACTAAGCGTTTTTTAGTGATAGGCTTGTCGAGTAATGTTTGTCCTTCTTTATAAGCTTGAAGTAACAACGCTCCACGGCATCCGCCAGAACCCTGATTTGAGAAATCACATTTTGCGTCAAATTCTTGCACAATTTCTTTTTCTTCATCTGGGCTATTAAAGGTAATATCGCGCGATTTTTGTTCCCAACCATCAAATGGAATGGGTCCGACGGAACCTGAAATGCGGAAATACACAACGCGCAAAGTAACAGGAAACTGAAATTGAGTTGTTTCGCCGTCTTTAAAGCTCACTTTAAACGATATTTTTTGACGAGAGCCATCGGCTTTAAACTCAAATGGCTTAGAGTAAGAGCCTGTCGATTCGGATGTTAAAATTTCATTTTCACCAACCAAAACCTTCATATCAGCACTTAATTTGCCAGGTGAGTAGTTGCGCGAAGTGAGTGCTTCGTTTATCAAATCAGACATTTCGCCGGGTTTTCTGCTAGGAGCGCCAGCGACATTGCGATTTAATGAATCTACATATTTCATTTCTTCAAACCATACGTCCTGATTGACGGCGGGGTTATCGCGTGTGAATCGCATGGTTTCAAAAATCAAATCAGACGAGCGAGCCAGTCCTTCTGTAAAGCCCCAGCGCTTAATTGCCATCATAGTAAAGTCGTTCATAGCGCCGCCGTACGCTTCGCCATCGTCGTGTGTTTCGTTAGTCACATTAAACCAAGTGTGGTTATTAATGCGTTGGTACTTGTCGTTTTCGAAATTAGTCTTGCCCAATTGCCCAAAGACAATGAGTTGCGCAATAGTGTCGGCCATGCCTTCAGACAATCCCGATACGCCTTCTGCAGCCCAGCTGCCCATAAGTCTGTCTTGTAAACCGTGGCCTAATTCGTGCCAAATTGTTGTGTTGTCGCGTGCGTAGTTTAAATTACCTTTGGTGTATGTAGTAAAATTAATGGTGTTCTGCCAGTAATAAGCATTGTCGCGGTATTCAATATCTGGGTCAAACAACACTGCAGCAAAAGGTTGAGTCGAAGAACCCTTGTCTGTAAATCCGAGTGCGCGTGCTTGTTCCATAAAACGATCGACAGAATAATAAACTTGAACTTCGTCAAAACCTTGTTTCATAAGCCAAGCCGTATCTTCGTTCTTAACTTCGTTGTTTTCGCCCAGTGCAGGGCGATTTTTAAGATCGTCTGGTGAATGAAACGGAAGGCCTAAAAAGGTCAATTTAGGATACAAAACAAAATCGTCGCCACGCGAAACTCCTAGAGGCCAAAATGCGCCGCCCAATCGTTTTTGCGCAGGAGCAATAGTTGCCTTAGGATGCATAAATATGCCAACGTTTTTACCTATTAAATGAGCTGCAGAACCAACGCTGCCGTCTGCAATATTAGGCAAATATTTTCCGTTTTGATCAGCAAAGCTAGGAAAACGTTCGTACCAAACAGTGTCATTCCAAAATCCTTTTGCTTGTTCTTCAAGTGAAAGGGGGCCAACGGGGCGGTATTTTGAAAACGCTAATGGGGCTTGTGACATTGCATTTAAAGTCACTTTCCAGTCGATATCATGACGACGCGAAAGAATATTTTCGAGTTTTGCAGGAACTCGATTGAGTGGTTTTTCGGGCGCAGATTCTGGCCACATCATGTAAGAGTCCAAATTTTCGTACAATGGATACACGTCTGCATCCATAGAATATGTTTCATTTGTGAGGGCTTGCTTGAATTTTTTCGAAACTAATTTGTCAATATTAGCGTGAAAATCAAAAGTGTAAAAACCAGCTTTGGATGTGATTTCGACGCGGCGAACAAGTTGTCCCTGCACAATAACATTGTAAACTTTTGTAGAAAGGATTTGGTTTTTTGAAAACTGATCAGCCAAATCTTTTTGCACAAGCTTTAAAGGCGCTACAAAATCGGTGGGAGTGTCGGGTTTTACGGCAGTGGTATCTGTTACGTAGGCATCAACCTGCAATACATTTCCAGATTTTAAATCGGTCCAAATGCGAACATTAGATTTATCGACTAAAGTTCCTGCTTTCATTTGGTCGAAACGTACGTAATTAGAATGTGCTTGCTCAACTTCGGAGGCCATTTTAAAATCAGCTTCTGTCAGTTTAAGGCCGGTTTTAAGATTGATTGCAGCAATGATTTTTGAAATAGAAGGATCAACAATTTCATTTTGCTTCAGCCAAACGTGCTGAGGGCCTTTTGCAATGGGAGACGCCGTGGTTGCATCGTAAATGTGGCTCATTCCAGATTTCCCGCAGGAATTGAGCGACGCTAAGGTAAGCAATGAAACTTTCCAGTTAAAACGTGACATAGATTCTCCTATATTGGTATAAAGTTCAGAAATGACCGCGACTCTATAATGTTGAAGTAAAGTCTGCAATGAATTTTGAGGCAAACTAAATTAAAAAATTAAATTGAGGAATATTAGAATGATATGTGAGCTATGCCTGCTCTTCGGTGC
>JAYTOT010000230.1:0-2244 GCA_043747645.1 Pseudomonadota bacterium | reverse complement strand
TGACTGTGTTGTCTAGCTCCGAAGCGGCTACGATGAAATATCTGTTTTCGTGGCCTGTGCCCGGTAAAACGTCGAATCCTTCAGAACGTAAACCGTTGTCATACTCTCTGTCGGTGTAAGGAATGACAGGGCTAGCGGAAAATTCACCGGAGACATTCCAAATGCGAACACGTGTGCCAGGGCTTGGAGCCACAGTAAAAGATCGAAAATAAAGGCGGGTCGATTCTGTTAATGGTGAGGAATATCCAGACATACCAGAGCTGCAAATGTAACGAACGCGGTATGTTGAAAATAGTGCGCCTTCAACAGGAAAAGTTCCATTGGAGGCTACGAATCCGGACCGGACAAGGGAGTCGGAAAAAGCAGATGCAGAAAATGTTGATAACACTGCTGCCAATGGAAACAAAATGTTCCGAAATTTATTTTTCATAAATTCTCCTAACGGGTTATTTGCTTGAACATGAACACATTTCAGGAAATTTGAATTCAATTTATCTCAGTCGCAATCGAAATTCAACAAGTGTGTGTGGAAGGCAATTCTTGTACAGAAGAGTACGGAAAAATACCTGGGTTGCCTGGCGAAGGGGACGATCACAAGCGTGTGTAGCCACCTCGGCTGTCGGAATTATTAACTCACGTAAAAAATGCACTCAGTGCCAGCTGGGAAGCCAATAGCAACGTGCGTTTTACGGAGTGGAAATGGTGCACCGATTCTTCTCACAATCCCGATGCAGTTAAACTCTGGATTCACCCCGATGCATACGGGCAGCAATTTTTCTTTTGAATCAATTACTACAGATACAGCAGCAAAAGGCCGTGGACTTTTGTTTTCTGCAAAAATAGATGGTAATAGAGCTGAAGATCTATTGAATATTTATAAGTTTCAAAGGTAATTCTTGGGGAATTTAAAATTAGTTTTTAAATGGTCGGTCTGCTTTTTCAAAATTTCCGTTGGGTGAAATTTTCCAGACTGTACCAGTGGCGAATATGTTTTTTAAAAATCTCTCGCTGACAGAGCTAGATTTTTGAATATCAATCAATATGGGAATTAGGCTTTCTTCTATATCTATTTTTAAGAGCGCCCAATTTTTAAGGTCAATAGAGGATGGGTTTAAAACTATAAGATCAAGATCTGAGGTGTCTCTAAAAGTACCCGAATTTCGTGAGCCGAAAATAAGAATTTGATCAATTCCGTGCTTTGCCAAAATTAACCCGAGTTCTTTAATGTATTTATCTAGAATTCCGATATCAGGATTCATGATTAATTATCAATTTATTGTAAAGGTTTTTTGCAAAAACTATAAAGCGAATGCTTTCCTGGTAAACGATTTGCGCCGTGCCCGCGTCATATGTGTGGCTTGTTTCGTTTCTTGCTTCGTGAAATGCAAACCAATCGTCCACATTTTCTATAAGTCTGTGCTTGTTTGCTAAGCGAAAGAGTTCCTTTCTTGACAACCCATCTGCAATGCTTTTTCCGAAATCGGCCTCCAGTCGGCGTTTCAAAAATTTCCAACAAAGTTCATAAGTGAATTCAAAATTCTGAATTACACCTGCACGGGCTACTCTAAATGCTATTGTCTTGACTTCGAGTGGTTCTGCAAAATGAATGGCTTCGTCAAATGACACAATTGCGTTTTTAAGCGAGTCGTAGTCTATATTTTCTGGCTTCAAATGAATTCCCCTGTGGATCAATTCGCGCAAAGTTTTTAAATTATGCCGCAAGAGTTATCTAACAATTTACGTCTGGTTTAGTCAATCACCTTAGCCTCAATTGCGGTTAATTCTGAGGATGACACGAAGGTTGATATGGGCAGACTTCGCTTTGAGCTTAAAGCGGCTGCAATTGAGATTTTCCAGACTAATCAAAATTCAGCAGTCGCCAAATTTACATAAAAAGAATCGGCCACTATCACTTGGTAAGCTTTTAATTTTTGTAAATACCTCTGAGGTGCTTTCGGTTTTATTCACAACTTGCTTTAGAAAATCGATGGGAAGTTGTAATGAAAACTCTGATTTCCGCGATTCGGATCCATAAGGAATAAATTCTTGTTCTGCAGTCAATTCTATATGGCCTCCTAAAATCCAGTCTATTTTATGAGTCATTGAAAAGGCAAAAATGAGCTTGAAACTTTCCTTTATTTTGGCCCAATCAGAAACAAATAAATGCCCCGGATAAAGAGTATCACCACTGAGCAATAGTTTTTCTTTTTCATCATAAATCGCAATACTGCTGTTATCGTGTCC
>JAYTOT010000229.1:0-12723 GCA_043747645.1 Pseudomonadota bacterium | reverse complement strand
AAGCTGCACGAATTCTGGTAGAAAATAAAGTCGCGATTTTGAATTCTCGGAATTCTAATCGTCCAAGACTTTTTGCATCACTTTATCTTCAAATGATAGGTGTTCCAGTGGGGAATAGACCAGGCCGCTCGGAGCCTCGGGCGGTTAAAAGGAGACCCAAGCCCTTCCTAAGACTTTAATGCAAGAGAAGTGATTGGCACGCAAACATAACTTTTTAACCCAGCGCAATTAGATATAGTGTTATCTGATTTAAAATTAAAATAAACTGTATCTGCAATTTAATTCAAATGAAAAATATTTTTTCAAAACTATTATAGAGTGCCGTTTCTATCACATATTAATTGCGTTTTAGCATTTGTTTTGGCAGGCATTCTGACATTTTTTTAGGCGAGCTCGGCTCTGCAATATACCGAAAAGGATGCACTGTCAGACTCGGTTTTATACTCTCATTGCTGCCCACTAGTTTTAAAGATTTACTAAATTCATACTCTGAGTTTGTTCCAAAATATTTATAAGTGGCACATGGATGCAGCAAAACTTCTTCTTCTTCTGTCACCGTGCCTGCGATTTTTTCACCTTCAATTTCTTCGTCTGACAAATTATTTTTATTCGCAGCCTTGTCAGCAGCATCTAAGAGATGCGCATAGGCAATATAAAGCATCGGAAATGCAATTGTACCCTGAGGCAGCAAAAATTCCTTCATAAGTCCGTGTTTTCGTAAGTTTTCTGCTGTACTTTTGTAACTGCCACCAATTTCTGGCGTACCGAAAAGAAAACTTTTGGATTTTTCTCTATCTCTACTTGTGCTCAAAAATCGGATATCTTTTTCAGTTTTACTTTTGTTAATTGCGTAGCTGTCTCCTGTAGTCGGCAGACCCATATAAACGCTAAAAGAGTTTTCGAGTGGCGGAATGCGGTCAAAAACTCCTAACATTAACTTCGCAGTTTGAACGGCTTCATCTGAGGGAACGATGCCCAATTCTTTGCAATTTGATCTTGTCATACAGTGCACTTGAGGAAAAATTACATTGTCTTTTGCAAATGCTGAAAATGCTTTGCGTTCTGCCTTGGAGAGGCGCAATCCTTTTTTCAAATAAAATCCAGTCAGCGCCCTGTCGGAAAGCACCTGTGAGGGCGCTGCATTTTCCGTATCATAGCGCTTAACAAGACTAGCAATTTCTTCCTCCGCAGTGGGAGGAATAAATTCAAGATGTTTCACTTTTGTTGTTTGATTGAAGTCTCTGGCCTTACATGAGGCTGTCAGGCAAAGAATAAAAACAATATTTCTAGCATTTTTCAAATCAGGATCCTCTTTATTTCTACGACTAGCAATTGCTCTTGCGAGTGGAAGAATCGACCCAACTGATTCCTTTTAATAAAATTTTAACGACACATCGGGTCCAAAGCAATTGGCCTCTCGGAAGCCGCCAATAGCGTGACCTCCCACCAAAGCAGTTGGACACGCCAATATTCATTTTGCAAAGTAACAGCACTAGGGCCACCCTATTTGGCAGTCATGAGTGGCATGAGCGATTTTATGACACCACCCGCACCCGACTTTGACCTTCGGAATACTTACTGACAACGATGCGCGTACCAATGCGTTCTGTCATTTCTGGAACGTGCGAAATGACACCCACTTTGCGCCCCGACGACTGCAAGTTTTCAAGAGCGTCCATGGCCACCTGAAGAGTCTCGGGGTCTAGACTCCCAAATCCTTCGTCAATAAAAAGTGACTCTACCCTTACCCGCTCCGACGAAAGAGATGCCAATCCCAATGCCAACGATAACGAAACAAGAAAAGATTCTCCACCAGAAAGTGAATGCACAGAGCGCGTTTCGTTGCCCATATCGAGGTCAATCATTTGCAATGCCAAACTTGAACCCTTCACCTTTGCAATTTCGTATCTGCGAGCAAGAGATTTTAAATGATAATTGGCGTGAATCACCAAATGTTCTAACGTGAGTTGTTGTGCAAACGAGCGGAATTTTTTTCCATTGGCAGAGCCCATCAAATCGTTGAGTTGCTGCCACAGGTTCGCATTTTTTTCTTGTTCTGTTAATTTCTTGGTCAATTCCTCTAAATTTTTTCCTTGATTTTCATGGTGACTCAAGGAGCCATTAACTTGCGCAAGTCTGTTTTGTAAAGAATCTAAAGTAACTCGAATTTCTAAAATCAGCTGCGCAATTTGCGCGGCGTTTTGAGGCTCTGGGTACAATTTTAAATGTTCTTGGAGTCTCTCTAAATTTAAAGACCATGTGGCCTTATATTCAGCAAAAGTGAGTTCAAGACGTCTTTTTTGTTCACGAGTAAAATTAATCCAAGCAGCGTCTGCCAATAACAATTCTCGCAGTAAATTTAGATCTAATTTATCTAAATTTGTGCCAATATTATCTTGTATAAAACTATTCAGCCATTGGTCCAATTTTAGTTGTGCAATATCAAATTGAGCGCAAGATTCTTGCAATCGCGCCTTAAGTTGGGCGCTTTGAGACTCTGTTCGGACTTTTATGTCGCGCAGTTCTTCTTGTTCTTTTTTAATATGCGCAATATTTGACTTGAGAACATTTAATTCTTGTTCTTGTTTTAATTGTGCTTCATTTACAATTTTATCTTGAAACCATTCCCTGCGCAATTCAATCAGAAAATTGAGTTCAGCTTGGGCACCAAATGCGTTTTTTTCTGCATCTGTACGATCTGCAAGAATAACTTGGAGTTGTTTTTCTAATTCCTTTGTTTCAAATCCAAGTACTTCGCAATTCAGACGACATTGCTTCAAATTTTCTGTGTGAATGATCCACAAATCCACTTGACTCTGCCAAGCTTCTAAAAATTGATCTGGCGATTCACTCCATTTTTTTGTCCAATTTTGTGCGTCAGAGAAAAGTACTTTTTGAACACTAACGGGCTCGCCAGTTGAATTAATTAAAGTTGAATTTAGTAAAGAATCATTCGAGGGTGAGTCATTCACTGGAGAATTATTGACAACAAATTGATTCACAGTAGCAAGGCACGTTTCAATTTCCTGACTGTAATTGCTACCCTGTTGAACAATCGATTCTTTGTTGCGCTTTGCTTCGTTCACAGCATGCAAACTGCTTTCTCGTTTTAATTCGAGTTCAAATTTTGCCCGCTGCATTAAACTCAATTTATTTTCAACTTCATTGAATTCTTTGCGCCAAGCAGACAAATCTATTAATTTTTCGTCTATCTGTATCTTGAAAAATTCATTTTTCTGATTTTCAGAAATCAGAAATTCTATTGCTTTTGCAATATCTGCTGCAGGTTTATTTTCATTATCTGAATCTCTATTAAATTTTAATTCACTTAAAAGCGCGTTCCATTTAAATTGTTGTTCCAGAAATTTAACTTCAAGATTTGCCAAATCATCAATATCAATTTTTAAATCACTGGTAAATTCTTTGCATTGACTCTCGTAACGTTGTTTTTCATCACTCAATAAAGAATATGTCTGCAAAATTCTAGTGTGTTCTTCGTTTAATATTTTTAATGAAACATCTGTGTCGGCGTTGTCTTCCACAAAGGGATGACTCTGAGAACCGCACACTGGGCAAGGTTCATTTGAAATCAATTGATTGCGCAATTCACTCACATTTTGCGAAGCTGCAATTTGTGCCAAATGTAATAAATGCGAGGTCGTCTCGAGTCGGATTTTTGCAACGGGAATTTCTGATTCCAAATTTTGAATCTTGAAATCTAATTCCAATATTCGTGCTTGAACTTTTCCTATTTTCTCAGTTAAATGATCTTTTTGAACTCGAATTTCATAAAATTTTCGCACAAATTCTAATTTTCCGAGACCATCATGCAGCAAATTCTCAACATTTATTCGTTCTACTAAAGCGGCCTGTTCAGCCTCAGGAGCAAAACGTTGTTGGCAAGATTTTAAATTCAGCTCCAAATTGTGCAGCTCAATTGCCAAATTTGAACATTGCTTTGTGAACAAAGCATTCTGCTCTTCGGCACTGTGCAAAAGCTTGTCTGCCGGTTTAAATTCTGTGCGTAACAGATTTCTTTTGATGTGCAAGGCATTGCCCCGGACAATAGCACTTTCTATTTTAGACCAATTTAAAAAAACATTTCTAAACTCATTATTTTCACTCATCCATTTTAATATTATTTGCGATTTTTCGTCCTCTGCTTTGTTTGCAGTTACTTTAAAATCCAACCCCGATTTTAAATCATTTTCTTTTTTTAGAATGACTTTGCACTGCCGGTCTAATTCTGAAAAATACTTTTGCGCACTGGCAATTTTAAAATCTTGCTCTCTTACTTTTGCAAACAGCTGCGACTGCTTTTTAAATTGGAGTTCTTCTTCAACCAATCTATTTTCGGCAAGCAAATATTTTTGATTGACTTCATTTTCACCTTTTTCAGCTTCCGACAATTGCTTCAAAACTGCTGTAAATTGATTTTCAAGGGCAATTTTTAATGCAGAAGTTTCTAGCACAGCGTTATTAAATTCTCTCGCACTTTGAATTTTTTCTATTTTATTGAGCTTTTCAAAATCTTCCAATTTAAGATTCATTTCATGCTCAATTTTATGAAGTAAATCTTTTGAATCTTTTTCGAAAGTGTCTAATTTTTCACATTCTTCGTGCCATTTTTGTTCTTTGAGGAGTGCCGTTTTTTGCGTGTCTGCTGTTTCGCATTTAAGTCGCAGTTCATTTTTTTCAGCACGCAGAATTTGTAATTCTGCATCACTTAACAAATGGAGGCCTTTCAATTGCGCATTGATTTCGGCCAGGCGTAAGTTTTCTTCGGAAGCTTTGCGATGGGCTTTAATTGAAAGTTCGGAATAAATTTCTGTGCCCGTAAGAGTTTCGAGCAACTCCGACCTTTCGCCTTCGTCTGCCTTTAAAAAAGCCGAAAAATCGTTTTGTGCCAAAAGAACGGAGCGGGTAAATTGATCAAAATTTAATCCAATTTTTAAAGCTATTTCGGCAAGAATTTCGGTTTTTGTATTGCCTAAATTTTTTTGCGACTGCAAACACAAGAACGACATAGAGACAGCCTGCAAGGAGCCCAGAATTTTATTGTGCGATCGGCGCACAGCCCAACGACTGCGATAAGTTTTTTTGTCCACTCCCAGAAAATCAATTTCGGCAAAACCCTCTACTGTGCCGCGACGTAACAAATTTCGCGTGTCTGTTGTGGTAAGAGCATTTTCTCCATCGTCAACTAATTTTTCTTTTTTTTGATCTTTAAGGCGGGGGGTTTTATCGAACAACGCCAAACAAATAATATCAAATAAGGTGCTTTTACCGGCACCGGTATTTCCGGTAATTGCAAAAAGCCCCGTTTCAGCTAGGGGCGAATCTTCAAAATTAATTTCAAATTCTTCAGCAAGCGATGCTATATTTTTGCCGCGAATGGCCAAGATTTTCATTTGCTAGGCTCTTCATAAAAATGGTTCAATTGCAAAAATGCATGCATGAGATCGGGAGGAGCGGAGTTTCCGTAACGCGCTGCAAAAAGTTTAGAAAAAACATCTTCGGGGTTTAATTGGTCCAACGTTATTGTTTGAATTTCTGAAGTACCGCCAAGAGGTTGCATGGTAGTATTTGCCGAAACTTCAATGCGAGTGAGGCGCACTGGTTTGCCTGCCAATGCGTTTTCAATTTTAGCCCGCAACGATGGATCTGGCCCGTTCAGATGCACACGCACCATTAAATAAGGCCATTGTTCAGGAACGTCGCAATTTAAATTCAATTCTTGCAAAAGGTTTAATACATGCTCAATGCTTTTGTCTTTTTCTTGCGCAGCAGGAATTTGCAACAATTGCACAAAGCGTGGAACATCAATTTGCTGTAAATTTTCAACACATTCATTGTCCAAATCAAATACTATCACTTGATGTTTGTAATGAATTTCAGAAAAAGACATGGGTATGGGGCTGCCAGAGTAGCGCCTGGTTTCGGAGCCGCCCACTCGCTGCGCCAAATGCAAATGGCCCAGGGCCACATAAGAAAGTCGACTGTCAAATATATCAGAAGGCAAGCCATCGAGCCCCCCAGACACAATGCGACGTTCCGAATCGGGCGACATTTGGGCATTGCTAATATGCAAGTGGCCCATGGCTATAATGGCCTGATTTGTTTCTTTGCGTTCTGCAATGATTCGATACAAATGTTGATACAAAAGAGCTTGTGCATTGTTACTTTGGTCTGAATTTGCGGCGGTCGATACTGAATCTTCGGAGTTTAAATCTGAATTTGAGGTGGCTGAATTTTCGTTGGCTAAATTGAGATTTTCCGCAGCTGGTAAATCGTTGTTGCGCATAAATGGCACAGCCAAACACCAGGCTTTTACTTCGCCATTTTTATTCTTGAGTGGCACACACACTTTTTCAAAATTAATTTGACGCGACTCCGCGTCGCACACCAGCCCCACAACATGAATTCCAAATTTTTCGAGCAAAGGATTTGGTGCTTCTAATCGCGACGGAGAATCGTGATTTCCAGCAATGACTACAATATTTAAATAAGGCGCGATAGTTTTTGCATTTGCCAAAAATTCGAGCCAGAGTTTTTGCGAAACTGCAGACGGATTCGCCGTATCAAAAATATCGCCTGCAATAAGCAGTGCATCGATTTCAAGAGTTTCAATTTGATTCAACAACCATTTTAAAAAACATTGATGCTCATAAACACGGTCGAATGAATGCAAATATTGACCGATATGCCAATCAGAGGTGTGAAGAATTCTCAACTTGGAACTCACTTTCAAATACGACGCCGAGGGTTTGCAGCATTTTGAAGAATGTTGGCGCTGTTTTTTCAACACATTTAGGATTCAATATGGAAACTCCGTGACATTTGCTTGCAAGCAATGCTCCGCACATGGCAAAGCGGTGGTCGTGGTGCGTTTTCCAAATTCCGTTGACTCGATTTAAAGTAACAGATTTATCGTTCAAAGGATGCACTGTAAATCCGTCGGAATGCTCTTGAGAATTGAATGCTAATTCACTGAAATTTGCAACTAAGCTCGCAATACGATCGGACTCATGTTGCCTAATGTGCTCTACCCCGGTAATTGTAACGGGCGCATGTGCAAATAACGAAACAATGGCCATGGTCAAACTCTGATCGCTCATGCTTGCCATATTTAAAGTAAATCCACCTTTCAAAAACGGCTCAGATTCAATTAAATTTCTGGCTTTAACAGAAACTGTGTTAGCTGAATATGTAATGCAAGCTCCCATACTCACGAGCACGTCGGCAAATTTTAAATCGGGTTGCAGTGTGGAAGTGCCAATATTCGAAATTGTCAAATCGAAATTGTGCAACACAGCCAAAGCAATAAAGTAACAAGCCGTAGATGCGTCTGCTTCCACTGTGTAACTTTCTGCTTGTAACCCTCGGGGGCAATAAACATCAAACGTTTCTAGGTCGCCGTTCACTTTAATTTCTGCACCAAAATCGCCCAGGGCCTGCAGAGTCATGCGCACGTAATCGGGCTGAACCAAATTGTCGCGCCGTTCAATTTGTAAGGCATTGCGTGAACCAGCAGCCGTTAATAACAACCCACTTAAAAACTGTCCCGATTCCGCGCCGCTTATAGCACACTTGCCAAACAATGGTGTTGAACTCAGGCTCAAAGGCAACTGCATGGCACTAAAATTTGCGCCCCACTGTTTTAAAGCTTTCAATAAAGCAGCCAAAGGCCGCGCGCACAGCCTTGCTTCGGCAGTGAGTTCTACAGTTCCACAGTTTAATGCAAAAGTTTTTTCAAAATTGAGCACCACCGCCGGAAAAAACCGAGCCAAAGTACCTGCCATTCCCAAATGGATTTTAATATTTTTTCCCGCGGGAGTGTCAAAAAAATCGGTTGTTGGAATGGGAGGTGTGACCAAAATTTCGTTTTCTGAACTGCAAACTTCAATGCTAAAATCTAAACTTTGCAACGCTTTTAGTGCCCAAAAAGAGTCGTCACTCAACAGAACGCCTTTTAATAAAACAGGTTGAGTAGACATTCCGGCTAGAACCACAGCGCGATTTGTAAAACTTTTTGAACCAGGCACACTCATTTTTTGACCACTTTTAAAATGGCATTGCGCAATTTTTAGACCTAATTTCTGATTGTGATTAGGAATCTGCGCAGCAAAATTTTGAGGGTCTAGCGGTTCTGTTTTCACAAATCTAAAATCTTGATGCCTTGAGGTGAGCGCTGCAATTTAGCTTCGGTGCATTTTTCGAGCTCTTCAAAACTCAAGCCTGGTATGATTTCTGTGACAAATAATCCGTCGCCGCGCACTTCCATAACGGCGCGGTCCGAAATTATTTTTTTAACGCAGGCCACACCTGTTAAAGGCAAACGGCATTTTTTAAGTACTTTTGGCGAACCATCTGGCGCACAATGCTGCATTACCACCACAACATTAAGCGAACCCGCAACCAAATCCATGGCGCCGCCCATGCCCTTTACCATTTTTCCGGGAATCATCCAGTTTGCCAAATCGCCTGATTCTGAAACTTCCATGGCACCTAAAATTGTGATGTCCACATGGCCGCCGCGAATCATTGCAAAACTATCGGCCGACGAAAACAACGAAGCCCCTGCTGCTAAAGTAACAGTTTGCTTGCCAGCATTTATGAGATCTGCGCGCTCTTCTCCAGCAAAGGGAAAGGGACCCATGCCCAATATTCCGTTTTCCGATTGAAAAACCAAAGGCATATCTGCAGGCACTTCGTTGGCTACGAGTGTGGGAATTCCGATGCCTAAGTTAACATACATGCCAGGAGTCAGTTCTTGAGCGGCGCGGCGCGCCAATTGTTCGCGGCCTAAAACTTTTAATTGTGCAGTCATCTGTCGTTTCCTTATGGATTGACTTTAAATCAATTGAATTAAGCCTGACGCAAGGTGCGTTGCTCAATGCGTTTTTCGTAGGGTCCAGCTTTAAAAATACGTTTGACATAAATGCCTGGCGTATGAATGTGCATGGGGTTCATTTCATTCACAGCAACTATTTCTTCCACTTCTGCGATTGTTACTTTAGCTGCGGTGGCCATCATGGGATTAAAATTCATGGCCGTAAATGCGTACTGCAAATTGCCCATAACATCGCCACGCGCCGCTTTTACCAAAGCGAAGTCTGCTTTTAATGCAGTTTCGAGAATGTATGTTTTGCCAGAAAATTCTTTGTGCTCTTTGCCTTCGGCAATGGGAGTACCAACTCCAGTGCCTGTGTAAAAACCAGGTATTCCCGCTCCACCAGCGCGAATGCGTTCTGCAAGAGTTCCTTGGGGAACCAATTCTACTTGAAGTTCGCCAGATAAAAACTGCCTTTCGAAAGTTTTATTTTCTCCCACATAGGAAGAAATCATTTTTCGAATCTGGCCCGTTTGCAAAAGCTTGCCCAATCCAAAATCGTCGATTCCGGCATTATTCGAAATACAAGTGAGACCTTTTACGCCTTTGATGCGCAGTGCTTCAATTAAAAACTCCGGAATTCCACAGAGGCCAAAGCCGCCAACCATGAGCACTGCGCCATCTGAAATATCGTGCAGTGCTTCGAGGGCGTTTTCGACTCGTTTGTTCATGCGATTTTGAAGATTCATTTTAGCCTCAGTTCTTATTTAGATTGAGCAACTTGGTTGGCCCATAAACGCTCACGATTCTTTTTAAAGAAAGTCAGTAAAATCCATGCGCCGCCCGCAACTATAGCCCCAACAAAAGCACCCAGCAACACTGCAATCCATTTGCGACCTGTGCTACGTTCAAAAGTTCCACCTGCCAAACCCGCTTGGTACAGGCGGTCGTTTAACTTAAATTGCGGCAAAAAAAGCAAAGCGCGATCGATGGGTGTTATGTTCATTTGCATCGATGAATAAAGCCTATCAATATGATTTTTTTCTGCTGCTCTTAAACTGACTTGTTGCGATTTAAATTTCTGATACCTCACACGCAAATCTGTAATTCGGATGCGCAAATTCGCAGCTTCTTTTTCGCTCAATCCACCCTCTTCAGACAGCGAAGAAATTAAAAAAGTCGCGCGGTCGATATTCAAACTGCTTTGCGTGTCGCTCGAACCCAAATTTTTAGACGCATCGGCACCCGAATTAATTTGAATAATACTGCCACTGTTTTCGTTCAATTTTTCACCGGAAATAAAGGCGCTCATATCTATTTTTCGCGCACGTGCTTGCTTGTGCAATCGGTACTCAATGGCGCCAATTTGACTGCGAACTGTGGCCAATTCATTTTCGACTTCAGACCGCAGTGTGGCCAAATTAGCGTCAGACAAACTCAATGCCTCTTTGGCTTCACTGATTAAATTTTCAGATTCTAATTTGCGGCTTTGCAAAACTCTTTTATTGTATTCTTTAGAAACGATATTTACAGATTCTATAACTGCAGACCCAATGTTCGGCCCAAGCCCGCCAATAGGCAATTGCAATTGCACGTTAAAGTCTGTATTGCTGGGGCTTTCCTCAAGCTTTAATGGTATGAGGTTCACTTTGTCTGTCTGACTCACCAAAGTGGCCAACGATAAAAAACTTCCGCCTTTTGCTTGCAATGCGGTTTCAAATCCGGGCGAAGCTTTTTCGATGGCAGAAAAGGCCAAAAAAGCAATTTCGGGTGAATTGAGTGCCGCAGAAAACAACGCCGCAATTTGCTTAGAATCGCGCACCGCGGGCAAACTATTTGCATCTACCGTAACAGAAATACGAGATTGGTGCAGCGGAGCAGAGGCCGCAAAAACATAATACAAGCCAATAATGCCACCGAGAAATGCGCCACCGGCTACATATTTGCGCATTTGCCACATTGCCGAAATTAATTCTACAAGGTCGATTGTGTCGTCGGCGTATTGCACGTTTTCTTGCTGATTCATAAAAGCCCCAATTCAAAACAAAAATCAGATAAAATAGGTTTTTTCCAGCTCACTATATTCTGAATTAAATCAGCAACAGTCAGCAATTTTAATTCGCAAAATTCACCTTGGCTGCGTTGCAAATCGATTGACGAAAACTCTGGCACTTCAATAAGGTACCATTTTTGTTCTTGCCCCAAATGTTGCGGCCCTTCGCGAAATTTAATTCCTGAAGGCCAACGGTACCTGCGCCATATTTTAGACGCATGTTCTATTGAATATGTGCCTTTTAAAAGACCCAATTCTTCAAATAATTCTCGGTGCAATGCGTCTTCAGGGAACTCACCATTTTCAATTCCGCCTTGCATGCACTGAATACCACTGAGGTCGGTTCGAATGCATCCTAAAAATTGCGGTCCAACTTTTATCAAAGCCGCAACGTTTGGTCTAAAGAGCAAATTTGTTGTCAATGATAAATTCCTTTCTTTGATTTGAATGGTCTTCATTCCACGCCTGAACTTCAATTTCAAGCAGACAAACAAATAATAAACCCTGCTCTGCCAATTGTACAAAAATACTTTCGCTATGCCACCTTGCAAAATCTTTGACTGTAAGAATGCACGGGTATTGCATTTGAATTTCTTGTACTACATTTGCCGATAAATTACCGTGATCATCTAAAGCAATAACGTTAAATTTGCAAGACTCAAAATACGGAATTTGATTTTTCAATTCGCGTAACACTTTTTCGGGCTGGGCCACACCAGCTATAAAATTGCAGACGCCAAAGTTCTCAAAATTGTCGACTCTGTTTTGAATCTTAAGAAAACCCGAATCTAGTGAAACACTTCGAAGTTCCATTTTTTGAAGCAATATAAGTTCGGTTTCACTATGCGGAACTAAACAAAATGATTTTAAAATATTTCTAATACTTTCTTTAAAATCACCAACGCCATGAGCCGAAGTGCGCGACCAAACTCTTATGTCGCATGACTCTAGCGACACGCTCATTTTAAATGGACCCCAATTTTTACCAAAGCTCTCGCGGTACGGCCCCAAAGGCATACTAAATGGCGGTGCAGAACCCAATAAATTGGGGTCCCACACACACAGGTTCAAATGGCGAGGGCACTTAAAATGTTGAAGACCATCATCTAAAAAACAAACGGCTTGAGAATTTTCATCGCAAAGTTTCGAAAACGCCAAAACAGCGTTGTACCGATTAGAATCCTGAATCAAAAAAAGGCGTGCTCCTTCATTTGCATTTAGTTGAGGCAGAAGCAAAAGTGCATGTTCTCTTAATTCATCGGCCAAACATTCAATTTTAGAAAAAAACTCTCGCGGGTTAAATTCGTTTGAACTTTGCCGAAACTCACAAATAATTTGTTTATTATCTTTTTTACCAACACCGCGCGCAATTATAGCGACACATTTTCCCTGACTTAATGCAGTGGCAGCCAACGATCGCACGAAGGGGCTTTTACCAACGCCACCCACAACTACATTGCCCACACACACTACTTTTACGTGCTGAGGAATGGCTTTTGCACTGTAACCTTTATTGCGACGTACAAATGCACAAAAAGCCCAACAAAAAGAAACAAATATGAAAATTGGTGAAAGAAATAAATACCAAATGGGACGCCGCAAAAATGGTGCATCTAAAACGCGACGCATTTTTTGCGAAAAAGATTGCTGAGATGAATTGTCAAACTCCAATTTTGTATCATCTAAATCCTTGGTCATTGTTTTAAAATTTCCTGAGGAATTCCACTTGAAACAATTCTTCCATCTTTAAAAACGTAACAAAAATCCCAGTCTCTCACTTCATGAAGTGCATGAGACACTGCAATGACAGTATTATTTGCATCGCTTTTTCGCCATT
>JAYTOT010000228.1:0-17283 GCA_043747645.1 Pseudomonadota bacterium | reverse complement strand
AGGTTGTCTAATTTTACACGCCCAGCTTGAATGAGTTCGTCGGCTTTACGCCGCGAGGCCACGCCGTGCTCTTGCAAAAAAACATTGAGCCTCACTCCTGTTGGGTCGGATTTTTGAACAGGAGAGGGCGTTTTACGGGTCATTTTAGATTCCTGATTGAAAAAGAAAAGGCAAATCAGCCAAAAAACAGGGCATTCATAGGTTCTTCAACAAACTGTTTTAAAGTTTTGAGGAATTCTGAACCCACTGCACCGTCGATGACACGGTGATCGCAGCTTAGTGTCACTCGCATACGATTTTCAACTACAATTTCACCTTCGTCGTTAACAATTGGGGTTGCGATGGTCGCACCTACAGCCAAAATAGCAGCTTGAGGGGGATTTATAATTGCTGTAAACTCCTCAATACCATTCATACCCAAGTTTGAAATAGTAAAAGTACCACCAGCGTAAGCATCAGACTGAAGTTTTCCATCGCGCGCTGCTTTAATCAGCTCTTTAGATTGCGCGGCAATTTGACCCAAATTCATGCGTTCAACATACCGTAACACTGGCGTGACTAATCCGTTGGGTAATGCAACAGCCACACCAATGTGAACAACATTATATTGTTCAATAGTGTCACCTTTCCACGATGCATTAACGGCAGGATGCTTACGTAGTGCACGTGCCAATAAAAACACGAGTAAGTCGTTTACTGAAAATTTTAAATTGTCGGGCAATTTACTCACTGCTTGTTTACGCCAAGCAAGTAAAGGTCCCATATTTAAACTGATAGTCAAGAAAAAATGCGGTGCCGTAGACAAGCTTTCAGTAAGCCTGCGCGCAATTGTTTTGCGCATCATACTTACAGGAATCACTTGAACTTCGGAGCCTGACGCAAGAGAAACTTGCGATATATTGTTGACTTGAGCGTTTGAGCTTTGTGCCGACTCTACGTCTCGCACAACAATACGGCCTCCGGGCCCAGAACCTTGCATATTGCGTAAATCGAGCCCTTTGTCGGCAGCCACGCGACGCGCCAACGGACTCACTTTAAGGCGTTCGTCGGAATTTAAAACAGGCGCAGCCGATTGTGAACTTTCAGCGGCTGGCGATTGCGCAGATTGTGAAACTGTAGCCACGACTGGAGCAGCCGAGGGCTGAGCTCCCGCAGCAGGAGCCTTATTTTTTGCATCAACAGATGCTACCGCAGGTGCTTTTTTTGCATCTTTTTTAGCATTGTAGGCATCGAGTGCCGTTTGCCAGTTTTCGTCGGCTTTGCCAATAACAGCAATGGGCGCGTTTAATGCACAAGTACTATGGTCACCCACGATAATTTTGAGCAAAATACCGGTCGATGGAGATTCAAATTCCATGGTGGCTTTGTCGGTTTCTATTTCAACAATAGGCAAACCAACTGCTACTTTTTCGCCTTCTTTTTTAAGCCAGCGGGCAATTGCGCCTTCTTTCATGGTGTCTGAAAGTTTAGGCATTTCCATTACTGAAGCCATGTGAGCATCCTTTTAGCGGTATAGAACGCGGTCAATGGCAGCGCGAGCCCGCTCAACCGTGGGTAAAACTTCGTGTTCGAGGCGTTCGTTGTAAGGCATGGGCACAAATAAATTGGTCACTCGTTCTGGTGGAGCATCGAGATCGTCAAAGCATTCATGCACAACGCGGTCCACAATGTGCGTACCGATAGTTGCAATTTCCCAGCCTTCTTCAATCACAACCAAACGATGTGTGCGCCGCACAGATTCAAATATAATATTTTCATCTAGGGGCTGTAAGGTGCGAGGATCAATAATTTCGATTTCTATTCCCTCTTCGGCATATTTTGCAGCCAAATCGAGCGAAAACAAAAGCATTTTATTCCAACAAACAACTGTGACATCTCTGCCGGCGCGTTTGATTTCGCCAACACCTAATGGAACAATGTGTTCCCCATCTGGAACTTCGCCTTCAAGGCCATAATGCAATTCGCTTTCTAAAAACATTACAGGGTTATTATTGCGAATTGCGGCTTTCATGAGCCCTTTTGCATCGGCCGGAATCACTGTACTCACAACAATCATACCAGGAACATTAACCAACATATGGTCGATGCACTGACTGTGTTGCGCGCTGAGCATGTGCGCCGCGCCGTGGGGTCCGCGAATGACCATGGGAATATTGAACTGGCCACCGCTCATGTAATACATTTTTGCAGCATGATTTATGATTTGGTCGAAAGCTTGAATGGCAAAATTCCAAGTCATCATTTCAATGATTGGACGCATGCCAACCATTGCTGCACCTACGCCAAGACCTGCAAATCCCGCTTCAGAAATAGGAGAATCTACTACGCGCTGCGGGCCAAATTTTGCCAACATTCCTTTAGAAACTTTGTAAGCGCCATTGTATTCGCCTACTTCTTCGCCCATTAAAAATACGGTGGGGTCCCGTTCCATCTCCTCAGTCATTGCCTGGTTTAAGGCTTCGCGGAGAGTTAAAAGTGCCATGAAAAAATCCTCTTAAATGGCCTCAATTAGGCGCAAGCACATGTTCATAAATTGCAGACATTTCAGGTTCTGGTGAGTCTTCGGCAAAGGTGATTGCTTCTTCGACCTGAGCAGAAATTTCTTCTTCCCAGAGCTCAAAATCTTCTTCCTGAGCAAGCTTTTTCGCAATAATTTGATTGCGTAAAAGAACCAGGCAGTCTTGCCCACGTTCGGCTTCAACTTCTTCTTTGGTGCGGTAGTGGCCAGGGTCGGACATAGAATGCCCCCTGAACCGATAAGTTTGCATTTCAATCAAAATTGGCTTGCTTGTTTTACGTACATTTTCGATAATTTCTGTCATAGTTGTGTACGTATTTACTACGTCGCGACCATCGACCACTGCTTGAGCCATATTGTAGCCTTTTGCCCTATCTGCCAAACTTTCGAGACTACAGGTGCGCGATATAGCCGTACCCATGCCATACAAATTATTTTCAATAATAAAAATAACGGGTAAATCCCATATGGCGCACATGTTTAATGCTTCGTGAAATTGGCCCTGATTAATGGCCGCATCGCCTAAAAAGCAAACACAGACTAAATCTTCTTTAGAGGATTTAATTTTCCAACCTACACCAGCAGCAATGGGGCATTGTCCGCCCACTATTCCATGTCCTCCTAAGAATCGAAATTCTTTAGAAAACATATGCATGGAGCCACCCTTGCCTCCTGCACAGCCAGTGGCCTTGCCCAAAAGCTCTGCAACCATGACTCCAGGTGACATTCCCAACACTAGGGGCTGCACATGGTCGCGATAGGCGCCAATCACATAGTCTTGGCCCTTACGAAGTGCATTGAGCACGCCTGTAGAAATCGCTTCTTGGCCAATGTACAAATGGCAAAATCCACTGAATTTTTGCTGCACATAAAGTTGACCGACACGTTCTTCGATACGTCTTCCCAAAAGCATTTCTTTATAAAATGGAATGAGCTGTTCTTTGCTGGGAGCTGGCATGTTAAACCCTTTGTCCACGAACCGGGGGGAAAAGCCCCGTCACGCTAAGTCATTTGCGACGTATCTGCAACATTTTTCTCAAACTCACTTCGTTTTAGCATACAAAGCAAAAACTCGCCTTAAAATTTTCTGGAGTCCAAATGTGACAATTTTTGATGCGAAGTCACACATCAAAAACAATATTGAACATCCGGCACAAAATCGACTTATTTACGAGACACATGTCACATATAATTAACAATATGAAGTTTAATTCCCAATTAAATATGATATTCTGCTTGAATAGAAAATTAATTAAAAAGTCTGGTATGAAAAACATTTTTTTGCACCTTCAAAGAATTTCAAAAAGTACGGTTCTGTTTTTTATATTTTTATTGTTCTATTCTATTTTTAAAATACTAGGGCTCGCAAAAACAAAAAAATCGACTATTGCTAAAACTCATGCAGCATTTCTGCATTTATTAGTTCGAATATTAAATATTAAAATTCAACTCACAAAAGAAGACGAACTCAAATTAAGGAAAATCTCCAATTCTGCACTAATATTAGCAAATCATATCAGTTATTTAGATGCTATAATTATTTCTAATATCTTTAAATGCTCAGGAATCGCCAAGCAAGAAGTTCAAAATTGGCCGTTCATTGGTACTTTCACAAAATCAATCAACGCTGAATTTGTAGATAGATCTAATTTAAGCAGCAAACTAGCTCTTCTTTTAAGAATGAGAAAACGACTTCAATCGGAACGTCTTTTTATTTTCCCCGAAGGCTCTACGTCTCAGAATTTAACGCCTCTGCAAAATCTATGGGCAAATGGGCAAATTTGGCCAGCCTTGCAAGCAAAGTCTGAAATTATTCTGGTAGGAATATGCTATGAAAATCAAAGCGGAATCGCTTGGATTGACGACATGACTTTCCTTCCGCACTTCTTATCGATTTTAAAACTACAAAAAATCACAGCGTACCTTTCAATCGAAGTATTTGATAAATCACTCATGGGCGACAAATCTGCTCGTTTGATTTCTGAATTATCTTATTTGCAAATCTGCAATTTATGCCACTCATCAAACAAATTAAAAAATTCTGCTTTGTTAAATGGTTCTGATTTCACAATTCTCAAGGAGTGTTCAAATGGAACTTAGCGTTGCAAATTTGGATCAACTAATGCCGGTCAGCCGGGTCAATTTAAACGAAAAATATTCAGTAAGGCTAGCTGAGTCTTCTGAACTCAGTGAAATATATAAGTTGCGATACGATATTTTCTGCACTGAATTAGGCGGAACAACATCAAATTTAACCAACATAGATTATGATGAATTTGATGACTATTGCGATCATCTTATTGTTAAATGTGGCTCCAAAATTGTTGGCACATATCGACTTCTTCCTCTCTACAGAATTGCATCTAAAAATCTAAAGTCATACTGCAGCAAGGAATTTGATTTATCGAATATTCTTTTAAAATATGGAACAAATGTCTTAGAACTCGGCCGGTCTTGCATTGACCCAAAGTTCAGATCAGGTGTTGTAGCTAAGCTCCTTTGGAAAGGCATTTCGGACTATATCAGTGAACAAAACATTGACGCTTTAATTGGCTGCGCAAGTGTGCACGGAATGACTCATTTTGAAGCTCTGAAACTTTATAAATCTTTTCTAAAATACGACTATGTGCACAACTCACTGCTGGCGCCCGTCAATCGAAAATACAAATCGGAAATAAAACTGAGAAATCAAGTTAGCCTAAATGTTTGTGTGTCAAAAATAGAACTCATGCTTCAACTGCCGCCACTGGTAAAAGGTTATTTTAATATTGGAGCTAAAATATTGAGTGAGCCAGCCTATGATGAACAATTTAATTGCCACGATTTTTTAATACTTTTAGAGCGTCAACAAATTCCTCAAAAATACATTCATTCATTCTCAAAACAGAACAATTCGATAGCACAATCAATGTAAATTATTTAGATTTTTTGACGTCATATAATTTAGAACTATTTGCACAAAAATTGACCAAAAACATTAGCAATGCCAAATGCCTTCTCAAAACTCGTTTTTCTCGGTGTGGATGCACAGGATTGAAATAATTTCTTATCCGCATCGCAGACAGGGGCGATTTTTTAAGCCAAACCCAGCTGCCCACTTCCAAAGTGAGAGGCATAAAAATCCGCTCACTTCTAGAATTCTCAACAGAACGAGAATTTTGCAAAAATTCTTCGTAAATAAAATCCCAAAAATCGCCGCTCGTGCAATAATTTTCACTCTGAGGCTGAAATCGATAAATGTGATTTGGTAGTGTCGAATCTAGCAAATTTTTAAGCAATGTATATTGGTCCCAAGTTGGAGGGAAACCTTTTTGTTTGGCATAGGGAGTCCAAAGAAAATCATTTGTGCCAAATCCACTGTGAATATCTAGACACAAAGAAAATTTCGTATGCATGAAATCTGTTCGCAATAAATTCAGTAAAATTTGATTTTCTGCCTCCCATAGTCCACTGCCCCGAAACCAGGGAAACATATTGCTTATCCGTTGCCCACCGACAAAGGGAATTTGCACCGCGCTTTCGATGGGTGCATTGCGCATTAAATCAACGCCATTTCGGTTAGCCCGAGTTCCCAATCGGAATCCGCTCGGATTTACAATTGGAATACCTTTAATTTTTACGCTTTTCAACAGCTCTCTGATTGATTCATTCCAGCTAACTTGCTCTAAAATGTGCCTCAAAAATTCATGAAGAATTTTTACTCCTATGGCCTCAATTCCATGAACTCCCGCAAACATTCCAAATATAGGTTTGTTTTCTTTCTCAATATCAATATCGTATAAGTCAAAAAGTGTAATTTTATCTGAAAAATTTGCACTTTTTTCAATGCAAATTTCAGAAATCCGAAAATATTTAGGATATTTTTCGGCAAAAATCTTATACGCCAAAGAGTTTTCATTCATTTGAATTTACGGTGCGCAATTTGGGTTCCTGTCTTCTAAATACCCGGCAGGAATCCAACCGACCTGATTGGAAAGCACACCTCCTCTGACATTAACACGCATCACTAAAATATTCCCGACATAAAGGGTCAGTTCCCTTGTGACAGGAATATCTGCTCCGACGCTTCCACCTGGCTGCAAGTGCCTCGACAACCATTGGTCTTCATAAATAGGTGCTCCGCTTACAGGTGCATCGCTGCGAACCTTCATATAAATGCATGAGACCTCGCCAGGTACCGGCACCGAAGGAGTGCGATCTTCGCACCAATCTGGCATAGAAACTGATCTTCTTTCAGCTGGAATGCTTTGCATTCTAAAACACATGTCGGAAGTTGATTGTTCTAAAACAGTACTGATATTGTAATACTCCAACCAAGCAATATCTGCATCAAGCGCCGCAAGTACAAGTTGGCCAACATTGCAAATGCTGTCGTAGGCACTATACAAAAGGCTCACTTTTGCAGCCATCAAAACGGCACCTTTGCTTGCCAATTTTATCGAAATAAAGCCAAATATTTTTATGGCATTGCCAACTTCAAATTGATCAATAGTCCGGTAGGGAGCGCAAAACTGAGCAATATACGGTTCGACAATGTCTCTACGTGCAATTCTTGCATCAATTTCTGAACTCTGCGCAAATGCAAAAGAACCACAAAAAAGCAATTTAAAGACAAATAACAAAACAATAAAATTTCTTCGAAGTCTAAATAAGGCCATGCAAAATACCTCAATAAAAAAATAGATTAGTTTGAACTTTAGAAAATCAACTGTGTTTTAGACCATTGGGCAAAATTATAAAAATGAATCTTGTTACATTATTATGTCAAAATTAAGTTTAAAATGTGAATTTAAAAAATTAATAGATTCTGTTCAAAATCTTGATCAAAAAGTAAATAATTGTTGTAATAAGTGCACAAAGCCACATGCAGTCAATTCTGTCACTTTTCATATTATTGCCCCGTGAGTCGATTTTCTGTCGGCTTGTGTCGTAATTCTAACACTACAATTTAACATCTATAGTGCGGTAACATGCTCGGAGTCGGGCCATTTAGATCGACTCAAGTTGGCCATTTGCAATTGCAAAAGTTGGGGAGCATCCGTTGAAAAAATTATTCAAATCCATTTGCATCGCCGGAATGCTTATGTGGGCAAATTCTTTTGCCTCAGACACTCCTTCCAATAAAAAGATAATTGATATGATATAATCTTTCCATTTAAACGCTCTCAAATTATATAATTAAATTCTTTTTAAAGTTAAAAGTGAAACATAATGAAAATTAAGGCTATTTTTGCATTAACCACCTGTTGCTCAATTTCTGCTTTCGCAGCCCCCACCAAATATATTGTTGGTGTCGAACCACAAGATTATTTTCCTTGCTATTCTTTCGATTCAAAAGCAGACGCCAAAGATCATGTTGCAGGCCCTGCAATACTCGATGCCTTTGCCAAGGAAGCAGGAATTGTTTTTGACTACCGTCCGTTGCCAATCAATCGCCTTTTTAGCGACTTCATAGACGAAAAAATTGATTTTAAATATCCAGACAATCCAAAATGGAAAGGCGTTAATAAAGAGGGCAAAAAAATAGCTTACAGTGACTCTGTAATGGAATACGTAGATGGTGTGATGGTAGTGCCGGAGAAAAAAGGCAAAGGAATTAGTAAACTCAAGCGCCTCGGAATTGTAATGGGTTTTACGCCCTGGGATTTTATGGGAGAAATAAAAGCTGGAAAAGTAAAAGTACTTGAAAATTCCGACTTTAAAATGCTTTTTGCTCAGGTTCTGCAGGGCGGCTCCGATGGCGTGTATGTCAACGTTGCAGTTGCAAAAAAATATTTAGACAAAGACATGAATAAAAAAGGCGCACTCGTATTTGATTCCAGCCTGGCGCATACAAAAGATAATTATTATTTGTCTTCAATTAAACACGCCGACGTGATTCAAAAATTTTCTACTTTTTTGAAAGACAAAAAAACGAACATGGACACTGTGCGAAACTCTTACAACTTAACTGAAAATTAATTTCATCAAAATTTGATTTAATATAGAAGACTTTTCTATGGAGCGATTTCACAAATGAAGCTGACGTTAAAATTGATTCTGGCCCTTCTTGCCATACTCGTTCTAACGTTAGGCACATATTCATTAGTAGAAGTGCGACAGCGGACCCAACAAATCAATGATTCTGCAAAAGAACTCCATGCCGTTTTGGTCAGCAGTTCTTTGCCCTCATTGGTGAAATCACCGCGGAATTACGACAAAAAACTTATGATAGCTTCTCTTATGTCGCTGTTTGAGAACGGCAACATTACAGAAGTGACTGTGTTTGACGACGGCGGAAAGCCCACTTTATTATTGCGGCGCACTTCTGCAGCAGAAGTCACAAAATCAAGCGAATTGAAAGATTCGAATGTAAAAAATAAAGAGCGATTTGAATCCGTAGACGATTTATCTGACAAACTCACTTATCAACAGGCAACCAAAGACTTTGCAATTGACGCTACAAAACCCATTCTTCCATACAATGTGCTGCCATCTAATTGGTTGTATGATGTGAGTGATGCGCAATTAGGCTCAACGAGCAAACACCTCCTCATTGCAAGCTTGTGGGAAGCAGAAAGCAGCCCCGACAAACCTCAATTTTTGGGTCATATTAAAGTTGAATACTCTATTGCCTATTTAACAGCCATAGTGGAACAAACACGTATTCGAATTTTAGCATTTGGTTTCGCCTTAGGGGCTATTATTTTAACTTTTACTTTTCTATTTATTCGTTCAGCAATTTTAGTTCACCTCTTTAAATTGCAAGAAGCTGCACACGCCATTGCGGACGGAAACCTCAAAGAAGTAGAAGAAAAAAATTCTCCCGATGAAATTGGAAAACTCACGCGCGCATTTAATGGAATGGTTGATGATTTAAGACAAAACATTGACCGTATGAAATTCATTGAAAAGTGGTCTGTAGATATTAGTTCGCAAATTACTCTGTGGGACCTGCAAAAAAGTGTGCAATTAATGAGTGTAGAATTGACCAAAGGAAAAGGCACTTGCAATATTCTTATGGCAACTTCACTTTTTAGCGGGCTCCCTAAAGCAGTAGAAGGTTTTCTCTCTCCTTTAAAAAAAGATGTGCCAGACCTCAGCACTTTTGCATTAAACAAGGAATATGCACAGACTCCCCACACACGCTGCCTTGAAGTAGAAGCTTCATCTAGTGAACATAAATTGTTGGCCTTGTTAGTACTCAAGTCATCAGAAAATTCGTCACTGGGAGAAATGGATGTTGTGGTTTCCGCCCTACGTGCCAGTATTGCAAGTTCACTGGAAAACGTGAGCTACGTGACTCAAGAACGAGAACAAGCCCGCTTGAAATCGGAATTGCAAACAGCAAGTTTGGTGCAAAAAACTTTGTTACCGACTGAGAATCATTTTGAATGTGGACACTTTGAAGTCGCAGCGCACTTTCAGTCTGCAAGTGAATGCGGAGGCGACTGGTGGGGTTATTTTCCACTGGCCAATCGAAGATTATTGATACTTTTGGGCGACGTCACTGGCCATGGCACACCAAGTGCATTTGTAACGGCCGTAGTGAAAGGTTATACTGATTCCATTTTTAAAACACCAGACATTAAGGCTGATGAGATATTAAGAGAATTAAATATCATTGTGAGCATGTGTTCAGACGGCCAATTGTTAATGACTATGTCGGCATGCATACTGGACCCAACTGAAAATAAAATTTCTTATGCCAATGCCGCGCACGTTCCTCCTTACGTTATTAAAGGTGAGGGTGAAAAAGCAGGAGTGCCCGGCTCGAAGAAAGTCAATCGCATTGTGCGCACGGGCCCACGCTTGGGGTATTCACGAGATTCTAGCAAACCAATCGGCAGCGGCACTGACATTGGCTTTCACACTATTGAGGTCCCCTTTGTACCTGGCGATACTTTGTTTCTTTTTTCTGACGGTTTAACTGAGGCAAACGGAGATCATCCTGGCGAATATGGCGAAAAACGAGTGCGCAAAATCTTTGAAAGTTCTGGAACCGATAACATTTCGTATGTAAAAGACAAACTATTAAAATCTTTCAACGATTTCTGTGGCTCTCATTCTTTAAAAGACGATGTTACTTTTGTATTTATAAAATTTCAGTCCGTAGAAAGCGCAAAATCGACGCAGCCCCTTGCAGAGTTTTTTAGAAATCATGCATGAGATACACTTCATTTGTGACATCAGCAGCTCGAACACAGGACATGTCAATTATGAAAAAGCTTTTATCTGCAGTACTGCCTATTTCGCTTATTCCTATTCAATTGATTGCAGCCTCTGAAGCCTTTGCTATTGGCGAGAATTGGGAAGAAACGCTTCAAGACGAAGGCATTCAAATATACAAAAGAACAGTGCCTGGTTCGAAATTCCATGAAGTAAAAGGCGAGACAATTTTTAATGTCCCTGCTCAACAATTTATTGGAACTTTTATAAATGCAGTCAATTATAAAAACTGGGTATATGGCACCAAGGAATCGTATTTTTTAAACACAGATTCAAAATCAAAATTTAATTATTATATTCGATTGGCCATTCCGTGGCCTTTTGAAGATAGAGACACTACATCTACTTTAGAACTCTTAAGATTGCCAAATAACGAAGGTTATGTGGCAAAAATAAACGAGATTGATCATTTTTTACCTCATCAAAATGGCGCAGTGCGCCTGATAAAATTTAAAAGCTTGTGGTTTTTAAGAAACGCAAACGACGGCAAAAGCATTAAACTCACCATTCAAATGCACTTAGATCCTGGCGGAAATCTTACACCATTCTTTGTAAATACTACTATTTCGTACATTCAAATGTGGTCTATGAAAAATTTGCACAAAATGGCGCAATCAAATAATTTAGAAGGGCACAACGTAAATATTTTAGACTTACCTATTTACAACCCAATAACAACCAAATAGCAACCAAATAGCAACCCAATAACAACCAAATAGCAACCCAATAACCTCACACTATTAATCATCAATTGCAGCCATTAAGCGAGTAATTGATGATTAATATCGTTATGCCACTTTTGCATCAACGACTTGTTCTAATATTTCTGTCTTGTTGTTTAAACTGAGATCAATTGGACCATTCCACCTTGCAACCAATATAGAAATATCGTCGGCAAATGGCGTGTCTTGCCATATTTTCATACCGGCTTGTACTATTGCGTTACAGGCGTCTTCGACTTCAAAGTGATTTTCTAGCACTTTTTTCAATTGTTTAGATTTGAGCACTGTTGCCGAAGGGCCCGTGTTTTCAATGAGCCCATCGGTATAAATACAGATAGAATCACCAGGATTCAAGCGGAAATTCTTCACAGTAAATTCAGAATCAGCACTGTAACCCAAGTGATTACTGGGGTTCATGAGTCCTTCTACATTTGTAGGTGTCTTTTGAATCACTAACGGCGGTAAATGACCCGCATTAATATAGGCAACTTCTCCAGTAATAACATCAAGTGATAAAAAGCACATAGTCATAAGCCGGCCCGTACGATTTCCTGTACGCACTACGGCTTGATTTGTTGCTTGAGCAATGAGCTTTAAGTGCTCTGCCGCCGATAAATTAGCTTCAAAATCTAGCGTTTCTGCCGTAAATTCGCTCGAAAAAACAGCTCCACAAACCACTCCTGTAATTAATGCCGAAGGAAATCCATGGCCCGTAACGTCGCCAACGCACAAATACACCCGATGCGAGATGGGGTTGTAATAGTAGGCTAACCAATCGCCCCCAGCTGTAGAAGCCGCCTGATACCAATAAGCAATAGACATACCCGGAAGCTGAGTGCCTGCCACTGGCAATAAAGCTTCCTGCACTGCCTTTGTGGCCTTTAATTCAGCATCTAATACTGCTTTTTCTTCCGTTTCGGCCAATAAATAAATATTTTGCAAAGCAATGGCTGCCTGAGTCGAAATAGGCGTTACAGTTTCAACACTATGTTCATCAAAAAGATCGTCAATTTTGCTGTTACCTAAGTAACAATATCCCGATATTTGATCATTGTGGCACAATGGCAACACCATAACAGAACCTGCTACGGAACCAGAAAAAACATGCTCCGACGCTTTGCGAATGCATGGCACTTTTTGGTGAGATTGAATAAATGAATCAATAAAATATTTGTCTACAGCAGCTTTTCCGTACAATCCTTGAATTAATGAATCTAGCGGAACCCCCATAGATTTGTCCGGAATCCAAGTATCACCGTGTTTCAAAAACACTATTGCCACATCAGAACCAGTGCAAGAACAAAGTGACTCTAAAACTGCCTGTAAAAGTGGATCTTTTTCTGTGAGCGAACTGAGTCGCAAAAATATTTCTAATAGTGCAGATGTTTCAAGATTTTGACGTAACAAAGTGCCATGTGCCGAAAAACCTTCGGTCATGCTCGTGCTCGTGAGTGAACTCACAAAATTTCCATTTTTATTGCGAGTTGATTTGAACAATCGCTCGCATTTGTCTTCTAAAAACACATGTCCGCGCTCTTGATAATATTGTCTTGCACGTTCAACAAGGCCTTCGGCATATTCCGGGTTTGATTGTGCGCACAGCTTTCCTAAGCGCAACCTGCCTTCGGCGAGCGTAGGAAACCAATCGTTTTTTCGCGCAATTGCAATGCCCCATTCAAAACACAATTGGCCCAATTTCAATAAACCGATTTCGGCAAAAAACTCACCCGTTGTAAATAGCGTAAATGGTTTAAATACCTTTACATTCAGGAACAAATTGAGCCAAGAAACGAACAAAGGAAATATGGCTCGAAAAGGTTTGTGCAATCGAATGTAAGCGCTTGCAAGTAAAATGGGTGAAAAAGTACTGTATGCAACACGGTGAAAATGTATCAAATTGTTCCAAAATGCTTCTTGTAATAAAGGCAGGGCGCGCTCATTTTCGTCCCTTAATAAACAAATCTCTCCTGGAGCTAAATTTGCATAGCAATAATCTAGAGTTTTAAATCCTTGTTTTTTAATACATGCGGCTGCGTCAAGTGTCACTTTCATCCATTCATCCACTTCTGAATGACGGCCTTCTAGTAACAAATTTTTCATCACACAACCTAAAACTGTGGGCTCAAATTTCACGCGCTTCCAAATAGCTATGAGCTGTGAATTCACTTCCGAGGAGTCGGCTGAACCAAGGCCAAAAACATCGATGTGAGACAGACCTTGCAAACACAAACTTCGCCAAAAAGACTCCCCCACTCCTGCCAACATTTCAAATGCAGAATTAAGTTTAATACGTGATTCTTTGAGTTGACCTAAAGGAAATTCTAATAAATATCCCCAAATAAATGTCAAAAATCCTTTTGCCACAGGATTTGGATATTTATCGAAATAATCACTTACTCGTGCAAACAAATAGCGAGTTGTTTTTTCCATTCCCAGTGCTGAAGTGAGCACTCCCCAATAGGAAAACACCATTGCTCGATAATAATTTTCTTTGTAATGAAGAAGTTGACCCGTAAAATTCATGTGATTCGCAATGGCACAAAATGGTACAGAAAAATAACATGCTAATTGAGCAGTTGTATACAATCGAAACTGAATTTCTTTTTCCCTAGAATCTACTATTTTTTGTTTAAAACCGAATATATAGGCCAATATAATTTGACCAATCAACTTCGGAATCCAGATGAACATATAAAGAAGCGCCTCTGGCTCAGAATTAATAAATTTTATTTTAGTAATTCTTAAACCTTTTATGGCTGCATTAACTGAGTCTGAATATCTGAATAGAGAAAAGTTATATTCTCCAATTTTCGCGTAAATCTCTGCCCGACTCAACGGCTCAGAAACATGCTCGAGCACTTTGTCATATAAATTTAAAGCTTGTTCAATTTGCTCCGATAGAGCAAGACATTCTGCCAATAATTCATGTATTTCTATCCATTGACCTAAGTCTTCAGCCAATGTTTCTGAGCCAAACATGCGTGAGGCAGTCTCTAAATATTCACGGGCTTTGGCATACGAAAACACTTCAACCGCGCGCTGGGCAGCAAGAAAAAGCAGGTTTCTCTCGGATTGAGTTGCTACCTCACCGAACCCCTGAATGATATGAAAAGCCAACTCGTAAATGTCTTTCGATGAAACCTTTTTTGCAGTATTTTCTTGGCTCAAATAAATTGGCGCCAAAAATTCCCCAAAATCATGATGAATATTCTTTTTCTCATCAACATCAATAAGCTCATACGAAGACTCTCTAATTTTGTCGTGAAAGAAACAAAAATGAGATTCCGAAGGAGTTATTAAATGATCCCGTCTCAATTTATCGCATGCAAAATCACAAAAATCATCGACTAAAAAATTACCGTCTTGCATCCAATGCGACAATTGTTCTTTAAGTTCAGAGTCAGCATTATCTGCCATTTTACGCTTGATATGCTTATGAAGAACGGTTTTGAGGCTGAGTAAATCGACTGTATTTCCCAGAGCACTTGCAGCCAATATTACTTCCAATGCCGGTTTAGGCAGTTTTTTAATGCGTTCTGCAACCAGCCCCGCTGCTCCGCGTGTCATTGCCACCGAAGCTGCAAGTGATGCGTTAAATGCCCATTTTGTACCACTTGAATTTAATGCAAAAACACCAGACGATATTGCAGATTTTAAATATTCATAAATGTAAAAAGGATTTCCTTGAGTGAGCCTAAATGTTGTTTGCTTTAATTTGTCTACTTCTTCGCCGGACTCATCGAGCAAATATCCTACAAGTTCGTTAGATTCCGATGGCATTAAGGGGCCCAAAAATATTTTTTCAGACTCAGTTAATGTAGATAGAATTTTGAAATGAAAAGGATGTTCAGCGGCGACTTCGTCGCTGCGGTACGTTGCCAAAAAAAGGGTGTGGCCTAAATCTTCAGAATTGGCTAAATCTTGCAGCCTTCTAACAACTTCTAAACTTTCAGAATCTGCCCATTGAAGGTCGTCTAAAAATATAACGTAGCCTGTGGCATTTGCATTTAATCGGCTTAAAAACTTAGCTAACACTTCGTAAAATGCAGCATATTCTTCTTCTTTTTGCATTTTAAGCAGAGGAGGAAATGCCGGAAAAATATCGGCTAAAAAATTGAGCCTTTTGCTTAACAATTGCCCTTTGTCGCCTAAGGCCTCAAACAAATTCTCGCGCCAAGCATTTTGGGTGGCTTGCGATTGCGTGCGCATCCAGCCGGCATATTCTTGCAATGCAACGCCAATAGCACTAAAGGGCACATTTCTTTCAAATTCAGAAAATTTAGCCGACAATATTCGCATGCCGTGGGCACGTGCCCGAGAAGAAAATTCACCTGCAAGCCTGCTTTTGCCAGAACCAGAAGGCGCCCCCACAAACACAGTTTTTCCATTGCCCTGTAGTGTTTGTTGCATTAAAATTGCCAGATGCTCTAGCTCATTACGACGACCCACCATAGGGATTTTGTAATTGAGCTCTCGTATTTTGTCGCGCCTGCCCAATGCAAATGGAGTAATTTTTTTGTCTTGAATTAAAAAACCTCTGCAGTGCTCTAAATCGGCAATGAGGCCTACTGCTGTTTGATACCGTTCAACGGGGTTTTTACGTGCCAGTTTTTGAATAATTTCGCTCATTTGCTCAGGAAAATCTGGGTATAATTCTGAGACAGATACAGGAATTTGGCAAAGTATTTTAGCAATAATTTCTTTTGGGGCTTCGCCTTCAAAAAGTGTTTTTCGAGTGATAAGCTCATATAAAGAAATACCAAGAGAATATAAATCACTCGAAGCATTTCCAATTTCTTTCACAAATCCTGTGCGTTCGGGAGGTAAATACGAAAGAGTTGCGGCCACATTAATTCCACTGCGACCCAATAATTCTGCGTCAGAGTTTCCACCATGACCAAAATCAACCAAAACAGCATCAGTGTGTAAAAGGTCCCTAAAACAAATATTGCTCGGTTTTATATCTCCGTGAAAAAAACCTTTAGAATGAACAACATCTAAACCGCGAGCCAAAGACAATGCAATATTCACAAATTTTAACGGGCTTATTGTTCCATTTTCAAAATCTTCAGGTTTAGAATTTACGATAAAATCGTGCAAGCTGCCGCCTGCTAAATATTCTTCTACTAAGTAAGCAATTTCGCCTTCAGACTCAAGGCCTAAAATTTTCACCACTGCGTCGTGCTGCAGCGCACTCAAAAGGTTCGTTTCTTGGTGCAGGCCGCTGTTTGAGCCTAACTCCTGGCTCGAAAGCACATCGGGGGAAAACCATTTGATAGCCACCCTCCGAGGACCTTCAGGGTGGTGCCAAATGGCCAGAAAGACTTCGCCAAAGCGCCCTTTACCAAGCGCATTGCGAATTTCATACATGCCATTTTTAAGTAACAGGCCAGTTTTAGGGGCCAGCATGGTGGCCTCCTTGCCTACCTATGGTTTTCCATGAGGGGCATCGGACTAATTCTTGCAAGTCTTAAGCTTCATCATGCAACATTTGTATTTCTGGAAATTTGACTCTGGTTAACTTCAATATCACTGCTAGCAATGTCGGGCCCGTACCAATGCGCAACGAGTAAAGTAACGTCATCTTCTAGTGGAATATCTGACCATATTTTTAAGCCTGAATTTACAATTTGCTCGCGGGCTTCGCTCACACTAACTTTAGTTTCCAAAATCTTTATAATTTGTTTTTGGCTAAGAACATTTTCATTTTTTCCTTGATTTTCAGTAAGCCCATCGGTGTAAATACAAATTCTATCGCCGGGATTTAATTGGAATTCTTTCACATTAAAAATGGTATCTTCTTTGTATCCCAATCTGTTGCTTGGGTTCATGAGT
>JAYTOT010000227.1:0-32216 GCA_043747645.1 Pseudomonadota bacterium | reverse complement strand
CGCTGCTAGAACCTTTTTGAAGTCTATATTCTTTATTGACTTTGCCAAAGAATTTTGGTAAAGTCAGGAACTGCTCGTTGATTATCTTGCGACATACCTTTTCTCCGTATAATTAACATTGTTGAATTTTTATTATATATTTAGTTTTGTTTTAAATCAAATGTTTTTTGCAACTATTTTCTTAACTTAAGAGCATTGCGGCCGTTGTATAGGTTCAGCCTGCACACGTGGCAACACTCTGCGCCAAGACCAAAAAATTTGCCCCACCTCGAATCAATCTCACCTTTCGCAACGTCGAATCTTAGAATGACCCCAATACGAGAAAATCATCTGAGGTGCGCATTAAAGAAAGCGGGCCTCTGGAACTCTAAATGTGAGAGTCTTTATCTACAGATTCCCGATCAGATCACTTTAATTAATTTTTTTGGACCGATAACTCATCAAGCAATTTTCACTAGCCGCGCGTGGTGATTTCTAAAAAGATCTGCCAAAGGCTTAAGCTGATGTTGGCCCTTTAGGTACATCAGAAGAGCTTTGTCGCCAGGCTGAAATTGGCGCATAAAAACCAATCTCTCTTCTTGTTCACGTTCGAAACCAGTAAGGATACCGATAAGCCCGCCAAAGGCGCCACCAGTAACCGCGCCGAAAGTGAACAATGAAACTAAAGGAAGCTGAATTTCGACTGGCACAAAAATAAAAGCAGCTGACAAGAGCATTCCGGCACAAATTCCGCCCAAAACACCATAAGCCGCGTCTTTGATTGCATTTGTGCCTAAAAAAGGAATGTCCTGATCGGTTTCTTGTTGAACTAGCACTTCAAAATCTGTATCTTTGGCAATCAAACCCTGCATTTCGGCGTCCTCGATGGCTTCCGAAAAATCCCGTTGATTTGAAAACATGGCAAACACTTTTGTCATAAGAAACCCCCTAGCCCGAAAGAACTTTTTTGGCAGCAAGCGGTTCTTCACTAAAGTATATTGAACTTTTATAAATGTAAAGTCGACACAGCTAGATATTGTCGAGTATAGGTTTTTTTGGCCCCTACCTCACAGAACCCAACGGGCGAATTTCCCGCATTGGGCTCTTCGGAATGATCAATTTAAACAGATAAAAGCGCTTTAAATTGATCATATGGTAGTCTCAATTTTGCTTCAGCCATAGAAATGACTTTGAGAATATGATTCATTTTATCCCAAGTTACCTTTCCGTTTTGGCTTCTATGACAGAGTACTTTTCGGAAATATAAGAGAGTTTCATACCTTACTTTTTGAATTCTGGCCCTATTTCCATAAATTCCAAAATAGTTGAAATGTCTTCATAATTTCTGATTTATAGACTTCATTTGACCTTTTATTGCATGGTGTTGATTTTTTCTTATGGAAAATTTTATTCCCTGCAAAAATCGATTTAATCTGTGCCTGTTTGTCTGCAGTTGAACCCTAAACTTGTACGCCCGCTTTAAGCCAGCGACTTATGACGTTCAAAATCCGCGTGTCTGATATTCGTTGTGACAGAAATTTTAACATCCATGTTTGGTCCAGGCTCCCAAAGAAATTCTTTAAATCTGCCTCAAACACGAATTCTGTCCTTTTGTAAGCTACAGTTTCGTGGAGCTTTGAAAGGGCATGATGTGCACATATTCGTGGGCGACCTCCAAATAAAAATTCCAAAAAGTCATTTTCAAAGATGGCGCTTAAAATGTCTGTCACAGCACTTTTCAATGCGCGGTCTAGCACAGAAGGAATCCCAATGGGTCGCTTTTCCGCCTTACCTGGCTTAGGAATATAAACTCTGCGCACAGGCGTGAAGCAAATTATTGAACCTTAATTTCTTGTCCGATTCTGCTAACTGTTTAACTCGTTCTAGACTTGTTTTCATGGTCAGTTTGTTTCGGGACGTTTCAGGCCATTTCTGGTTCGCACCAGTGGGGGAGAATAAAAAGCTTAGAGAATTGACGTGGAGAAATGGAAGCTTACTTAAATGGAAAACAGGAGTGGAACATGAAAGCAACACTAGAATTTGAATGGCCGCACGAAAGCGAATCATTTGAACGTGCAGCGAAAGCTATCGAGCATGGATCGGCTCTTGAGCATGTCGAAAATTGGCTACGTGGACTTGAAAAACACACTGACCAAGAGACTGTTACCATAGCTGAAGTACGCAAGAAAATCAGGGAGGCCTTGAGTTGAATCATGACACCGAAATATCGAATTGAGGATGAGGCCTGCCACCATTCCGGAGTGTCACCAGTTTGCCAGGAAACAATTCAGGCTGAACTAATACAAAATTTAGCTTTTGTCCTTGAACTCGCCGATGACAACCTTCGCATCTGCCATAACAGGCTCGCAGCCTGCCACGCTTCCAGATCGACGCGCCTCGTCCATGAAAGAATTGATGATGCTAGGCATATCTGAGAGCGCAGGCGTGGGTGGGACAAGTTCAATCCCGCTCATGAATGTAAATGCTTCCTTCGCTCCGATGCTAAAGTTGGCAATTCCTCAGCCAACATACTCACATCTGTTTGAATGTTGCATCTCCTCGATCCGGTAGCATGCCTGTATTTTGTACCGTACTGCAAAATACTCGCTTGTAAATTGTAGTACGATGCAATACACTCGGGAGTGGGTTCTTGAGGGCTACGGGGGTGGTGTGAAATTGAAAAGCCATGTGAGATATCTGTCGCCAGTTGTCGAGGAGTTTCTCGACAAGAAAATGGTCTTTTTGGGTGGCCCCAGGCAGGTCGGTAAAACAACGCTTTGCGTTCAATTCTTAACTCCGCCTTCGATGGAGTCTCCGAATTATCTGAATTGGGACGATCTCAACAACCGCCGGCAAATTCGGACAGGAGAACTTCCATCCGGGGCAACGGTGGTGCTTGACGAAATTCACAAGTTCAAACCTTGGCGGAATCTCGTCAAAGGATTTTACGATAAAAAAAAATCAACGCAAAAATTTTTGGTTACTGGGTCTGCCCGGCTCGATTACTATCGACGAGGAGGAGATTCACTTCTGGGACGCTATCGTTACTTAAGATTGCATCCTTTTTCTGCTTCTGAACTTCAAATTAATTCTCAATCGGAATTGCAAAGTCTGCTGAAATTCGGAGGCTTTCCCGAACCCTTCTTGAGCCAGAACGAACGCGACTGGAAGCTGTGGACAAAAGAGCGTCTTTACAGAATTGTAAATGATGATGTGCGAGATCTCGAATTGGTTCGCGAAATGTCTCAATTAGAGCTTCTTGCAGAATCTTTGCCTGAACGAGTCGGGTCACCGCTTTCAATCAATAACATTGCCGAGGATCTTGGAATCAATTTTAGAACCGCTGAAAACTGGCTCATGATTTTGGAACGAATTTACTACGCCTATAGAGTTCCTCCTTATGGCTCTCCCAAAATTAAAGCTGTTAAAAAGGAAAAGAAAGTTTATCTCTGGGATTGGAGCGCGGTTGTTGATGAAGGGGCTCGTTTCGAAAATATGGTTGCAGGACATCTTTTAAAGTATTGCCATTTTTTAGAGGACACGGAAGGTGATTCTATGGAATTACGTTTTTTGCGAGATATCGACAAACGTGAAATAGATTTTGTGGTTCTTAAAAATAAAAAACCACTCTTTGCAGTTGAATGCAAAACGGGAGAAAAGCAGCTTTCCAAACACATTCTTTATTTTAAAGAACGCACTTCGATTCCGCTTTTTTTTCAGGTCCATCTTGGAACCAAAAACTTCGAGCCTGTCAGCGGTGTGAGAGTTCTCCCTTTTTTAGATTTCTGCAAAGAAGTGAAACTGGTTTGAAGCCGGTGGTAAATTCGCTTTTGCCATACCTCCTCAGCAAAGAAGTTCCTCGCTGAGCGTTGCTTTTTTTTCCAACGCAGCGAAAAATTTTGCGGCCGGTCTTGACTTGACGTCGCGTCAAGCTGCGAGCCTGAAGTGAGGTTTTCGGTGTGAAGCCCTTTTAAAAGATCTTGCTTCTGGAACGAGGGAAAAAATGTCCATATCATTCACACTTGGGTCTGAGCCTAAAACAAAATCCAGATATTTTAAATGGCATGGAAATGGCTTCATTAGAAGAACTTTTTGAGAAGAAATGTGCCGAACTTGAGAAGACTCAAATGCAAGTGCTGCACACTCGAAAACTGATTGAAAGCGCAAAAACGCTGCTTGATTTGACAAATTGGGGCAGTCATTTGCAAAAGGTGCCACTGTCGAGCTTTCTTTCTGATATTTTTGTGCCTACGCAAACCGTTGTGGAGCAGAGCTGCACGAGGCTTGTTTCCGAAAAAGGCTTGGAATTGAGTAATGAGGAGCGAAACTATTTGGAGGAAGAAATTCAGGAATCTGATCCTGAAACCACCTTGGCCTGGATTTCGAGTTTAAAACGCACCAGGCAGGCGGCTCATCCCTTGAAGGTTCCGCTTCAATTTGTGCGCGGTGCAGGGCCCGGTGGCATGTTGCCTTTTCTCTGTGGATGGACACATGCTAATCCCGTGCCCGCAGGTTTGAACCCACCCGTCCCCGGCGCGCATTGGAAAGATATTCATTTTGACGTGCCTTTTTCATGTCCGTCCGAATTTTTTGAAGCAGTGATTACTCTGAATGCAGAGCAATCGCAATTTAAATTCACCCCCTTTCGCTTGCCGCTTTTGGATATTTTGGCGAAGTTTTTTAAATCCGATGTTCTTTTAGAAGTTGAAACTCATTCAGATCATGCAGTTCTTGCTCAGCTTCAGTCTGGAAATATTGCGGGCATTTCGTGCTGAACTTCTTCAGGGGCCGAATCCGATTTTGATGTCGACGTTGGCCACTGTTCAGTATTTTCAAGCGCTGCGCATCTCAGAGGCTGCTGCAATTCGATGGGAAGACATGCATTTGAATTGGATAAACCCAAGAACTTCGCGATTGGTTATTTGCCAACATGTGGTTTTTTTGCGGGGTAGCGGCACAAGCTCATACATTGAAGCGGGTTTTAAAAATGCCTCGAAAGCTGAGCCGGTGAAAGAGCAACCCATGTTTCCTGAATCTTTTGAGGCAATCAAAATGCTATTTAAAACTGGGGCAACAGGTTTGGTATTTTGCGATGGTGAAAATGGAAACTTTTTTTCATATCGCGAGATTCAACACGCCTACGACCATGCCTTTACAAGAGCAAAGCTGCCTTACAAGGGAACTCATGTTTTGCGCCATGGTGGCACTCGAAATGTTTACAATGAAACTGGGGATCTTACGGTGGCTCAGCAACTCCTGGGAAACTCGGATCTGCAAACAACGCTCGTGTACGCAAAACGCCAAAAGCATGCTCTTACAAAAGTGGCGGATGCACACTGGGACAGAAAACAGAGCGTGTAACAGGATGTAACGCTTTTAGCTTGCTCACAAAAAAACCCGCTGTTGAGGCGGGTTTCTCATCAATATGGCGGAGAGAGGGGGATTCGAACCCCCGTGAGGCTATAAACCTCAGCCTGATTTCGAATCAGGTACGTTCAGCCGCTCCGACACCTCTCCTCAGTGCGAAGCCAGGGCAATAGCACATTAAAACGAAGGAGCCAAGAATCTCAAACGGCAAATTGTCACTCGCCCGAAGCCAATTGGTACGAATCGACCCTATCGAATCCAAATTTCTCGCATTTCATAATCAAACTCGCACGGCTAATTCCCAATAATTTTGCCACGCGGCTTTTGTTCCAACCTTCGCGCTGGAGGCTTTCAAAAATGAGTTTCTTTTCCAGGTCTTCAACAGCATCTTTGAGCTTGCCTTCCACGCGCAAACCTGGGAATTTTTCTTCGCTTTTTGAAATCAAACGGTCTGAAAGCAGGTCGTGGCTGATTTCTGCATCAGTACCTGCCAAAACACACATGCGCTCTACTTCGTTTTGAATTTCGCGCACATTGCCCGGCCAATCGTAACGTTCCATTTTGGAAATGGTTTCGCGGCTGATTTTTTTGCGAGGAGTGGCCGTAAACACGGCATAATCATCGATAAATCGATTGACTAACAATGGAATATCTTCGCGGCGTTCGCGCAGCGCAGGCACCTTAATATTGATAACATTAAGGCGGTAGTAAAGGTCTTCTCTAAAGGAACCATCGCGAACCATTTGTTCTAAATTTTTATTTGTAGCGGCAACAATACGCACATCAACCTTGCGCTGTTCTGTCCCACCCACTGGCATAAAAGTGCCTTCTTGCAACACGCGCAAAAGCTTTACTTGCATCGACGAAGACGTATCGCCAATTTCGTCTAAAAAAAGCGTCCCTCTATCGGCCAATTCAAACAAACCTTTTTTGTCTTTTATAGCACTGGTAAATGCGCCTTTGACGTGACCAAAAAGCTCAGACTCCAAAAGATTATCATTTAACGCGCCACAGTTTTGAATCACAAAACTGTTTTTTTTGCGTCGTGAATTGTAATGAACAGCCTTTGCAATTCCTTCTTTTCCGGTACCATTTTCGCCAGTGACCAAAATAGTGGCTTCCGACTCGCAAACTTTGGTAAGCAATTTAAAAAGCGCCATCATTGCCGGCGATTTTCCGACCATGCGGCCAAAATCCCATTTGTCGTTGAGTTCTTTAGACAAAGCTTCTAATTTTTGATCATTATCTGACAAAGTTTTACGCAAAGTTAAAACTTCTTCGATGACCACTTCGAGCAATTCTGTTAAATAATTAATGTCTTTTTGACTCAATATAGGTAATGAATCAATATGTTCATCCAATGCAACAGAATCCGCTGGAAATTTATGCTTTAAATATTTTCTCAAAGTAATTTTTTGTTCGGAAGAAGTTTCTTCAAATAGAAAACCGTCGGCAAAAATACATCCCAAATACTTGCCATCAATGCGCAAAGGCAGGGCTAAAGTGCTAAATCCAGCGTGACAATTGCCTAATTTTGCCCCTGTCGCATTTACACTTGCCTGAGTTGTTTGTCTTGCTATACCTACGCAGTCTTTAAAACCTTCAGCATTTTCGGTTATAAATCCGCACACTTTATTTGCCGGATTAAAAAATTTTCCCTGAGGAACGCCTCTTAAAAAACCACGGGCGTCGGTAAAGTTCAGCTGTACCTGCCACCAACTGCTTACAATTTGCCTCAACCTTCGCACGACATGGAGCCGCTCAAATTCTTCATAATTTACGGCTTGCTGCGATTCACTCATAAGACAATCCTTTTTAAAACCATGTAAACTCTTAAAGTCCAATGTAACACGGCCTAATATTCCTTGACTTTACTCTGATCGTCTTACTGTCAAATTCCTTAAGTAAACTGACTAAATTCTGGACACTGCAATTTGTGCCCGCAGGAAATTCTTTTTCAGCCTGAAAAAGGATGAAATTACCCTTGACCATAAAACTAATTTGTGACCATACTATGATTGCCCGGAGTGGATTTTAATACGCGGGTGAACCTACAAATAGTAGTTTCGGGAGCTGAAACGTTTTCGGTGCGCACGCCCTCCGACTCCTTTGGAGAACCGCTAGAGGGAAGCCTGAAGAAAATGGACTTTGACGCACCCACTTTAAAAGAGTGGGTTTCTCCTGGCTAATCATGTTCCACTCCAGGGTTTTATTTTTTTTAAAATACCCCACAATTTTTCATTCCATAAATTTACATATTTTTATTTATTTTATTATTGACTTAATTGAATCAAAAAATTCAGTAAATCATCGGCTTTTTCTTTGCTTGTATTGAGCGTCCCTAAAAAATAAATCACGTTGCCGAGGGGTCGTACGCCAATTCCAGATGAATTCATTTCTGCCACCAAATTTTTTAAAGCAGCAGATGCGTATCCAGAATCTGCACAACTAAATTCAGCCACAAATAATGTTCCCATTGCAAAAGCGCGTTTTATTTTTGGTAAATGAGAAATTTTATTGACAAGTTCTTTTTCCCACAATTGCAAACACTCCGGGCGACTCTCTACGCAATGCTGCATTAACTGTAAAGCGCGCACTGCAGCCGCACATCCAGCAGCATAAGCCGTGTAAGAATGACCATGGAGCAAGGCTTCTTTTTTAGTTGCACCTTTAAAAGATTCAAATATTTCTTCGCGCGCTAAAGTAACACCCAACGGGCATACTCCGCCGGTGAGTGCCTTTGAGAAACACGAAATATCGGGCTCCATACCAATGTATTTTGCCGCAGTTTGCGAGCCCAAGCGCCAAAATCCGGTAAAGACTTCATCAAAAATAACCGGAATTTTTGCCTGCTTCGCAAATTTGCACAATGCAAACTGAAAAACAGGATCGACAAAAATCATGCCCGCCGAACCATGAACGACAGGTTCAATCAAAAGCGCTCCAAATTTTTCCAAATCTACATTTGCCAACATTTTAGAAATCAATGCAAAATAAACTTCTGCAATCCCCGAAAAACGGCGAGATAAACTCACAATATTTTCAACCGAACCCAAATCGTCGATTTCAAAATCCGACAACTGATCACACTCTAATTTAAATTCACTCACTCGCGAAAGGTCTATTTTCCATTTTCCATTTTTGAAAATGATTTCTGGAAAATTCAGCCACATTCCCTTTGGCTCATACCACTCAGTCGTGCAGTTAAAAACATTTTTACTTGAAGCGTTCATGGCGCCGAGAGTATCGCCATGGTATGAATCGAGCAGCCCTAACACTTTGCAATGCTGGCCCGCGTTGCTCCAACGGAATGCCATTTTAAGCGCAACTTCTACCGCTGTAGAGCCGTTGTCAGTGTAAAATACACGCTGTGCCCAAGGGGCACCCACACCTGCCAAAAGCATTTCTGCCAACGCAAATGCAGGCTCATGTACGTGTTCCGGATACAATACATGCCCATAACGACCCAAAGCAAAAGCCACATCTGTCGCTATTTCAGCATTGCCGTGGCCTAAACTTTGTGTCCACCAACTCGCAGAAGCATCAAAAACTTTGCCAGAATCTGACAATGTGTAAAAATCATCCGTTGCGCTTTCAATCACTTTCGGCGAGATATTATCGCTGTGCTGAGTGAATGGCCACCATAATATTTTTGGTGAATTTATGAGCATTTGCTGCGCACGTTTTTCTTTTTCACATATAGAAAAAATAAGTCGATTTATTATTTGTGAAGCGAAGGAATCAAACTTTTCGAATTCAAAATTTGCATTCGATGACTCAAATTCTTTTTGAAAAGAGAAACTTAACACCGCACAATTCATATTTTTTTGCAAATATTCGCAGTTTTGTTCTTCGTTTTCGAGCAGTAAAACCAATACTATTTCGTAACCTCGTACTTTTAAATACTCTGCAGCGGCAATTGTAGCAGAAATTCCACCGAGTTTTGAATCGCCAATGAGTATGACTGGCAGCAACAATTTACGAAAAAAATTGGCCTGTGAAACTCCAGAACAGGTGGGCGATGCCACCCCACCTGCACCTTCAATGAGCGTGAATTCTTTATTCTCACGATTTTGACCGCACAATTGAAGCAGCTTAGCCAAAACTTCGTCGTCCACTTTTTTTGCTTCGCCACTTGCAAGCACACGGTGCGGCGACACTGCTGGCTCGCCTGCCCACAAAGTATTGGTGGTTAAAAAAGCATTGTTCCGGCAAGAATTTTGCACTGCACGTGCGTCGGAATCGGAAGGATAACCTGTTTGAAAAGGTTTTATATACTGAACCTTTTGCCCCAAACGAAGCACATATTGAATAATAAATGAACTGAAAAATGTTTTTCCAACAGCAGTATTAGCACCATAAATATAAAACGCCTGCCCTGCTAAATTTTGAATCATAAATTCTGCCCCCGCAAGTCCGACAATTCCTCAACCAACAATTGCATGTCGCTTTCGCTCGAATAGGAATGTAATATAATTCTTAATCGCGCAGTATTACGAGGCACAGTGGGCGGGCGAATGGCTCGCACCAGAAACTTTTTTTCAAGAAGTACTTGCTCCCATTTTAATGCCCGCAAAGAGTCGTCGAGAGCAACAGCAAAAATAGGAGAATTAAAATCGTTTAAAATATTACCACTCAAATATTTTCGACCCAAAGACCAATTCAACTTCTCAAACAAATGCCTGAAAATTAATATATTAGATCGCAATTTTGCTCTTAAAAAATCTGAGTTTTCGGACTCAATTTTAACAACGGCCTGCAAAGCAAGCTGAGTGAGTACCGGACTTTGCGCAGTTGAATAAAGAAACGACTTTCCGCATTGCATCAATTGATTTCTAAATGCTTGCGAACAGCCAATAAATCCACCAGAAATTCCCATGCCTTTGCCAAAACCATACATAGCGCAAAGCACATGAGGAGCGAGAATAGAATTCTCTTGAACCCAGCCGCCCCCTTTTTTACCGTAAATACCTGCCGTGTGAGCCTCATCGACAACAAGAACTGCATTATTTTCTTCGCACAACAATGCCAAGACAGTCGGCGACTCAAAAGTACCGTCCATAGAATGCAAAGATTCTACAACTATAATTTTAAGGCTTGCTTTAGAATTTTGAAGCAAACTATCGAGGTGATTGTAATCGCGATGCCTAAACAGCTGAGTACAAATTCCAGACATTTTTTTACCCAGATGCAAACTTGCATGTGCCCGATGGTCTAAAAAGACTTCGACGCCGGTGTTATCAATAATTTTTGCATCAGAATCTTTAATATTGAGCGAAGCTAAAACATCGAACAAAGCCAAATTAGCCATAAACCCATGTGGTAAAAAAACGCCCGTAGGCCAACCAAACAAACCAGCACACCGGGACTCTAATTCGTCCACACCATTGTCGCGCTGCATGACAATGCGCGAAGCCCCTGAGCCCGTAGCAACACCCGCTACGGAGGCCAATTGCCTTGCTAAACCCAAATAGTCGTTGCTGCAAAAGTCTATAAATTCACTTTTGGCACTCGTGTTACTTTCGGTCCGAAACAAGCTGCGCAAAAGCCCTTGATTTTTTTGGTGCTCCAAATTTTTATTTATTAATTGATCTATTTTTTCAGTGAGCTGACTCATGAACCGCGCCTGATTTTCGGCAAGAACTACTGTTTGGCGAAGTCATTTCCGAAACCAATGAATCGTCGAAACTCTGACCAGGCAACGGCGTGGTCAACAATTTTTCGCCAGAAAAAATCGAATTTGCGCCGGCAACAAAACAAAGTGCTTGAGCTTCTTTATTGAGCTGCATGCGACCTGCCGACAATCGCAAGCGAGTTTTAGGCATTACGACGCGCGCTGCAGCTAAAGTTCGTACCAATTCTAAGCTATCAATGGGCTCAGTTTGCGCCAAAGGGGTGCCTTCGACTGCTACCAGTAAATTAACTGGAACGCTTTCTGGCTGTGGGTCCATTGACGATAAAAATGCCAATAATTTAATGCGATCGTCCTGCGATTCGCCCATTCCTAAAATACCGCCGCAGCAAACTTGCAAGCCTTGAGCGCGCACATTACGGAGAGTTTCAACGCGGTTTTCAAAGGTACGAGTAGAAATAACTTTGGAATAATGATCGCGTGAAGTGTCGACATTGTGATTGTAAACATCGAGGCCTGCACCTTTTAATGCAGAGGCTTGTTCGTCGGAAAGAAGGCCAAGTGTGGCACAAACTTCAAGGCCCAACGATTTGACTTCTTTAATAGCAGTGAGCACGCGCTCAAATTGCTCGCCTTTTGGTGGCTTACGCCAAGCAGCGCCCATGCAGAAACGCGACGAGCCGCCTTCTTTTGCCTCTCGTGCTTTTAAAACAATTTCTTCGACATTCATTAAGGGGTGCTTTTCGATGTCAGTCGAATAACGAGCACTTTGCGGACAGTACGAGCAGTCTTCGGGGCAAGCACCAGTTTTAATGGAAAGCAAACTGCAGCGCTGAATATCGCCTTCGGGCCAGTTTTCGGCATGTACTTGGGCAGCTTTTTGTACCAATTGCAGCAAAGGCATTGCAAACAAATTTCGCAATTCGCTTTCAAAAACAGCTTCACGTTCTAAATCGCCAATAATAGTTTGATTTTTAATGATATTCGCAGATAAAGATTCGGAAATATCTGAAGAAATTGAGAGGTCCACTTGAGCTCCGTGCTAATTGCGCACGGCCGCGATGCAACGCTTTACAATAGCGCATCACTCATGGATTGTTCACATTTGAACAGTGAATCCGGCCGCACAACTTCGATCGTTTGCGTTGTAACTGACATCGGCCCGATTGTCATCATTGAGCACAAATGAATACGATGTGCGAGGCTTTGGTAACAATTTGGAATAAAGCACATTCAAAGAATGACGGCCAAAGGGCAATTTGGCGCCCCAGCTCAAGCTTTCAGATGATTTTCTCATCACGCGTCCGAGCTCAACAAATACAAGTTCCGAACCTTCTGCAAATTTAATTGCAAGGTCTTCGCCTAAATCGTTTCTGCGCTCCACTCGGAAACCGAATCGTGAAAATGGCACAGACTTTATTCCAAGACTTCGAGCCACACGACGCCCCTCAGATTCATTTTCTTGAACCACAGCTGGTGATTCCGAATTTTGAGCTGGCCATTCTTCAACAATGTTTCGCATTCCTGGCCTAAAATCTGCAGCAGAATACGAAGGCATTTTTAAAGCATTTACGGGAATATCGGCGTTAGAAGCCACGCGAGACCCAAGTTTGTCGGTTTGGTGATCGGTAATTTGCAACACGTATTTAGGTTTTGCAGAATCGAAATTACGAGTTTCTTTAGAAGAAAACAACTCACCCAAACTAAAATCTATCGAAATTTTACCTTCAACGAAAGGCCTTAACACAGCATTTTGAGATGCTATTTTGTTAACTGAACGCGAAACGAATCTCGAAAAACCACTTTTAAATACTGCTTTGGAATTTACATTTTGATTGAATTTTACAGGCTGAGCATTTTGTCCTCTGCGGAAATTCATATCAAAATTTTGAAAATATTCTGCGTCGAATTTTGAGTAGCACGTTTTTCCAAAATTTGTCCAATTAAAATTGGTTTTTGCCGGCGAAAGTGTTTCTGGGTTGCAGGCATTAACTCCGCTTAAATCTACCAAACCAATTTGGTCGTCCCGGTTAAAAGACAAGTCTAGAGCCTTAGATGCCTGTGGCGCAGAGACCTCCTGTGAAACTTGGCTCGGAGCAACCTGTTTAAGTTCTTGAAGCAAGTCAGATTGCACGTCAGCTTTTGCCGTTGAAAAGCACATAGCAATGCTTGCTATGCTCCAACTGGTAAAAAAGACAGACTTAAATGCGCAATTCATACTTACCTCTTGTACCAAGTCTAGTACATATCCAGCAAAGCCTCAAATGCAAAATCCGAGCCATCCAAAATATAAGCTTCAAATTTTTACAACCAACTTAAACTATGAGACAAAACAAAAGCAATACTGTTCAAAATGTCTTTTCAAGTCCTCTTTAACGACAAAATTGTCTGACAAAGCATGAGACATTGTCTACTATTTTTACAGTAGAATTTTCCTTTAGGTCCAGAAAGAAATTAAAGTATGACTTTTTTTGAAAAGCACGTTTTTGTGTGTGAAAACAGCAGAGAAGCTTCGGACCCCAGAGGCTGCTGTGCTTCAAGAGGGGCCTCGGAGTTCACAAATGCACTCAAATCATTGTGTAAAAATTCGACATTTAAAAACAAAGTGAGAGTGAATAAGGCGGGATGCCTCGATTTCTGTTCTCAGGGTGCAGTAGCAGTGGTCTACCCAGAAGCAATTTGGTACCGGGGTCTCACAGCTGCCGACGCCACTGAAATATTTGAGTCACATATTAAAAACGGTATTCCAGTGGAACGCCTTCGTATTACTTTACGCAATCCCTAAAAAACAAGGGCCTTCAAGTATGAATTTTTCTAACTCCAAAGATTTTCAAAACTCTCCGGCTTTCCAAATTTACAATCAATTGACAATGCCGACTGGCGCAATGCAAAAAATATTTGAACCTGTATTAAAAATACTTGCCCAAACAAATCAAAGCACTCGTCCATTTAAAATAACACCAGCATCTCTGCTTTTTGCAGGCGATCACGGCGTGGCGAAATTCAAAAATGTAAGTGCATTTCCGCAAGAAGTCACGGCGCAAATGCTGCTTAATTTTGCAGCTGGTGGTGCTGCCATGAACGTGCTTTCGAGTCTCAGAAATTCCGAAATAGCAGTATGCGATGTTGGCATTGCAACGCCATATGAATTTGATTGGAATGCGCACGAAGTCAAAAACAAATCACTGGCATCTGGAAAAAAAATTCATTTTTTCAATAAAAACGTTCTAAAAGCATTAAATACTAAAGAATATTCTTTTGGTTGCAACGATATTTCGGAACAATTTGCACTCTCACCAGAGGCGTATGAAAAATCGTTTCAGGCAGGAAAAGATGTATTCGAAGCAATGCACTTAAAAACCAATTGCAACGTTATTATTTTAGGTGAAATGGGAATTGGAAACACAACTCCTGCTGCGGCAATCATTTCTCAATGCCTTAATATTGATGCTCACAAAATTACCGGCATTGGAACGGGCATCGACAGTGAAAAAAGAAAATTAAAAGGAACAGTTATTGAGCAAGCTGTGAACAGACACAACGAATTTTTTAAGGGCAAAAATAATTCAGCTCACGATGTTGTTCGCAGTCTCGGCGGTTTTGAATTTGCGGCAATGGCAGGTGCAGCCCATGCCGCTGCGGCAAAAGGAGTGCATATTATTCTCGACGGCGTTATTGCCACCGCAGCTGCGCTGCCATTTGCACTTGCCGATTCTCATTTTAAATCGTGGTTCATTGGTGGGCATTTGAGCGCCGAACCTGCACATCAGGCGGCACTTCAAGCACTAGAAATCGAACCTATTTTAAATCTTAATTTACGTTTGGGTGAAGGCAGCGGAGCAGCTCTTGCACTGGGAATTATGCAAGACGCCCTTGCTATGTTAAATAATATGGCAACGTTTCAATCTGCAGGAGTCAGTGCGAATTGAGCAAAAATTCTGCCAAATTACGACTATGACGTGGCTGAATTAAATTATTTCGCCTCATTTTACCACGAGCCGACTTCGAAAGATGCGAAAATACCGTCACTGCTTCGCGCACAACGCGAGAAACTGCCGACTCAAATTGCCTACACAGCAGTATTCTCACTTCACAATTCAGAGGCGATGCATGGGCGCCCTCCAGATGATTTAAAAACTTCTCCGTGCCTGAATCACTCATGAACATAATTTCATCTGCATTTGCTGAAATCACCTGCTCCAACAATTCACTCTCAGATTTAGCCTCTAGAACATGCACATTAATGTGAAATTTCGCCTCAGCGCAGTTCTTCATGCAAGCAGTTTTGTAAATATCGCCTTCAATGCACAGAATTACTTTTTTCACGTGAGTTCCTCCCCAAAGCCTTAACAGACAATTGAGTAATGCAGGAGTTATGCCATTTTAAAAAAAATAATTTGATGAGAAATATTAGGAGGTTAGAAATTAAAAAAAAAGGCCCCATAGCCAACCAAGTGGTCAACTTGATTGGCCAACAGGGTTGGCATTTTAAAATTTCAGATTTGATTTATGCAAACAAAGTTGCCACAGAAAATCAGCAAACAATGGAGCTAGAATAATTTATGCAGATTCACTAATGCCGCAAATCCGCTTGAGGTGCTCAACCAATACTCTAGAACTGATTGGTTTCGAAAAAACGCCATCCACACCCATACTTAAAGCTCTCTCCATTTCTGGAGTGCCTTCACCATGCCCCGTTACAAATATAAACGGTGGTCTGTGAGTGCAGGAATTGTGCACAAATTCAAGCACTTCAAATCCGCTCATGCCGCCGGGCATATTGATGTCACAAATAACCACATCAAAGCGGTCAACACCCAGTTTTTCAAGAGCTTCTTCGCCACTTTTTGAAATTGTGACGTCAAAGCCAGCCTTAGTCAGGCGCTTCGAAAAAAGTTCAAGCAAATCGACTTCATCATCGACGAGAAGCAATTTGCGCCCTATTGTGCCAGTCATGAAAGTTCTCTCATATTAGAAATTCAAAATCAGGTGCATAAATAAACAATAACATGCCGCAGTGCGACTACCAATTATTAAAATGCGCGAGTGAATATAATCTTGACGAAAGGGAACAAAAATGACTGAACTGCATGGGTTTGCATTCATTGGCGGCAAAGCACAAAAACTAAGCGAAGCGGTCATTCCCCTCACAGATAGGGGTTTTCTTTACGGTCATTCCGTCTTTGAAACTTTACTCGTGCTAAATCAAAAAGCTGTTGCTTGGGAAGATCACCAAATCCGACTCGAACAAAGCTGCCAGCACGCCAAAATCAAACCCCCATCAAATGAAAATCTTTTGCTAGATGTCAAAAAGCTTCTCCAATATTCAGCATTAAATACTCAATCGCATACAGAAAAAATGCAGCTTCGCATTGTTGTGACTGGAGGCAACGAAATTCCATTTGCAATTCGAAATGCTCTCCAAGAGTCGCTTCCACCAAGCAATGTATACCTTATTTGCCGCCCAGTTGATGTCACTTCAAATAATTTTTTGCAAGGAATAACTCTTTATTTAACCCCAGACCTACGAGGCAAAGGTTTGATTAATGTAAAATCATCAAATTATTTGCAAAGTCTTATTGCCCTTGATGATGCTTTAAAAAGAAATTTCAATGATGCTTTATATTATAACGATTCCGGTGAAATCACCGAGTGTACAACTTCAAATTTTGTATGGATTGACTGCGATAATAATTTTTTCACATCCCATTCAAAAGACCATTGCTTGGCAGGAACAACTTTAATTCTATTAAACAAATGCCTATTGCAAATTAGAAATCAAGAAATACAAAATACTCCTCTAAACATTAAAAATCTTTCGCTTGCTAAAGGGGCAGCGGTAATTTCATCTGTGCGAGGGCTCGTTCCGGTGAATAAAATTGACAATCATACTTTTGATTTAAATGAGACGAGTACCTTTTTTAAACAACTCAATTTAAAATTAATTGAAGAACAGAATTTGTCAGCCAGCAGTTTCTGAAAGTATATCTATTGCAAAAATGCGATCTCCAGAGGTTACAATCTGCCCTTCAACTGTCGCCATATCGATAATTTTAACTTCTTTATTTTTCCACGACTTCACTTGCACCACAAATTTAAATGGAAAGGTAATCCTTTTAAACACGTCAATTTCCGCAGGAATTCCATTTATAGAAGGTAATTTAAGCGCGTAACGCATGTTATCGAGGCTATGCAGAATTTCATCCAGCGGCAATCGCCAAACTTGCTTAACAATGCGAGCATCGGTGGAATGTGCCTTGGGTGTTACTTTAAACTCTTCCCAAAGTTGAAATTTCCAAGTGCTGGCTTCACGAGTCCACCAGCATTCGCGCTCTACATTTGCAACTTCAATTGAATTTTCTTCCATCGATTTTTTGCCACTATTGCGCAAAAAACATTGCCCCACCCAACGGTTCGATCGGATGTGAAAAAAAACATTTAGTTTTCTTTTCAAAAAATCTTTCATCTGGTCTTTAACTATATAAATTAAAACATTTGCAAATATAAATACCACAACAGCAATGATTCCCTGCTCTTGAGCAGAAAAAGTAGGTTGACCATTAGTTACGCTAAAGGAAACCGCCAGAGTGGACATCAAAGCAAAAGTCGCCGCTATCCCTGCAGCTACAGAACCTATCGCTAATGCAAATCGTTGTTCATTAGGGTGCAATTCAACATCTAAATCCCAAGAATGATAGTGAACCTTTTTAAGCTCCCTGAGTCTTTCAAAATATAATGTTGCTAAATTGTGGTCTTGCGATATTTCTTGGTAAGAAATAAGTCCGCTAGAAATTCGCCAGTTTTCGCACAACTTCGCCCAGTGTGTCATCCAAATAAAATCTTTTCCGTCGTGTTGAATTTCTGACAAAGTGTCTTGAATGTCAGCAACAGCTTGGGCCACTAAACCAATTGCAAGTTCAGCTAAATCACGCATTTGAGTCACTAATTTTTGAGTCTCAACGGACTCATTTTTTGCTTCTTTAGTTTCGCCCGCCCCAATTTCCGAAAACTGCAAACCGTCTAAAATAGAATGCAATATTTGCTTAGCACGCACAATACGATGGGCTGAATGCAAACTCCGGAGTAATGAATGTCTCTGATTGCAAATTTGAATTTTATTTAAAGCCCGCTCTTCGGCCGAAGTTCTTAATGAGGCATTGAGCATTTGAACTGTTTTTTTGAGATCTGACTGAAGTATGACTCCTAGTTTTGCCAAAAAAAGCGGAGCCCAATATTCGCGAGCATGATGCAGCAAAAATTTTCTGACCTTTAAAGCCTGACCCACAGGACTTCGATTTATTGTATTTTCGGAGGCCCGAGCACGCCGCGAAACCGCTAATTCATGCACCCATCGAACGTCTGACAATAGTTTGAGCGAATAAATATGCACATCAGACGAAGTATCGGCAAAACTCAAACGGGTGGTCGAAAGATTGGCTTCTGAAAGCGATGCTCGCGCGGCTCCAGGAACTTTTTCACTGGGAAATAAAACTGCAAATTCAGACTCCACGCGCATGCCAGGCTTAAGTGGAAAATGATATGACCATTCGATGGAATATTTTCCATGAGTTTCCACATGAGGATTCAACTGCACTTTGCGGTGCTGTCTGGAGTTTGTAGGTTGGGAGTCTCGCGACTCTTCAAACTCGTCGTCGTGTGTCATTTATTAAAATCCGCCCACTTAAATAGGAAATTATAATGCGTGTTATAGCTGGAAAATATAAAAGAAAATTGTTGATTTCTACTCCCGGACAAGACACCACAAGGCCCACTTCCGATAGAGTCAAAGAAAGCCTCTTCAATATTTTGCAGCCTCATTTGCAAGATGCAGTAGTCCTCGATTTATTTGCTGGCTCTGGCGCCTTGGGAATTGAAGCCCTCAGCCGCGGCGCTCGCAAAGTGATATTTATAGAGCATGATACAGCTGCAATTACAGCGCTCAGAAAAAATATCACAACCGTTGGAATTCCGACATCGCAAGCAATAATCCTCAATCTCAAGGTAGAAGAATTTCTTGAGAAACCCTTTCGTTACCTTAACCAAGCATCACCCACGGAAGACTTTGCAGCGTCAGCGGATCTTGTCATTGCGGATCCTCCCTACGGCTCTGAATGGTATGATTCTGCCATAACGCAAATTGAATCGTCGCAATTGTGTCACGCAAATTCTCTTGTTGCTCTAGAAATGTCTCAATTAAAAACACTTCCAGAGAAAATGCAAAATTGGCACCGATTTAATGAACGAAAATATGGGAAAACAAGGCTTGAATTCTGGGAAAAACAAATTGAAGGGGATTAAATTTTGAAAAATCCGACAAGGCAAATGAGAAGAACTTCAAAAATTGTTGCCATTCTTATTTCTACTCTCGCACTCGGCTGCGCCACGCGAGCACACGATATGACGAAAAATCTGTTAGAAGGAAATGAAGCTGCGCTAAAAGGCGACTACCAAGCCGCAGTGAATCATTACGAAAACGCTCTTAAAGATGTTCCAGATTCCGCCGCAGCCAAGCGAAACCTTGGAATAGTCATGGTCAAGGTCGGAAATTATAAAAGAGCAAAAGTTCTACTTGCCGAAGCCCTTCTGACCTACAATAAAGACATTGAAGTTTATTATTTTTTAGGCGAATCCATGCGTGGCCTCGAGGAATTCCAGGGCGCAGCGGCTCAATATCAAAAAGCATTGCGACTCGACCCCAACGATTTGCGCATTGTAAAAGCACTATCATGGGCATGGTATAAAATGGGATATTTTGAACGCACCCTGGCGGCAACGGGGCCGCTTTTGAAGAATGCTCCAGAAGATTTGCAGCTCCGTTTGATTGTTGGGAGTGCGCTCAATCGTCAAAAAAAATTCAAAGAATCTATAGAAGTTCTTTCCTATATAGAAAAACCGGGATTTAAAATTCAAAGCGGCGATCGCATCACTGCAGATTCCGAAAGAGCGCTTATTTTAACGGCTCTGGCAGAAAGTTATTCTGGAATTGAAAATTGCGACAGAGCGATTCAAATTTTTAACGGAGTTTTAAACACTCGCCCTTTCTTAGCATCTGCGCTCACAGGTGCTGCAAAATGCGAGCTTAAACAAAATTCTACGAGCCGTGCACTTGCTAAACTTGAGCGAGCCACTAAAGCGGATTCTACCACTAAAGAAGCAAATATGTTGCTTGGTAAAATTTATGAAAAATCGGATTCAGTGAAAGCTGTGTATTATTATCGTCGATTCTTGCTGCTCACCAAAGACAATCCCGAATTTTCATCCGATGCACAATCTGTAAAAGCAACACTAGCAAAGCTCGAAAAAAAGATGTGATTGTGCAGGTATTATAGTTTTTTAAACACGTAATTTTCATTTACAACCACATCATCACCAAAACTCAGCCTTACGGGACAAGTTCTTCCGGCATGCTCAATTTTGGCAAATTGTTCTGCTTCGCAATTAGAATATATATTGTAAGTTAAATTTAATTGTGCAATTTTTCGCGGATTTTGACCCATAATTTTTTCGATTTCAAATTCTATTTTTGCACTTACGCCAACGCGCTCGGCAAACATTCCCATAATAGTTGTGGCACAAGCACCCAACGAGGCTGCGCACAAATCAGTGGGAGAAAACCGAGATCCATCACCTCCGTTATCTAGTGGAGCACTGGTCTGAATTTTAAATCCAGAAGGACCATGCACCAGTTCAACAGAAGTAGAAGTGAGCAATTTACCAGACATTAATATACCCATATTTATTAACTCGCTTTTTGCACTGATGCAGCTTCTATTTTATCAACTTCTTTGAGCTTGGCCGCCGCTTTTTCAAAATCTGGCTCAACCTTAAGTATTTGATTCAACGTTTTACGGCACCTATCATACTCCTTCATCTGCAAAAAACAAAGTGCCTTATTGAAAAGTATTTTTGTATCTAATGGCCTTAATTTCAATGCTCTATTATAACAAGTTACGGCCTCTTCAAACTTACCCATTTCTTTCATACAAATACCCATGCTATTCATAAAACTCGTGTTATCTGGCTGCTGAACAAGGGCTTTTTCAAAGAACTTTAAAGCATTCTGAACCTTTTTTTGCGAGAATAATGTTTTTCCGAGCTGAGCAAACAATACAGGGTAAGCAAGTTCCAACTTAACTGCTTTCATTAAATAGTCTTCAGCTTCTTTAAACTTTGAATTTCTCATGAGTAAATCTGAAATCGTTTCATATCGAATAGGATTACTGGGACTCAAATGAATGGCACTATCAAAATATTTTAGTGCCATATCTATTTTATCCAGGTGCAAATATATCATTCCTAATTCATGATGCGCATGCACATATACAGCATTTACTTTAATAGCCTCAAGCAATACCTCTTCGGCTTCTTTCATTTTGTCCATGCCTTTGAGTGCGCGAGCCAACCCAACGCGCACTCGCGCAGAGCGAGGCGAAGTTTTTAAAATTGTTTGGTAGGTATTTTTTGCCGCGTCAAATTTTCCTGCTACGTACAGTAATCTTGCTTCTTCAAACTGAATTTCGAGGTTCGATGCCTCACGATACCGAGCAATACATGCACTAATTCTTGAAGATACGTCTCTCATGACAAAAGGTATTTTTAAATAACCATCTACGCCAAGCTCAGAAGCAAACATAACGTCTTCTTTTGGAATTTCGGCGGCCATCATCATAAAAGGAGCACTTTTTATTTCAGGAGTTTCCCTTATTTCTTTCAAAAATTCCATACCCGATACTTGCCGCAAATTCCGATTGCAAATGACTAAACCCACAGACTGGCGCTTCATAATTTCAAGAGCAGTGCCTGCATCTATACACAAATTGATATTTCGATACCCTAATGTTTTTAAAATTCCAGACAATGCTTCGCGAATTGTTGGGCTATCATCCACTATTAAAAAATACATATCTGGAGGCATTTCAATCATCTGAGTCATTTTAACAGCCCCAATTTGTGCATTTTTCATTTTCTTTCGCTTGCGCACAGAAGTGTTCGGCAATGGTTAGTGGCCTCTTTGCTCCATTTTTGCAGCGCTGTCTAAACTTTGAAACGCATAAATTTAGCCTAGTTTGAGCCAAAATTTTCGCATGTGTGCAACTTGTCAAAGAATATATTGTTATAGTGATTGTAAAACTTCATGGCACCGATAGCTGGAGTCCGAAATGTTTTCTTCCATCTCGAAAGGTATGTTTAGGCGCCCCACGCGCGAGAGCACATTTCCGTATCTTGAGAATACGGAAGGTACTCTCATACGCGGTATTGTCGCGCCTCAAATTGTTAATTCACAAGATAAAGGGCGCCAAAACAACGCCCTACATTCGGAAATAAGCCATGATAGAATATGCACAACCGCGAATTCTATGTCGAACCGAAATCGGAGCAATGAAGATGACGAGCGTATTATCAAAAAAGACGACGTGCGCATGAACTCAACCATAGGTAACGGCGGGCCTCGCATTATTTCTGTTGGCGGCGGAAAAGGTGGCATTGGAAAGAGTTTCTTTTCAGCTAATACTGCTGTTTGCCTCACAAGACTTGGCTATAAAGTTGCACTTGTTGACTTAGATTTGGGAGCTGCAAACCTGCATACATGCCTTGGTGTGCCCAGCCCCAAAGTTGGACTCTTCGATTTTGTCAGCAATCGCGTCGACAATTTAGAAGAAGTTGCCGTGAGTGGTGGCGTACCAGGACTCACTTTATACGGCGGTGGTCAAGAATTTTGGCAACAAATAAGACCCCATTCTGTGCAAAAAATTAGGCTCATAAGTAAACTGCAACGCCTCGACGCCGACTATGTTATTCTCGACCTTGGCGCAGGAACTCACGTTAATACTCTCGATTTTTTTATTTTCTCCCATGCTGGAATTGTTGTTGTTGTACCAGAGCCAACCAGTATTGAGAACGCATATGTATTTTTGAAGAGTGTTTTATTTCGCAAACTTCAAAGTGTCATTAAAGCTATCAGACAAGAAGAAGTCTCTGAAAAACTAATGACTGCACTTGGCGACCCGAAAATCACAATTCCGCCGCTTGCTCAATTGCAAAAATTCGCATTAGAAGAACCCGAAGTGGGACAAAAAATACTGCAGCTCATTCAAATGACCCAATTGGGCGTTGCGATGAATCAAATCAGAACCAAAACAGATATGGATATTGGCTCTTCAATCACGCAAATCAGCAAAAGATATTTCGGATTTAATGCTGAATATTTGGGTGCGATAAGTTACGACGATGCCGCATGGAAGTCGGTCCGCAATCGTCGCCCCTTATGCGTCGATTTTCCCGATACAGCCGTTTCACAAAGCGTAGAGAAAATCGCTGAGATGGTGTGTTTAAAATTTCTTCCACCTCTTGATAATCGAATAATGAGTGAAGCGAAATGAGATTGCAGTATGATTCGAGGTCAGCTATGCACGGATTTGCAAAAGCAACACAAAGCCCCCTAGATGTTTTAGGGCTAGAATCAGATTTTACATTTGATTCTTTACACACTGCATACCGGTTGTGCCGGCAACAGTTCGACGATTTTACAAACGGAACAGGGCCAGCGATTGAATTTAACGAAGAAGAAATAGAAAACGCATACCGCGATTTGCTTTCGCTTTTAGAAGAAAAAAATGCCACACTCGACGAAGACAATATAGTGTCAGCCGCACTCATGCCTGGACTTTCGTCTGCAGCTTTGCAAGCCATAGGCTCAAATGAAAATGTGGTCTATTTGAGTCGTAGAAATTCTAATTCTGCGCCAAATCACCTCGTAGAAGAAAACATTAATACCCCGCAATCAAAAGGCAGACCAGACCCGCGAGACAAGACGACATTCCGGAATCGTCAGCCCGAAAATTTTTCGTCAGCACCTGCAAACCCCTTTGAGAGCCTTTCATCTGCCACCAGAAATACGACTTTCGAACCTGCAAGCCAGAGTTCAATTATCAATCACAGCGCACATGGACGACGCTTAAAAACTCTAGCAGGGGCAGGCGAAAAAGAAATTGTACCCGTGAGATCTCAAACCGCTCGCACAGAAGAATCTGCGGCAAAGCTTCGCAATATTCTTGAAAATTGCCAACAAATCTCTGGCGGACTCTTAAAGAATTTGCGAGAAGAAGTGAGCGTCGGACTAGAAGAATTATCGACTCGCACCAAAATTTCTCGCTATCACCTCGAAGCTCTTGAATCGGACAATGCTCAAGCGTTACCTGCCATTGTTTATTTTCGAGGGTTCATAGTAGCGTACCTTCGCTACCTAGGAATTGAGAGAGATGACGTCACAAATGCACTCACAGAACATTTCAAATCAAAGAAGCGTCTCAATAACCGCTGATGAGTCAATTGCCAACGAACGACTCGATGTGGTTATATTCAAATTTATAGAAGATCTTCCCAGCAGATCATTCGCTTCAAAATTAATTGAACACGGCTCTGTGTTGTGTAACAATAAAAAACAAAAATCATCGTATCGCATAAAACTTGGCGATGTTATTTTTATTGATTTTGCAATTTTAGATTCAAAATCAGCGCCACCCGTCGGTGAAAAAATTCCGCTCGAAATACTCTTTGAAGATGAACATTTATTAGTTATAAATAAACCAGCAGGCATGGTAGTTCACCCTGGAGCTGGCATTTACAGCGGCACACTCGTAAATGCAATTTTAGCACATTGTGGTCAAACATTACCCTCATTAGGCGATGGTAATAGAGCCGGAATAGTTCACAGACTCGACAAAGACACTTCCGGAATTATGGTGGTGGCAAAATCGCAAATCGCTCTCACCAAACTCTCTGCCCAATTTGCCTCTCATGAGCAAGAGCGTAGGTATTTAGCTCTCGTTTATGGCATGCTGCTCAATAAAAGCGGAACTCTAAAAACGTGGCATGGCCGCGATCCGCGCAACCGTCTGCGCTATGCAGTTCAATTAGAAGGCGTGGGAAAAATTGCGCAATTGAATTATTCGGTTCAAGAGTGTTTTTTTAACAACCTTGTAAGCCTCGTAAATTGCGAACTCTACACCGGTCGCACGCACCAAATTAGAGTGCAAATGACAAACCTTGGTCACCCTTTATTAGGAGACCAAACCTACGGAACAATGCCACATTCTGTATTTATGCAAAAAGAATTCGCATCGCAAATCAAAAAAAGGACTGCGCGACAAATGCTGCATGCCTGCCATTTGGCATTTGTTCATCCGGTAACAGATACCAAACAAAGCTTTACATGCGCACCGCCCACCGATTTTGGTGAGCTCCTCAGTTACCTTAAAACGGCAGCGTCATAATTCCAACGCTGCAAACGGGTTCCATCCACAACTCAATTTTTCGAATCCATTTCCCGATAGCACATCATGAGTACACAAATGCGTATTTTTGGAGTGCAAAACAATGACCCAGAGACTCTTTTCAATTTCACTTAGTCTTGTGTTTCTAGCAATTGTCAATCAGACCAATTTGCCCAATACTATTTCACAATCATTATCATTTCATCCCAATATTGCATTTGCTGATGATGCTTCAAACGCCGTTCAGCTCAATGCAAAAAACCTTAAAAAGAAACCTGCTGCAGGTAAAGCTCAGGTCAGAAATCTCAGTAGCGAAGGCTTAGCCTTGCCTGTAATTGCTAAATTCAATCCACTGTATTTAGCGCCTCCTAATCCATCTTTTAAAATTGGAATAGATCTGATTGCCCGAGACCCGGCAGTCATGACTAATCTCGATTTAAGCCCACAAGGAGCAGCCACTAGAGGAAGCCAAATCAGACAAATGGAATCTGATTTTAGACTTCAACAAAAAGGATCCCCCCAGGCTGTTCAGATGGGCGCAGTGCTCATAAAGCTTTACGAAGAGCAGTCTATGTATCTTGAAAATTTGCGAGCTATGAACTTAGTCGACAAAAACTACGCCGACGTTAATCACTTTATTAAAGTAACAAGAAGCAGTTTAGTCAATCAAATAAATATCATGCTTAGGCAATTTCCAAAGTCAGAACTCGTGCCACAATGGCAGTCTCTTGCGCTACTTTCACGCATTCGAATTGGCGACCCCAGTGCCACAAATGAAGCACTCAATTACGTCCGAAAAGCCAGCGGCGATGAAGCCGTTAGAGTTATTTTAACAGGAATTGCGTGGGATTTTGCCGTTGGTAAAGGAAAAAGCCCCTATGGAACTCTAGAAGACGCCGCAAAATTTACCACAGACGACACCACCCGTGCCGTATTTACGCTTTTTCAGGCTGAACAAAATGCAATGCAAAAACCTTCTGCTCAAAGCATTTCGCTCTTTACGGGCGCAGCTAAAGTTGGAGCAAATGTAAAACGTTCCGACGGAAAAGCGGGCCCCGTTACGGCGCGCGCAGTCAGCCGCATGGTTGAATTATCTATCAAACTTAATCCTGACAATGTTGATAACGAACTTGTTTCTACACTACAAGCTCTTGGTCAGGCCGATGCGGCACGTTATTATATTGAACAAATTGCTCTTAAAAATATTTCAATGCAACCGCGTCGCGCAGAAGCACAATATGCCGATACTCTAGGAGTATCCGATTCTTCAGCAGATTTGCAAATGAAAATTCAGCTGCGTATTTTAGACATTATGCTAGCTTCTAAAGATACTGCCGGCCTAGAAGGACAATGGGATCGCCTCTCAAAAATGGACAACGCCTTCACCCAGCCCGGCGTTGAGCAGAAAATGATTTCTACTCAAAACATTGCATGGGCAGCTGTAACTGCCAAAGCAACTCCCGAGTCTGTAGACCGGTTTGTTAAAATGCACGACTTTTTTATGAATGCCAGCAAAACTTACGCAATAAACGAACAATGGGGGCTCAATGTTGTTGACGCTCTCATGCGCATCAATCGCTTTGCCGACGCAGCAGCTCGGGCCGATGCACTGGCAGCTAGCAGTCGCAAACCAGATATTCAAATTGCAGCATTACGTTATTCGGCACGATCTCGCGAAAAAATTCTGGGCGTTGCAATAGAACCGACATTTGAGCGCGGGCGTAAATTAGCTGGCCCTGGCGAAGCTGCCGGCGCCTATGTTGGCACTCTCGACAAAATTGTTCCTTTAACCAAAGGAGAAGAGTCGGAACGGTCTCAGTATCAAGCGGGCTATATTTCCTATTTGGCAGGCGACGAAGGCAATTCAAGAACTCGCATTGAATCTGGAATTTCAAAATTTCCCAAGAGCAAATATGCCCCTGGTGGAGTGAGTTTTCTCATTGAACTTGCTCAAGTTAAAAAAGATTATCCTGCACTAGAAAAAGCTGCCCGTCTTGCAGAACTGAATCATATTAAGCCTGCAAAACCTGAACATTCTAATTTAAGAAGTCTAGTTGAAATAGCAGTTTACGAATCGGCAAACCTATGGGCATCGCAACAAATATACGACAAAGCTGCCGACAAATTTGTGGCTTTTCAAAAAGAATTTCCACAAAGTAAAAATGCGCCCAAGTCGCTCGACTTAGCTGCTAAAAATTATTTGGCAATTAAAAAAGTGAACGATGCTATAAATCAATGGGAATCTTCGCTCAAAAATTATGCAAATTCACCATTTGCATTTGAGCATCGTTGGAGTGCAGCGGAGCAATCGAAAGCTACAGGGCAATTTTTAAGAGCTGCAAATCACTACGAGGCATTTGCGAAAAGTTACAAAAAAGAAGGCCAGCAAAAACAAGCTTGGTTTAAAGCGGCAGAAATGCACAAATCCCTGGGCCGTTACGCCAGCGCAATTAATGACTACGAAACACATATGAAGGAATCGACCTCTCAATCAGAAAAAATTAAAGTAGCGCGCGATATTGCAGACATGCTTGTGAAATACGGCAAAGGAAACGAGGCTATTGCAGCTTTAGACAGGGTAATAACCATGTCTAAAAACGGCGAAGACGAAATTTGGGCACGTTCGCAAATGATTGAATTGCAAATGCGCATTGGTCAAGAATCGAATGCGCGACGCAATATTAGCAAAGTTATGGATTTAAAACCTCAGTCTCAAGAAAGCTTTAAACTCGTAGCAAAAGCTAAGTTTGCATTGGCAAAAATGGACACGAAAGAAGTTCGCGAAATTGACCCTGGAAAAGACGCTAAAATGCAAAAATCTATCAGAACATTACTTTCCGCATACGATCGCACTAAAGCGCTTTATTTAGCGGCATGCGAAGTTCCAGGGCTGGAATGGTGTTCTGTGGGTTATTATGAAACCGGAAAACTTGCCGAACATATTACTAAAAAACTGCTAGAAATCGAGTTACCACCAACGCTCGACCCTAAAGAAGTTCAGCCTATTCGTACTTTAATCTCTCAAAATAGCGAACGACTCGCCAACGAAAGCAAATCGTTTGCAGACCAAGCAGAACAAGCTTTGAGTTCAGGTGCACCAGATGCAGATATGGCAGAACGCATTCGTGCCTATGCGCAGCAACAAAAAGGCGCGCCCGATAAAGATGCGCCACTCAAATAAAACTTAAGAGTTAATTCAGTTTTTTAGCGAGGAGCTGTCCAGCGGTCTAGTGAGCGCGTGGCCAGCTCTGTTTTCATAACTTCTAGGCCGCTCATCAATTCTTCGGCCCTAGTAGCGGCTGCAGATTTTCGCCATTTCTCAATTACTTTACTTGTTAATGTATCAATATCATCAATATTTAAATCCGAATCCAAGTATCCCATTTCTTTCAAAAATAATTTAGCTTCAAACAAATATGTTTTGCCTTGGGGGTCGTTTCCAAATCGCCCCAAAGTACCTTCGGGGCTTGACTCCAGGCCGGCCTCCAGAGTCTTTTTAAGCTCCATTTTACAAGACATTTTCGTTTCTAAATTGCCAAGCAAACCAATGGACTTTGAATTTTCTAAGCTCGAAAAACAAAATGGCGCCTTCACATTTGCATCACTTTTTGAAAGAATATTTTCTATGCCCTTTTTAACTTCTGGGAGTTCATGCACTATCTCTGAATAAATTGCCTGAATAACTCCGTAATCGGTAAGTTTTCCTAATGAATTTTTCATATACGAAGAATTTTCTCGGTACTCACGCACAAACTGCATCTGATCGCAGTAATTTTTGAGCACGTTGTTCCAATTTAACAAATCCGACGATTTTAATGCAATATGCGACGCAAATGGTTTAGAATTGCGGCAATCAAATACTTTTGCATCGGCCAAATTTAACAAATTTGTATTTTTAAAAGCAATTGTGTGAGCACCTAAAAAATTAGTCCCGCCGGTCCAATAAAAGTAAATTCCATCGTGTTTTCTTTTTGATTCATTGCGTAATTCTGTTAAATAGTCTTTTCCTTCGCCTTTTAACATATTGATTTCTGCCCAAGGGTCTTTTCCGGCAAAACCCATATACGAAATCATTTGATGCGATTTTACCGGCACAGAAACTAATATTTCCCCAAAAGTACTTGCGGTTACGGGGTCGCTCCAGGCGTAGAAACCAACTCCTGCAGGCTTAAATTCTAAAATATTTTCATTTGTATTTTCGCTCGTATTTGCTTCTAGTTCAACATAATTTTTAGGGTTTTCCAAGGCCTTAACAGACCTGGTCCAGTGAAACAAATAGGTTGGAATGTCGCCGGAATCAATCCGAGGTAAATCAGGTGTTACAGGATTAATGCTTTTAATAATATTGGGCGACCTTGCTGCTTGAATTTGTACATAGCTCACTTCTTGTGAGGGGTCTGGATTTGAGACGCACCCCGGAAAGACCAATACCGGTAGAGCAAAGGCACTTAAAAATTTACTACTCTTCAAGTGAATCATCTTACACCCCCAAGATATCACATGGCTAAAAACTGTGGCGCTCGCGACGAGAATAGCACAGCTTTAATTCGAGAAAGTTCGCGCTCATTAAAGATCCTTGCAGTCATTGACACAAATCCGAAAAAAGGTATCAATTGCAATTGGCCGCACAGCCGATATTGCGCACTTCAAAAAATAAATTCTTATTTTTTAGTAAGTTTTGTGGCTTTTTTCTCGATGGGTTTTTTAGGAGGGTTCGTACATGAGTCTCAGCCGGCAAAAAAAGAGTCTTAAAAATCAAAATTCAGTGGCAAACAAGTTGCAAATTGGCAACTCTCGCGCATTAACACTGACTCTTCTTTCAAGCCTCACCCTCACAAATGCTCTCATAGGCTGTTCTTTTTTCCATAAAAAACAACATCAAAATCAAGCTCCTACAAATAATACACAAGAAGAATTTAAGGGTCGAATCACCGTTTCTTCTGGTCTTCCTAAATTAACTCCCGACTCTCCTTCTGTTGTTTATCCAGGCGGAAACATTACACCGGTTCGCGTCATTCAAGGCCGTACTTTTATACAAATCCACGGGGCTTTAACAGATGCTCAGTTTGTTGCAACGCAACGCGAATCCGCAATGCTGTCAGAGGGCGAAAAGCTTAAAGATGCTCGCTTAAATTCTCTAATTCAACAAGCAATCAAACGAATTTCAGATAGCATTACTATTTTAGATTCCGAAATATCGCCAAGCGTTGGCTATTTTACTGCTTGGGTTCCCTACGAAAATTATGCACAACTCCAACAAGTCACCAAAGTTCCGCAAATGCTTGTTGAACCCGTTGTTGTAGATGTCAACTCGATTCAAGCAATTAAAGATCTTAGCAAATCGCTCAACGACGAAAAAATTTCGTCCGATGGCCGCGACGGCACAGCGGATTTCAGCGGATTGCGCAGCATGGGCGTTCCTGAATTTCAGGCACAAGTCGAAGCTGAATTGGGCGTAAAAGTCGACGGCAGCAGCGTTAAAATGGGCGTTGGCGACACAGGAATCACCTTTAATCATCCGGCGTTTACAGATGATAAAGGTAACTCCAGAATTATTTACATGAAAGACTTCACCGGCGAAGGTACAATGTACTTTAACCGCATGGGTGCTTTTGAAGTAAAAACACCCACAGAAAAAGAAGTTCCCGAAGGTGTGAGCGCAGATGAAGTTCTTATTTTAAATGCTGAATACCTCGAAACACCTGCAGGCAGCGGAGCACGCCCCGTAGCAGACAAATTTAGCAAGGTAGAAAATACTCCCATTTTAGTAAGCCGCGAGCTCAAAGCTATCCTTTTAACTGCCGAAAATGGAGCCAGGCTTGGTGTTTACAACGAAGCCTTATTTTCTAAAAAATCTGACGACGAATTTAATGACATTAATGCCAATGGCAAAGTAGACGATCTCCTTTGGGCTATTTATGTTCCTGGAAAAGAAGGCGCTAAAGGCAAAGTCTATTTAGACATTTCTGGAAAAGGCGATTTCCGCAAGAGCAATGGCGTTGGCAACTGGAATACGTCCAAAGAACTCGTAACTTCTTTTTCTGAAAAATTTGGTTACGACCTTAAAGACACATTTTTGCTGAACAGTGCAAACGAACAAGTTGCAGCCATGTCTGCTTCTGTTGTGGGCTTTGACCACGGAAACCACGGCACTCACGTTGCCGGAATCGTTGCTGCACGTAAAACACTTAGCAACGACGACGACTCCACATTAGCACGTGGTGCAGCGCCAAACGCGCAAATTATGTCGAACCGCATTTGCGCGGTGCAATCTGGTTGCTCAGCAACCCTTGCCGCCATCGACTTTGCCAAAAACGGCGCCGAAGTTGTGAACTTTTCTATTGGTGGTTTGTCTCCAGAAAACGACGGCTATGCTGTTGGCGACGTAGTCACTTCACGCCTCACGGACCTCTACAACACATTATTCGTCATTTCTGCAGGAAACTCTGGTCCTGGTCGCAATACCATCGGTTCGCCTTCTACTTCGCACAAAGCAATTAGTGTTGGTGCAGCAGCAAATCGCGCCATGATCACACGCCAATATCAATGGTTGGGCGCTGGAAAATCGGATAAAAACTCAAGCATTGAAGAAGATTTCATGCTGTTTTTCAGCAGCCGTGGACCATCTGCTTCAGGCGGTTTCAAACCTAATATTTCCGCTCCTGGAACAGAGTTAAGCTCTATTCAACTCAATGCACCTGCGGGTTCGCGTCAAGGTCTCGATGTTTATTGGGGAACATCCATGGCTGCCCCTGCTGCAACAGGAGCAATTACTTTGCTTCTCGACGCTGCTAAAAAATACAATGTCATTCACGCCACCACACCATTGCCCACCGATGCTGAAACTCTTCGCAGAGTTGTTATTGCAGGAGCTCGTCCGTTCGACGTGCAATCTTACAACACAATCACTGGCGAAAAGCGCGACGGACAATACACCTGGATCGACCAAGGCGCCGGCATGATCA
>JAYTOT010000226.1:0-2216 GCA_043747645.1 Pseudomonadota bacterium | reverse complement strand
TCTCATGGCCATGATGTATTTGTTGTGCATGAACCCGTTTCTTTTGGAATGGGTATTAAAGGTCTGTCGCTATTTTGTGAAATGATACTTTTAAAAAATTCGATGAGCGGAGCAGTATTTGTTTTTAAAAACAAACGTTCGAATATGCTACGAGTTCTGATGTTCGATGGCTCTAAAATATGGTTAATAACGGGAAAACAAGTCGAAGGAAAAATACCTTGGTGGCCAACAGGCGGAAGTAAAATGAGCGAACTGGCGGTTGCAGAATTACAAATTCTTCTGAATGGGGGACATGCAAAAGCAGCATATTTTCCAGCCCCATATCGCAAAATATAGCTAAGAAATACATTTATTCTACATAGAAAACTTGATTAATAATCAAATACGATCTAGTTATCTATTGTAGAGATAAACAACTTACTTGGTAAATATCTAGTGGCGAAAATTAGCATCACAATTCCATCGCCACAGGTTATTGTTAAATTTAAAGGCTTAATTCCAGGAACAAATTGGACCAACGATGACAAGTCAGAACTAATTCAAATATTGCATAGCTTCGAGCAATTATCTCAGGAATTAATTGACTCTGAAATAAGCAGTGAAAGATTGAAAAAAATAGCTTTTGGTTCTAACTCGGATAAAATTGGAGATGTGCCGGATAAAAAAAATAACTCCACTGACGAAAATGCCACTCCCGATTCCGCAAAAGAATTTGATTCAAAAATAGTAACTGATAATAATGAAGAATCAAGCTAATCTGGTGCATTATCTGACACCGATAATCCAGATGCAGAACAGCAGAATAAATCCGACGACAAATCGAGTCCTGCGGAGAAAAAACCAAAACTAAAAGACGCCAAAAGGCAAAAAAAGAATCCTAATGCAGTGACTAAAGGCAAGGGCCATGGGCGCCGGATGCTTTCAAATATTTCTTCAGCAGAAATCATTCATCACTCAGAGACGAGCCATAAAATTGGAGAACCTTGCCCTTTCTGCAAGGGCAATTATTCCAAAGGAATTGCTCGCAAAACGACCGTAATTTCTGCAAGGGCAATTATTCCAAAGGAATTGCTCGCAAAACGACCGTAATTTCTGCTCGTGCCATAATGAAAATAAATTTGCATATCCAGGAATCTATTGAATGCAAATCTTGCGGCCATTCTGAAACATCGCCACTTCCTGATAAAGTTGCGAAAGAATGCATCGGCAGGTATCACTCAAGCGCCATAGCCGTACTTGCTTATTTTCGCTATTTCTGCGGATTTGCGAGTCACAGACTTGATACAGCGACAAAACATCTCGGATTTAGAGTGCCAGAAAGCACGCAGTGGAAATTGTTTGAATCCGCCGCTGATTTGTTGATGCCAATTTTTAAGCATATGAAATACAAAACAGCAAATTCTAATTTGATTTGGATGGATCACACCCACAATCACATTCTTATTGAAGAAAAAGAATGTCGCGAAAAAAGAAATGGTGGTGATAAAAATTGTAGAATTGGAATCAACACGAGTTGTTACCTTTCTAAATTCAAAGACGGAAACAGAATTGCATTTTATCACACCGCAGCTATTGATGCCGGACAGTATCTGAAAGAAATTATCGCATTTAGAGAAAAAGACTGCGGGCCATTGGTTGTTGCTTGCGACGCTCTTGCGAGCAATTTGAAATACATTCACCAAGATGTTGTTCATGCTCTTTGTAATTCCCATGCTCGCCGGCAGATTGTAGATCTCGGAAAACACATTCCAAAAAATGGCCACGAAATTTTAAAACTCTACAAAATTATTTTTAAGAACGATCGATACGCAAATACACTTGATTCTAAAAATAGACTTGAATATCATGCTACACACTCGTTGCCTCTCATGCTAAAAATCAGAAATTTAGCCGAATCTGAATTGCTTTCCGAATGCAGGGTGCTAGGAGAAATTTGGAATGCATTTGCGTACCAAATTCGGCACTTTGAAAAGCTGAGTGCGTTTTGTAGAATTGAAAATGCTCCGTTGCACACAAACGACGTCGAAAGAGCACTGAAAAAACCTATTCTACACCGCAAAAATTCGCTTTTTTTTCAGACGATAACCGGCGCCGGTGTTGGCGATCTGATGATAACTTTGTGTATGACAGCCCATCTCAACGGTGTTAGTCCTGTGGACTATTTAACAACACTATTATGCAATGCTGACAAGATTAAGTCTGATCCTGAAAAGTGG
>JAYTOT010000225.1:0-1347 GCA_043747645.1 Pseudomonadota bacterium | reverse complement strand
ATCATAACTGACCACCACGATTTGCCTCCTGAGCTGCCTCAGGCTTTCGCTATTTTAAATCCAAAGCAAATCGACTGCCCTTACCCTTACCGCATGCTTGCAGGCGTCGGAGTTGCTTTTTGCCTCATGACTGCATTGCGCGCAGCACTTATTGCCGCAGGAAATTCGAAAGCCTCCAATGTTAGCTTACGATCGTTTTTGGACTTTGTTGCCTTAGGTACTATTGCAGACATGGCGCCTCTAGACGGTGTTAATCATATTCTCTGCCGCGTCGGACTCGAAGTTATGGCAGAAAATATACACCAAAGAATACGCCCTGGTATTGCACAACTCCTCACATTAGCAGGATGGGATGGAGCTTCTCCGTTAGACGCCTCAGACATAGGATTTAAAATTGGGCCTCGCCTGAATGCTGCTGGGCGACTGGGCACAGCATTGGCGGCGACGGATATTTTATCGACAGTTGACCCCCTGCAAGCTGCGGAATTGGCAGCTTTTTTGCATGCCGAAAACACTTCGCGTCAGCAAATTGAAAAACAGATGACCACTCAGGCCTTCGACAAAATTTCAAATATGAAATCATTGCCAGCTGCATTTGTTTTACACCACGACACTTGGCATTCTGGCGTAGTAGGCCTTGTGGCAAGCCGTGTTTTAGAGCGCTTTTACAGACCAACATTAGCTTTATGTACCTTGAATGGAAAAATAAAAGGAAGCGGTCGATCGACACACGCCTTCGATTTATTTTCTGTCTTGAATAAAGTACGCCATAAATTTATTGCATTTGGTGGTCACTTTCATGCTTGCGGCCTCACAATTGAACCTGAAAATTTACCTTGGCTTATCGAATACCTCAACGAACAAGCAGAAATGCTTTTAACACCAGCCGATATTTTGCACCCCCTGCACATCGACGGCCTTGCGCAGCTCAACACCTTCACGGCGCCCTTTTTAGAAAAGCTCAGCATGTTTGAGCCCTATGGAATTGAAAACCCCAGACCACGCTGGCTCGTTAAAAATATCGAAATTGCTGAAATTAAGAGCATCGGGAAATCTGTCGAAGCAAATCATGCAAAAGTGAAACTTTCGGACTCTTTTGGCTCCGAAAATTGGTTTACAGCATTTGGATTGGCTGAAGATCTTCGCATAGTAATGGGTTCTAAAATAGATTTCGTAATTGAAGGTCGCATTTCTTTTTGGAAAGGAAATCGTCGTCCGGAACTCAGAATTGTAGATTTTTTGCCACATTCAGTTTAGACCTTAATCTATTAAATCAGATAGAGGTTGCCCCTATGAATCAAAACCCTTCGGGCTCCGAACCTTGGTACGCCCCGGCAAATAATAAGA